>JADMJD010000139.1 GCA_018780805.1 Rubrivivax sp. | reverse complement strand
CAGCACAAAGTTGCTGCCAATGAAGCCGGCGCCGCCGGTGACGAGGATGCTCATGAATGGATACAGGGATTTGGATCTTGATTCTTTCACGAAGCAAGGGGTCGAAATTCTGGCACCGCAACCAGAAGCATCTGACGCACTTCGGAATCTGTTGGGCAAGGCTCACTGGCTGCCCACGCCAACATGCCGTCGACACCCGGCCATGGCCCCTGCAGCCGCGCCACCCGCAGCCGCTCCACCCCGGTGGCCAGGGTCTGGTCCGCATCCGCCAGCAACTCCTCGAACAACTTCTCCCCCGCCCGCAGCCCGGTGAACGTGATGCCGATCTCGGCTTCGCTGTGCCCGGCCAGGCGGATCATCTGGCGCGCCAGGTCGACGATCTTCACCGGCTCGCCCATGTCCAGCACCAGCACCTGGCCGCTTTCGCCGATCGCCGCGGCCTGCAGCACCAGGCGTGCAGCTTCGGGGATGGTCATGAAGTAGCGGATGATGTCCGGGTGGGTCACGGTCACCGGGCCGCCCTTGGCGATCTGCTCCTTGAACTTGGGGATCACGCTGCCGCTGCTGCCCAGCACGTTGCCAAAACGCACGGCCATGAAGCGGGTGTCCGGGTGCTCGGCGGCCAGGGCACTCACCACCATCTCGGCGGCGCGTTTGCTGGCGCCCATCACGTTGGTGGGGTTGACGGCCTTGTCGGTGCTGATGAGCACGAAGCGCGGTACACCGGCCTCGGCCGCGGCCAGCGCTGCATGGTGTGTGCCTAGCGTGTTGTTGCGCAGCGCGGCGGCCGCGTTGTGCTCTTCCATCAGCGGCACATGTTTGTAGGCCGCGGCGTGGAACACCAACGCCGGCCGCCAGCGCTGCATCAGCGCGCGCATCTGCGGCAGATCTTTCACGTCGCCGATCAGGCGCACCAGTTCCACGTTCGGAAAAGCCTCGCCCATCGCCTGCTCGATGCTGTACAGGTTGAACTCCGACAGCTCCACCAGCACCAGCCGCGCCGGGCCGAAGTGCGCCACCTGGCGGCACAGCTCGCTGCCGATGCTGCCGCCGGCACCCGTCACCAGCACGGTCTGGCCGGCGATCAGCTGGCCGATGCCGGCTTCGTCCAGCTGCACCGGGGCGCGGCCCAGAAGGTCCTCGGGTTCGATCGCCCGCAGGCGCTCCAGCCGTCGGCCGCCGGCCAGCTCGTCGGCGCTGGGCACGGTGACGACCGGCAGGCCGCTCTCGGCGGCCAGCGCCAGGGCGCGCCGGCGTTGCTCGGGCGTGGCGCTGGGCAGGGCCACGATCACATGCGTCGCGGCACCGCGCACCTCGGGCCGCCGCACCGCGTCCAGCGGGCCCAGCACCGGCACCCCGGCGATGCGCGCGCCACGTTTGGCCGGGTCGTCGTCCAGCAGGCCCAGCACCAGCCAGCCCTGCTGGTGGATGCCGGCCAGCAGCCGCCGCGCGGCACCGCCCGCGCCCAGCACCAGCGCGCACCGCACCTCCTGGCCCTGGCCGACGATGCGGCTGCGCGCGTGTTCGTACAACATGCGGTAGCCGATGCGCACCAGCACCACGCCCATCAGCGCGACGATGGGGTGCAGCGTCAGCACCGCGCGCGGCACCTTCACCAGGCCCAGGCCACGCACCGCCAGCGCCGCCACCAGCCCGGCCAGCAGGCAGGCCAGCGTGAGGCGCTTGACCTCGCCGAAGCCGGAGAATCGCCACAGGCTCTGCGGCACCTTGAAGGCGATGAAGGCCAACAGGTACAGCGCCACGATGCCGGCCAGCACCGCGCCGTCGTAACCCGGGCGAGCGCTGAGCCAACGGTCGAAACCCAGCCGGAACAGGTAGGTGATGTTCCAGCAGGCCACGATGACGCCGGCATCGATCAGCAGCGACAGCGCCGCGCGGTGCGGCCGCAGCCGAGCGAGGAACAGGTCCAGCCGGTGCCAGACGGTAGGCAGGCCCGCGTTCATGTCGCGGCCTCCGCCCACCCCAGATGGCGCCAGCTCAAGGCACGGTGGTCGTCATGCTCGAAGCTCTGCTCGCCGCCGTACAGCACGATGGGGTCGGCGGCTTCGGGCCCAGCCGCATCGCGCCAGCGGCGCAGCGGGCCCAGCCAATCGCTGGCCCAGGTGGTGCCGGATTTGCATTCCACGCTGTGCAGCCGGGCACCGTGTTCAAAGACCAGGTCCACCTCCAGGCCGTGGTTGTCGCGCCAGAAGTACAGGTCGGCCGGCAGGCCCTGGTTGTAGCGGTGTTTGAGCGTCTCGGCCACGGCCCAGGTCTCGAAGACCGCGCCACGCGCCGCGTGCACCTGCAGATCCGCCGGGCTGCCGATGCGCAGCAGGTGGCAGAGCAGGCCACTGTCCAGGAAATAGAGCTTGGGTGTCTTCACCAGCCGCTTGCCGAAGTTGCGGTGGTATGGCGCGACCAGGGTCACCAGGTGGCTGGCCTGCAGCACTGTGAGCCACTGGCGCGCTGTGGGCTGGCTGATGCCGCAGTCGGACGCCAGGCTGTTGAGGTTGAGCAGCTGCCCGCTGCGCGCAGCGCACATCGTCAGAAAACGCTGGAAGACCAGCAGGTTGCTGACGTTCAGCAGTTGGCGCACGTCGCGCTCCACGTAGGTGGCCACGTAGGCGGCCAACCAGTGCGGCGGGTGCAGGGCCCGCGCGGGGTCGTGCAGCGCCGGGTAGCCACCGCGCCACAGCGTCTCTTCCAGGCTCACATGGTCGCGGCGCTCGGGCTGGGCCAGGCCCAGCAGCGTGAGCAGGCCCACACGACCGGCGAGCGATTGGCCGATGCCGTCCATCAGGCCGAACTGCTGCGAGCCGGTGAGCACGAAGCGGCCCATGCGCGGCGCAGCATCGGCCACGCCCAGCAGGTAGGACATCAGGGCAGGCGCGCGCTGCACTTCGTCGAAGATGCCGCCGGCCGCGTGCCTGGCCAGGAAGCGGCGCGGGTCGGCCAGCGCCAGCTCACGGGTGTCCGGGTCTTCCAGGTTGACGTAGGGCAGATCGGCAAACGCCGCGCGTGCCAACGTGGTCTTGCCAGACTGGCGCGGGCCGGTGATGGCGATGATGGGGAAACCCTGCGCCAGGCGGGCCAGCGTTGCAGCAGCGCGGCGGGGCAACATGTTGTACTGTTTCAAAGTTGGATTTTGAAATTGTACAGACAAGGTCAGCCGCGACCCAGCAACACCCGCAGCGTGCGCAGCAGCACCTGCAGATCCGTCCACAACGAGGCCTGTTCGGCGTAGTCTGCCGCGGCCTGCAGCTTGCGCGGCAGGATGTGCTCGACGTACTCGCGCTCGGGGTCCGCGGCGGCGGCCAGGCGGGTGGCTTCGTCCAGGTGGGCCAGAGAAGCCGGGTCGGTGATGCCGGGCCGCACCGCCAGCGCGCGGGCCTTCAGCGCTGGCGGGTAGAGCGCCACGTAGCGGGGCACCTCGGGGCGCGGGCCCACCAGGCTCATCGTGCCCTGCAGCACGTCGATCAGCTGCGGCAGCTCGTCCAGCCGGCGCGCGCGCAGCCAGCGGCCGGCACGGGTGATGCGCGCGTCGGCGCCCACGGTCAGCGGCAGCCCGGCCGCGCCATGCACCATGGTGCGGAACTTGTGGATGCGGAACAGCCGGCCATGGCGGCCCACCCGTTCCTGGCGGAAGAACACCGGGCCCGGGGAGTCCAGCCGGATCCACAGCGCCAGGCCGAGCAGCAGCGGGGCCAGTAGCAGCAGGCCGGTGGCGGCCACCAGCACATCGAACAGACGCTTCAGCACGGCGGTGGCTCAGCCCAGCAGGCGGTGCAGCACGGCCAGCACGCGGTCGACATCGGCATCGGTCATGCGGGTGTACAGCGGCAGGCTCAGCATCTGCTCGTAAGCGTGCTGGCTGTGCGGGAACATGGCCGCCTGCAGGCCGTAACGCTCGCGCCAGTAGGGCTGCAGGTGCAGCGGGATGTAGTGCACGCTGCAGCCGATGCCGGCGGCATACAAGGCCTCGATCAACGCATCGCGGCCGATCGGCGCGCCATCGGCCAGGCGCAGCACGTACAGGTGCCAGGCGTGGGTGTCACCCGGCGCTGGCGGCGGCGGCAGGATCACCGGCAGACCGCGCAGCCCTTTGTTGTAGCGCGCGGCCAATTGCTCGCGTTTTTGCTGGAAGGCCGGCAGGCGCTTGAGCTGGTGCAGGCCCAGCGCCGCGGCGATGTCGGTCAGGTTGTACTTGAAACCGGGCGCCACGATCTCGTAGTACCAGCTGGGCACGGTGGCCGTGAAGCGGTCGAAGGCGTCGCGGTTCATGCCGTGCAGGCGCATCACCTGGGCGCGCTTGGCGAGTGCGGCGTCGCGCGTGACCAACATGCCACCTTCGCCGGTGGTGATGGTCTTGTTGGCGTAGAAGCTGAAGACCGTGGCGTCGCTGTCCAGCGTACCCACCAGCCGGCCGGCACTGGTGGTGGGCAGCGCATGCGCCGCGTCTTCCACCACCTTCAGGCCGTGTTGTTTCGCCAGCGCCAGCAGCGCCGGCATGTTGGCCGCCAGCCCGGCGTAATGCACCGGGATGATGGCCTTGGTGCGCGGTGTGATCGTGGCTTCCACGGCCGCCGGGTGAATGTTCAGCGTGGCGGGGTCGATGTCCACCAGCTTCACGTCGGCGCCCAGGTAACGCACCACTTCGGCGGTGGCGGTGAAGGTGTGGGTGGTGGTGATGACCTCGTCGCCCGGGCCGATGCCCAGCGCCTCCAGCGCCAGGTGCAGGCCGGCGGTGGCGGAGTTGACGGCCACGCAGTGCAGGCCCGCATCGCCCAGAAAAGCGGCGAAGTCCGCCTCGAACCGCCGCGCCTTCGGGCCGGTGGTCACCCAACCGGAGCGCAGCGAATCCACGACCTCGGCGATCTCTTCTTCGCCGATCTCGGGCAAGGCAAACGGCAGGAAGGGCAGCGCAGGTTCGCTCATCGGGTTTTCTCGATCCAGATCAGGTGGTGCGTGCGCAACCACGGCAGGCTGTTCAGCAGCCCCCACAGCCGCGGGTGAAGCCGTGCCGCAGGCCGGCCCAGCGGCGGCGCCAGCGTCACGCGCCGCACGTGCAGCCGGCCGGCCGGGAACAGCTGCCGCACACGCGCCAGCGGCACGCCACGCACATCGGGGTTGCGCGGATTGTCCCAGCCGAAGTCGTACCAGAGCACGGCGCCACCCGGCCGCAGCCCCTGCCACATGCGATCAGCCAGGCGCTGCTGGAAAACATCGTCCAGCAGCGAGCTGAAAACGGTGTACTGCAGCACGATGTCAAAACTCGCAGGTGGCAGCGGCAGCATCAACGCATCGCCTGCGTGCAGGGCCGTGGCCGATGGCAGGCGGGCGCGGGCCACGGCCACACGTTCCGGCAGCAGTTCGTTGCCCACCAAGCGCGCCGGGTCGAAACCCAGCGTGGCCAGCTCCAGCAGGTTGTCGCCGGCCCCGCAGCCGACCTCCAGCACGTCCAGCTGCGCCACCGGGGCCGGTGCATGCCGACGCAGCAGCGCCACCAGCGCACGTTGGCGTTCCTGGCGTGCGCACAACACGTCGGGCTGCAGCGGGTGGTAGCGGTCGCCCACGCTGCGGCGGGCGTAGCGCTCCACCACGGCGCGGGTTTCGTCGTGGGTGCTCATCGCGTCAGGCGTGTGGCGGCGCTGCCGGGCGCGCGGCGGGTGATGCCGAAGTCCCACAGCCCGCGCGCAAATCCCAGGCCGTAGCCGATGTGCATGCAGGCCGTGGCCAGGCCGATGCCGGCCCATTGCAGCGGCTCGCGCCAGGGCCGGGCGATGGCGGCTGCACTGGCCAGCGCGGCCGTGCCGTAGACGCCCAGCAGGCCGGCCAGGGCCCAACCGGCGGGCGGCCAGAAGAAGCTGATGGCAGCCAGCATCGCGAGCGCCGTGACGAAGGCAAACGGCACCAGGTGGCGCGGCGCCGCCGGCAGCCGGTGTTTGCGGATCACGGCCACCTTCCAGTAACCGTACTGCCAGAACTGGCGGAACAGCGCGCGAAACGAAGCCCGCGGCGTGTACCAGGAACGGATGGCCGCGCTCTGCCAGACCCGGCCGCCGCTGCGCACGATGCGCAACGCAAGTTCGTCGTCCTGGTTGCGCACCAGGTTCTCGTCGAAACCGCCCAGGCGCACCAGGTCGTCGCGCCGCCACGCGCCCAGGTAGACGGTGTCGACCTCGCCTTCCAGGTCGGCCTGGCGCGAGGCCGCACCGCCGGAGCCGAAGCGGCTCTCGAAAGCCCGTGCGATGGCCCGCTGGCGGCCGGCCTCGCCCACTGGGCGCCAGGCGCCGCCGACGCAGGTGGCGCCGCTGCGCTGCAGCGCCGCGATGCAGGCGGCCACATAGTCTTCGGCGTAGACGGTGTGCACGTCCATGCGCACGATGATCTCGCCATCGGCCTGTTCGATGGCGCGGTTCAGTGCCGCCGAAGTGATGCGCGCGGGGTTGTCAATCACGCGCAGCCGGCCCTCTTGCCCGGCCCAGCGGTCCAGCCGCGCGCGGGTGCCGTCGTCGCTGGCGCCGTCGGCCACCAGCAGCTGCAGCGCCCAGCCCGGTGGCAGCCACTGGGCCAGGGCCGAGGCCAGAAAGGCGTCGATGTGGCCGGCTTCGTTGCGGCAGGGCACGATGATGGAGATCGTTTTCATCCGGCCGCCACGCGCTGCAGCAGCGCCGTCCAGCGCGCGAAATGCTGGGCCGGGGAGAAGTGGCTGCGGCTGCGCGCCAGCGCCGCCGCAGCCATCTGCGCGCGGCGTTCGGGGTCGGCCAGCAGCGCGATCAGCGCGGCGGCCAGGCCGGCCACATCACCCGCCGGCACCAGCGAACCGCCCTGCCCGCCCAGGATCTCGCGCGGGCCGGTGGGGCAGTCGAAGGCCACGGCCGGCAGGCCCAGCGCCTGCGCCTCCAGCAGCGCCAGCGGCATGCCTTCGTAACGCGAAGGCAGCACAAACAGCGCGGCGGCGCGGTACAGGGCCTCGATGCCGGTAGTGGCGGGCAGCCAGGCCACGCTGGGGTCCAGGCCCAGGCGGGTGGCCAGCGCCTGCAGCGCCGCGGTCTCCGGGCCGTCCCCGACGATTTGCAGGCGCGCATCCGGCCGCGCCGCGGCCACGCTGGCCCAGGCCTGCAGCAGCAGGTCCAGCCCCTTCTGCGCGACATGCCGGCCCACGGCCAGCACCACGGGCGCGGTGCCGGCCACCGGCGTGGGTGCCTGCAGTGCCGAGGCGTTGGCGATGACCTCGGTGCGCGGGTTCAGCGCGGCGAAACGCGCGCGGTCGGCCTCGGTCAGGCTGACCACGGCGGCGACGCGTGGGTACAAGAGCCGCCGCGCCCAGCGCCAGGGCCGAGAGCGGGCGTCGAAATGGTTATGGTCGCAGCACACCGCGCGTCGCGCCAGGCCGGGTGCGGCGGCCAGCACCGACACCGCGCCGGTGAGCCCGTTGAGCAGCAGCACATCGGCCGGCGTGCGGCGCAGCAGCCCGGCCAGCGCACGGCCGATGTGCCATTGCCGCAGCGCGAGTGCCAAGCGCCGCAACGGGCCACCGGCCGGCGGCAGCGCCAGCGGGGCGTGCAGCACTTGCACCTGCGGGTGCAGGTCGTAGGGCGGGCGGGCACCGGCTGGCGAGGTGCTGGCCAGCGCCACGGCCCAGCCCAGGCCGGCCAGGTGGTTGGCCAGGCCGCAGCAGAAGCGCTCCACGCCACCCGCTGCATCCAGCCGCTCGCACACCAGCACGATGCGTGTCACGGCGAGCGAGCGATCAGCCGGTCCACCACCAGGCGCTGGTAGTCGGGCGCCGGCAGATCCAGCACCGCGCCGCGCAGCGCGCGGAAGCGGTCGCGCCAGCGGCGGGCGCGGTCCAGCTGGCCGGCACGGTCCAGCCAGGTGGTGGCCGGGTGCGGCGCGGCGTGCGCGGGGGCCGGTGCGCCGGCTTGCCCGTTGGCGATCCAATCACCCATCGCGTAGTCGGACTGCTGCGGCGCCGGGCCGGGCGGCAGCTCCGCCAGCTTGCGGGCCAGCACCAGCAGGTAGACCTCGTGGCCGTTGCACAGGTTCACGCGCCGGCGCACCGTCAGCGGGTTGGCCACACGCCACCAGTGCCGCGGCTCGGTGCGGATGGCGAAGTACACCGCCTTCAGGTCGAAGCCCTGCTCCGGTCGGTAGAGGTTGAAAAACAGCTCGGGCGAAAACTGGTAGAAGCCGTGGCCGCACAGGTTGTTGGCCGGCAGGGCGTGCAGGATGTGGCCGCCCACACGTGTGACGGCCACCAGGTTGCGCCAGGCGGTGGGGAAGTCGAACACATGCTCCAGGCAGCCAAAATCGAGCACCGCGTCGTAGTGGCCGCGCGCTGCGTCCTGGGCCGGCCAGGGCAGGTTCATGTCGTGCAGGATGCTGGCGCCTTCGTAGGCCGAGGCGTCCACCGAATCGGCCTCCACCGCGCCATACCACTGCTGCAGCAGCGGCTCGAACCAGGGCGTGCCGCTGGACAGCGGCAGGTCCGGCAGGCCACGCAGCCGGCGGTGCGCCTGCAGACCGCGCGGCTCCACGTGCAGCACCTGGCGGCCGATGGCCAGGCTGCGCTCGAAGCGCACGCCCAGGTCCTGCGCATGGGCCATGAAGTTCAGGTTGTGGATGTCGATGCCCATGGCACCCCCCGGGCAATGCCCACCAGTGCGACCACGATCACCAGGCCCTCGACCGCCAGCGCCACCCATGCCAGCGACCGTGCCTGCTGCACCTGCAACAGCATCACCGCCGCCACGCCGGCCACGGCGCCGGCCACCATGCAGGCGCGGTAAGCGCCGTCGAAACGCGCGCTGCCCAGCATCCACAGGCCGATGGGCTTCCAGCCCAGCAGCAGTGGCAGCAGGCAGGCGCTGACGCCCAGCACGGCCGCCAGCGCAGCAGCGTCCACCCCGGCCGGCAGGTGCAGCGCGATCTGCGGCCACAGCGCCCAGCCCGCGGCCAGCGCCAACGCACCGGCCAGCAGGCCGGCCGCGGCCCAGCGCGCCGCATAGGCCAACGCCGCGCGCGCACCGCGCTGGAAACGCTGCACGATGCGCGGGTAGACCAGCTGGGCCAGCGGGTCGGACGCCATCAGCAGCGCGCGCACCCAGCGGTCGGCCAGGTAGTACAGGCCCAGTTCGGCACGTGGCATCTGGATCGCGGCGACCGCCGGCAGCGCGTAGGCGTAGGCCGCGCCGGCCATCGACACCGGCAGCATCGCACCGCCCAGCGCCAGGCCCTGGCGGCAATCGGCGCGCGACCACAGCCGGGCCGGCGGCGGCAGATCGGCCCGCACCCGGCGCCAGCCCAGCACGGCCAGCAGCGCCAGCGCGGCGCCGTTGAGCAAAAGGTAGCTCTGCACGCTGTGCGCCAGCCAGAACAGCAGCGCCAGCCAGGCCGCGTGCACCACACCTTCCACCAGCGCAAAGCGGTGCAGCTGCCCGGTGGCCTGCAGGTACCAGGTGGCCGGCCAGCCGGTGGCGCAGGCCAGCAGCGCCAGCAGCGCGGCCTCGTGCCAGCTGTCCGTGGTGGCCAGGCCGATGGCCGCAGCCAATGCCGCCGCGCAGATGCTCAGCACACAGCGCGCGCTGAACACCTGGCGCGCCAGCGTGGCGCGCTGCGTGGCATCGGCGGCCACGGCGTGGCGCGTGGCGGCAGCCAGGAAGCCCCCTTCCACCAGCACCGACAACAACGCCGCCCACAGCAGCAGCTGGCTCAGGCGGCCGAACTCGTCCGCCCCCAGCCGTGCGGCCATCAAGGGCAACACCGCCAAGGGGAACAGCACACGCAGCGCCGCCACCGCATACACCGCGGGCAGCGCGTGTTTCAGCCGCGGGTGGGTGTTCATCCGGGTTTGACGAGCAGGCGCGCGGTGTAGTCCACGCGGTGCAGGAAGGCCGGCGTGCCGGCGAAGTACTCGTCCACCGCGCGCCGCGCGCCTTGCCAGTGGCCATAGTCGTCGATGATCAACACGCCGCCCGGCGCCAGCAGCGGGTACAGGTGCTGCAGCTCGTGGCGGGTGGACTCGTACCAGTCGGTGTCCAGGCGCAGGAGCGCGATGCGGCCAGGCAGCGTGGCGGGGATGGTGTCTTCCACCTTGCCGGGCTGGTAGTGCACCTGGGCCGCGGGGTAGCCGGTGCTGGCCAGGTTGGCCTGCACGTCGGGCAACGACGCTTCGCACCACACGCCTTCGCCGCGGGTCGTGCTGTCCAGCTGCTGCTGGGCCCCCACGCCGTCGTGGCTGCGGTCGGCGTCGGTGGGCGTGCTCATGCCCTCGAAGGTGTCGTACAGCCACAGGTGGCGCTGGGTCTGGCCGCGGTCCATCAGCGCCAGCGCCGCGGCCATCATGCTGCCGCCGCGCCAGACGCCACATTCGACGATGTCGCCCTCGATGCCGTGCCGCACCAGGTGATCGATGGCGCCGATCAGGCTCGCGCGGCGGTCCAGGCTGGTCATCGTGAACGGCTCGACCCGGGCGACGATGGCGCGGTCGGCGTCGGACAGGTCGGCCAGGGCCATGGCCTCGCGGTGTGCGCGGCGGGTCAGTTCCCAGCCGGTCTGCGCGAGCAGGCGGCGGATCAGGGGCTTCAGCATGTCAGCACCGCCCGGCCGCCCGAAGGTGCTGAAGCGCCCCCTCGGGGGGCCGCGAACGCAGTGAGCTTGGGGGTTTCATGTCAGGATTTTCGCAGGCCGTAGGCGGTGTCGGCCTCGGCCAGCGTCTGCACCCAGGCGCAGGCCTGCTGCGCGGCGTTGAAAGCACCTGCATCGGGCGTCTGCAGCAGCCGGTCCAGCGCCGCCATCGTCGCCGCCGGGCTGCGCTCGGCCATCAGCAGATGGGCCAGACCGTGGCGGCGGCAGAAGTCCCCCAGGTCGCCGGTGTCGGTGCACAGCATGCGGCAGCCCTGGTGCAGCAGCGTGTACAGCGCACCCGACTGGGTGGCGCGGGTGTAGGGCAGCACAAACACCACCGGGCGGGCGAACAGTGCGCGTTGTTCGTCGGCGCTCAGAAAGCGATCGACCACAGTCACACCTGCGGCCTGCAGCTGATCGCGCAGTGAGCGCAGATCGGGCGCAAAGGCGCCGTGCACCTCCAGCGGGAGGCCACGCGCGCGCCAGGCCGGGTCTTGCGCCAGCGCCAGCAGCAGGTCCACGCCCTTGTAGGGCATCACGTTGCCCCAGAACACCAGGGCCTGCGGGGCCGGCATCGGCCCATACGGGCGCGGCACTTCGCCGGGCGCCACCGGCATCAGGCCCAGCGGCAGCGCCGTCGCCCGGGGCAGCGGGCCGTAGCGCTGCAGCACCTCGGCCAGCGTGGCACGGCTGGGGCAGATCACCCGGTTCACTCGCGCCAGCAGCGCGGCCGTGGGGCGGTGGCGCACGCCTTCAAAGCCGTGTGGCGTGGCGTTGTGCAACGTGAAAACGAAGCGCCGGTCCAGCGCCCACGCCATCAGCCACTCCAGCGGCCACAGGATGCTGAACTGCAGGTTGACGGCGTCGAATTCACGCCGGCGGCGCCAGACCTCGGCCCACAGCCGCACGTAATTCCAGACCCCGCGCCAGCGCGGCGCGACGGTGCCGCTGATGTCGAAAACGCGCACCTCGGTGCCAGGCTCAGCGCGCAGCGCATCGAGAAACTCCCCGTTGTAGCGCGTGCGGGACGCGAACAACGTCACCCGCCAGCCGCGCTGCGCCAGCCCGCTGACCAGGCCGTGGTCATAAGGCAGCACAAACGACGCGCCGTCGACCACGGCCAGCCGCAGCCCGGCGGGCGCTGCGGGTTCAGTGCGCAAACCAGTACCGTCGGCCCAGCCGGTAGTCCAGCGCGCCGCGGCGCTCACCCAGGTCGCGTGCCGGGTTGCCGCCGACGATGCGGCGCTCGGGCACGTCCTGCGTCACCACCGCGCCGGCCATCACCACGGCGCCGCGGCCCAGGTGCACCCCGGGCATGATCATCGCGCCGGCAAAGAGCACGGCGTGGTCGTCGATGCGCACCGGCTGCGCCTTGGTGGCAAAACCGTCGTCGTGCACGTCGTGGCCCATGGTGTAGATGCGGCTGTCGTGCGCGATCGAGACCTGGGCGCCGATGCTGATGCCGCCGCGGTTGTCCAGGTAGACGCCGCGGTTGACCAGGCTGCCCTCGCCCACCGTGAGCCGGCCGACGTGGAAGAAGCGCACGCCGCCCTGCAGCGTGGCCGAGCGGGCCACCTGGTACCCGCAGACGCGGTACAGCAGCGGCCGCAACCCGAAGGGCAGCCAGCGGTGCACGCTGTTGATGACCGCCAGCGCCAGGTAATAGCCCTGGCCGCGCACAAACCCGCTCCAATGCGACATGCGCGGATTGTGGCACCGGGCTCCTACAATTCGCCCTCCTCCAACGCCTGCAGCCCCCGTGTCCGACGACAACCAACTCATCGCCGAGCGCCGCGAAAAGCTCGCCGCCATCCGGGCCCGCACGAGCACCCACGGCCCGGCCTTCCCGAACGACTTCCGGCCCACGCACCACGCCGCCGACCTGCACCACCGCCACGGCGAGGTGCCCAACGAAGAGCTGGAGCCGCAGGCCGTGGCCGTCAAGGTGGCCGGCCGCATGATGCTCAAACGCGTGATGGGCAAGGCCTGTTTTGCGACGCTGCAGGACGCGACCGGCCGCATCCAGCTGTATGTGAACCAGGACGCCATCGGCGCCGAGGCGCTGGCCGACTTCAAGCACTGGGACCTGGGCGACATCGTGGCCTGCGAGGGCACCCTCTTCCGCACCCGCACCGGCGAGTTGTCCATCAAGGCCAGCCTGGTGCGCATGCTCACCAAGAGCCTGCGCCCGCTGCCCGACAAGTTCCACGGCATGACGGACCAGGAGCAGAAGTACCGCCAGCGCTACGTGGACCTGATGACCGACGACGACGCCCGCACACGCTTCGTGGCGCGCAGCAAGGCCGTCAGCTCGATCCGCGGTTTCATGGTCGAACACGGTTTCCTGGAGGTCGAGACCCCGATGCTGCACCCCATCCCCGGGGGCGCCAACGCGCGGCCGTTCACCACCCACCACAACGCGCTGGACCAGCAGATGTTCCTGCGCATCGCGCCCGAGCTCTACCTGAAGCGGCTGCTGGTGGGCGGTTTCGAACGTGTGTTCGAGATCAACCGGAACTTCCGCAACGAGGGGGTGAGCGTGCGCCACAACCCCGAGTTCACGATGATGGAGTTTTACGCCGCGTACTGGACACACCGCGAGCTGATGGACTTCACCGAGCAGGTGCTGCGCCACGCCGCACGCCAGGCCACGGGTTCGGCGGTGGTGAGCTACGGCGGCCGCGAGGTCAACCTGGACCAGCCCTTCACCCGCCTGTCGGTGCGCGATTCACTGGTGGCGCACGCTGGCCTGAGCCTGGCCGAAGCGACTGATACGGCCGTGCTGCACAACAAGCTCAAGAGCCTGGGCGTGGAGCCGCCGGCGCATTGGACGCTGGCCGAACTGCAGTTCGGCCTGTTCGAGGCCGCGGTGGAAGAAAAGCTGTGGCAGCCCACCTTCATCACCGACTACCCGGTGGAGGTGTCGCCGCTGGCACGTGCATCCGACACCGACCCGACGGTGACCGAACGCTTCGAGCTCTTCATGACCGGCCGCGAGATCGCCAACGGCTTCAGCGAGCTCAACGACGCCGAGGACCAGGCCGCCCGTTTCCAGGCCCAGGTGGCCAACAAAGAAGCCGGCGACGATGAAGCGATGTACTACGACGCCGATTTCATCCGCGCGCTGGAGTACGGCATGCCGCCAGCCGGCGGCTGTGGCATCGGCATCGACCGGCTGGTGATGCTGATCACCGACAGTCCCAGCATCCGCGACGTGATCCTGTTCCCGGCGCTGCGGCACGAAGGCTGAGAGGCCGCAACGCCATGCAAGCCGCACGCCTCGACTCATTGCACATGATCGAGCGCGCCTGCTGGCGCGAGCTGGACCAGGCCGCCAAGGACCGTCAGCATGGCTGGCATGTGCTGACCCTGGCCACGGTGGACGGCACCCGGGCAGACGCCAGGTCGGTCGTGCTGCGCGAGGCCAACGAAGCGCAGCGCCAGGTCCTCTTCTACACCGACCACCGCAGCGCCAAGGTGGCGCAGATCAGCGCCCATCCCGAAGGCGTGCTCGTCGGCTGGTGCACCCGCACCAGCTGGCAGCTGCGCATGCAGGTGCGCCTGCAGGTCCACACCAGCGGGCTGGAGGTCAGCTCCCGCTGGGCGCAGGTGAAACTGTCTCCGTCGTCGCAGGACTACCTGGCCGCGCTGCCCCCGGGCACGCCGGTGGACCGCTACCAGCCCGAACGGGGCTCACGCGACCATTTCGCCGTCGTGGTGGCCGACGTGCTGGCCATCGACTGGCTGGAACTGCGCACCGACGGCCACCGCCGCGCCCGGCTGGCGGGCGGCGGCAGCGTCTGGTTGACACCCTGAGCCGGGGCGGGCCTTGATCAGGCCTTGAACACCGGCTTGCGCTTGGCCAGGAAGGCGTCCATGCCTTCCTTCTGGTCGGGTGTGCCGAACAGCGCATGGAACAGCCGCCGCTCGGTCATCAGCCCGTCGCTGAGCGGGGTTTCGTAGGCGCGGTTCACACACTCCTTGGCCGCCATCACGCTGGCCGTGCCGAGCGCACAGACCAGCTCGCCCAGTGCCAGCGCCTCGGCCAGCAGCTTGTCCGCCGGCAGCACACGGGAGACGAGGCCGGCACGTTCGGCTTCGGCCGCGTCCATCAGACGGCCCGACAGCACCAGGTCCATGGCCTTGGCCTTGCCGATGGCCCGCGGCAGGCGCTGCGTGCCACCGGCGCCGGGGATGATGCCAAGCTTGATCTCGGGCTGGCCGAACCGGGCGGTGTCGGCGGCCAGCACCACGTCGCACATCATGGCCAGCTCGCAGCCGCCGCCCAGCGCAAAGCCGGCCACCGCCGCCACCACGGGTTTGCGCACACGCCGGATGTGCTCCCAGTTGCGGGTGATCAGGTCGCTGGTGTAGGCCGAGATGAAGTCGTGCTGCGCCAGCACGCCGATGTCGGCGCCGGCGGCAAAGGCCTTTTCCGAGCCGGTGATGACGATGCAGCCGATGGCCGGATCAGCATCAAAACGCAACAAGGCCTCGCCCAGCTGGTCCATCAGCGCATCGTTGAGCGCGTTCAGCTGCTTGGGGCGGTTCAGCGTGATCAGCGCCGTGCGGCGCTCGCCGTCGCCGTGCAGCGATGTCAGCACGGCGGGTTCGGGTGATGTCTCGGTCATGGGCGTGCAGAAGTCATGAAGGTTTGCCGATACTACGGACCCTGGAGCCTGAAAGGCAGCTGTAAGCTTCGCAGCTTGACCACGAAGGCGGTATCCGAAGGCGCATGGCGAGCATCTTCCGCAAGACGGCCAAGGGCCTGGCTGAAATCGAGACCCGGGCGCACCGTCTGCCGCCCCGGCTGCGCAGCGCCTTGATCGTCGTGGACGGCAAACGCGATGAAGAGGCCTTGTTCAAGCTGGTGCTGCAGGACCCGGCCCTGACGCTGCAGACCTTGCTGGAGGCTGGATTCATCGAGGTGTGTGCCACGACGGCACCAGCGCCCACCCCTCGGCCCGTGCCGGTGGTGGCCCCGGCCAGCGCAACCTTGGCCCCGCCGGCCCCCAGTGGTTTTGACCAGACCCGGCGCGACGCCGTGCGCGCCCTGACGGACCTGATCGGCCCCATGGGCGAGGCGCTGGCGATCAAGATGGAAAAAACCCGCAGCCTGGACGAGTTGCGGCCCTTGCTGACCGTGGCGATGCAGGTCATCGCCAACACCCGCGGCCGCCAGGCGGCGGCCAACTACGGCGTACGTTTTGGCGTGGATGCCGGCACGCCGGGCTGACCTGCCGCCGCCTGCTCGGGCAGGCGATCGATCAGCAAGTCGATGAAGGTTTCGGCGTCCTGCCGGATCACGATGCGCACCGGCAGGTACTGCAGCGTGGGCGCAAACCACATCTCGGCCACCAGGTCGCCGCCGGGCCGGGGCTCGCGCCGGGGCTGGACCCGCACCGCGTCCACCGGGCCGGCGGGCGTGAGCAGGGTTTCCGGCGCGCGCACGTCGTAGACCCAGTTTTCCACCCGGCGCGGCAGGGCCAGCGGCACCTCCAGCACCTGGCCTTCACGCAGCAGCTCGGGGCGCAACGTGAAACGCCAGCTGAGCTGCACGAACTGGCTGACGGTGTCCTGCACCCCCGCCGGCTGGGCCACCCGGCGACCGTTGGCGAGCTGCACCTCCTGCCCATCGAACTGCAGCGTGGCCAGGCGTGCATCGCGGAAGAGCACCTTGGTGCGCTCGTCGTAGCGCCGCGGCTGCAGACCGTCGGGGCCAAGCGTGCCGTCGCTGCTCATCTGGCGCGTGATCAGCGGCGCAAACGGCGGTCCGATCAGCACATCCAGGTGCACCTGGTAGCGGCTCCCATCGCGCAGCCACTGCACCTGCGCGCTGCCGTCCACCGGGCCGCGGTAGTGGCCCGTCAGGCGGTAGCTCAGGCGGGTGGACGGCGGCCAGTCGAAGGGCACTGCGGCAGCCGAGGCGGCAGGCGCAAAGGACGCGGCAGAGGCAGGCGGTGCCGCGGTCTCGGCCACCACGGCCACCGCGGGCACGGACGCAGGCGGCTCGGGTGGGGACGGCAACGGTGCCGGCTCGGCCACGGCAACGGTCTCGGGCGCCGACGCGGCCTCGGCCACCGGCTCGACCGGGGGCGCCACGGGGGGCTCACCCGGGGGCGCTGTCACAGGCCCGGACCGGCGCGGCGTCGGCGCCACCACGGCCACCGGCGCCGCGGGCGCCAGCACGCGCACAAAGGCCACGTCCAGCCGCTGCGGGCGGGTGTCGACCGCACCATCGCCCAAGCGGGTGAGCACCAGCGTCTGCCCCAGCCAGGTGTGGCCCGCCAGCACCGCCAGCAACAGCAGCAGCGCCGCCACGCGGCGGCGCAGCGGCCTCACCCGCCCAGCCAGGCCCGGCGTCGGGCCTGGGCGTCGGCGCTGGCCTGCGGGTCGGGCCGCAGCGACACGGTGGCCACGGCGGGGTCGGTCGGCACCGCCAGGCGCAGCGTGTGCAGGCGCTGGTCGCGTGCCAGCAACAGGTCCACCGCCTGGCCCGGGGGCAGCCAGGCGCGGGCTTCTTCAAAGCGGCGCAGGCGCCAGCCGCCCGCGGCCAGCAACTCGTCGCCGGGCAACACGCCGGCGGCCTCGGCAGCGCCACCCCGGAGCACAAAGCGCACCGTCACGCCGCTGACCGGGCCTTCGTTCAGGCGCAGGCCCAGCGTGGCGGCCAGGGTCGGCGCCTCGTGCAGCACCTGCACGCCGAAGTGCGGCAGCAGCGCCAACAACGGCAGCTCGGCCGTGCCGTGCACCCAGGCCGCGAGTTCGGCGTCCAGCGCGCGGCCGGCCTCGGCGGCCAGGGCGGCGGCGATGTGTGCTTCGGTCACCGGCCGGCGCAGGGCCCAGAGCCGGCGCAGCACGCCGTCCAGCGTGCCGGGGCCGGCCAGGCGCAGGGTCAGGTCCAGGCAGGCGGCCACCAGCGCGCCCTTGGCGTAGTAGCTCACGGTGCCGTTGGGTGTGTATGCGTCGGGCCGGTAGAAGCGCGTCCAGGCGTCGAAGCTGGCCTGCGCCACACTTTGCACCTGCCGCCCCGGGGTGCCGGCCACCTCGTTCATGTGGCCTGCCAGCGCCGCCAGGTACCGCGGCCCGTCGATCAGGCCGGTGCGGGCCAGCACCAGGTCGTCGTAGTAGGACGTGGTGCCCTCAAACCACCACAGCAACCGGGTGTAGGCCTCCTGGCCCAGGTCGGGCGCCGCCAGTTCCACTGGCACCAGGCGCTTGACGTTCCAGGCGTGGAAGTACTCGTGGCTGATCAGCCCCAGCAGGCGCTGGTAGCCGCTGTCGGGTGCGCCGTCACTGCCGGGGCGCGGCAGGTCGCGCCGGTGCGCCAGCAGCGCGGTGCTGGCGCGGTGCTCCAGGCCACCGCCGCCCTCGTCGGCCACGCGCAGCAGGAACAGGTAGTCCGGAAACGGCGGCCGGCCGCGGCCATGCCACAGGCGGATCTGCGCCTCGCAGATCCGCGCGGTGTCGGCCAGCAGCCGCGCGCCGTCGAAGCCGGGCCAGGCGCCGGTGATGACAAATCGGTGCGGCACGCCGCCGGCCTGGAATTCACCGCGCCAGAAGGTGCCCATCTCCACCGGGTGGTCGATCAGCTCGGCGTAATCGGCGGCTTCGAAGACCTGGTGCCCGGCGCCGGCCGGCAGGCTGGTGGCGATGGCCCAACCCGCGGGCAGGCGGCCGATGCTCAGGCGCAGCGGTTCCTGCGTGCGGCCTTCGGCGGCCAGGAACAGGCTGCTGCCATTGAAAAAACCGCGGTGGGCGTCGAGCCAGGCGCCACGCACGGAAGGGTCGAGCGCGTGCACGCGCCAGGTCAGTTTCAACGCCGCACGGCCCCGGCAATGGGCGACCCAACGGGTCTTGTCCAGCTGCATCAGCGGCACCGCGTGGCCGCCCTGCGTGGCCTGCAGGTCCTGCAGGTGGCGCGCAAACTCGCGCAGCAGGTAGCTGCCGGGCAGCCACACGGGCAGGCGCAGCACCTGCTGGGCCGCCGGGCGGGGCAGCGTGAGCGACACGACAAAGAGGTGGGCGTCGCGCTGGTCCAGTGCGACGCGGTAGTGCGGAGACCTCTGGTACGGGGACATCAACAGCGTTCAACCCGCCCACGCCAGCACATCACGCCGTCAGGACTTCTTTTCCGCGGCCACCAGCAAGGCCTCGACCTGAGCCGCCGGCAGGGCACCGGGTTTGCGCACGCCGTTTTCGAACACCAGCGCGGGGGTGCCCTGCACGCGGTACTTCTGGCCCATGGCCACGTTGCGGTCGATGGCGCTGGTGTCGCAGCTGCCCATGGTCTTGACCGGCGCCACGTTGTCCACCATCCAGCCGCGCCAGGACTTGGCGGCATCCTTGGCACACCAGATGTCCTTGGACTTGACGGTGGAGTCCGGCCCGAGAATGGGGTACAGGAAGGTGTAGATGGTCACGTCCTTGACGGTGGCCAGGTCGCGCTCGAAGCGTTTGCAGTAGCCGCAGTTGGGGTCGACAAACACCGCCAGCTTGCGCGCGCCGGTGCCTTGTTTGATGACGACAGCGTCCTTGATCGGCAGCTTGGAGAAATCGATGGCGGTGAGCTTTTCGATGCGCTCTTCCGTCAGGTTGGCCCGGGTGCGCGTGTCGATCAGCGAGCCCTGCAGGATGTAGCTGCCCTGCTCGTCGGTGTAGAGCAGCTCGGTGCCAAGGCGGATCTCGTAGATGCCGGGGATCGGCGTCTTGCTGACCTCGTCGATCTTCGGGAAGTTGGGCAGGCGCTCGGCCAGGTTCTTGCGGATCGCGGCTTCCTGGGCCAGTGCCAGGCCGGTGGCGAGCAGGCCGGCCAGAGCCAGGGCGGTGAGGGGCAAGGCTTTCATCGGGGCACCTTCGAGGTGGAGTTGGGTCAGGCCTGGCGCGCCGAGGCGACGAGCCAGCGTTTGAGGGGTGGGAGGTGATCGATCAGTGTCAGGCCGCGGTTGCGGAGTTCCCGCAGCAGCGGCTTTTCGCTGGCAAAAAGCTGCAGCAGGCCATCGGTGAGCTGGCCCATCGCAGCGGTGGGCGCGGCGCGGCGGCGGGCGTAGCGCTGCAGCACACGCGCATCGCCCAGCGCGCGCCAGGGCTCGCGGGTGCGGGCGTCGGCCAGCACCTCATCCAGCGCGACCACGTCGGCCAGGCCCAGGTTCAGGCCCTGGCCGGCCAGCGGGTGCACCAAGTGGGCGGCATCGCCCACCAGCACCCAGCCTTCACCACAGACACGGTCGGCCCGCGCCAGCGCCAGCGGCCAGGCGGCGCGTGCAGTGGCCAGCTTCAGCGTGCCGGCAGCACCGCCGGTGGCGTCCATCAAGGTCTGCTCAAAAGCCGCATCCGGCAAGGCCAGCAGTTCGGCGGCGCGCGCATCGGGCACCGACCACACCAGACCATAACTGTGCTGCTGTTGCGGGCGGTCGAAGGGCAACAAGGCCAGCACATCGGGGCTGCGGAACCACTGGCGCGCCAGGCCGGCGTGCGGCTGGTCGGCCACCAGGCGCGCTGCCACCCCGCACTGGCCGTACAGCGCGCGCGGCATCTGCACGCCCAGCGCGGCGCGCGCGGCGGAATCCTTGCCTTCGGCCAGCACCTGCAGCGGCGCCACCACCGGGCCGGGGCCGACGATCTGCACATGCGGCGCAAACCGCACCGCACTGCGCAGCGCGGCTTCCAGTTCGGCGGCGTCGACGATCCAGGCCAGCGCATCGAGCGCGCCGCTCCAGGCCGAGAAGTGCAGCACCGCGCCGGGCTGATCACCGTGCACGCGCATGTCCAGCACCGCCGTGCGGGCATCGGCCGGCAGGGCATCCCAGACCTTCAGGCCTTGCAGCAGCGTGACAGACGCGGCGCTCAGCGCATAGGCGCGCACATCCTCGCGGGGTTCGGCCAGCTCGGCCTGCAAGGCGACCGACCAGCCGCGCCGGCCCAAGGCCAAGGCGGCGGCCAGCGCAACCGCGCCAGAACCCCGCACTGCGACCTGATAACCCGCCATGCCGGCATTGTAGGGAGACGGCACAATCCGGCTTCCCTGCTGGAAACCGACCCTTGAGCGATCTCACCTGCACGCTGGCCGCCCTCGGCCTGCACCCCCTGAAGTCCTGCGGCGCGCTGGCGCCGCGCGTGGCCCTGCTCACCGACACCGGCCTGGACCTGGACCGCGCCTGGATGGTGGTCACGCCCCAGGGCGAGATGCTCACGCAGCGCGAACACCCGCGCATGGCGCTGATCCGCCCGACGCTCAAGCTGTCCGATGTGGTGCTCAAGGCCCCGGGCATGCTGGGGCTGCACCTGTCGCTGGAGGCGGTGGAAGCAGCCACCCGCGTGCAGGTCTGGGACGACATCGTCAAGGCCTGGGACATGGGTGCGCTGGCGGCCCAATGGTTCACGGATTTCCTGGGCACCCCTGCCCGGCTGGTGCGTTTCGATCCCGACGAGCGCCGCCCGGCCGACCGGCAATGGACCGGCGAACACGAGGCCCTGACGCAGTTTGCCGACGGATTCCCGCTGCTGGTGAGCAGCACCGCATCGTTGGCCGACCTGAACCGGCGCCTGGCCGCGGCCGGCCAGGTCCCGGTCGGCCACGACCGCTTCCGCGCCAACCTGGTGCTGGATGGCCTGGACGCCTTCGACGAGGACCACATCGACGAGCTGGCCATTCACACCGAAGAAGGTGTCGTGCGGCTGAAGTTCGTGAAACCCTGCAGCCGCTGCCAGATCCCCAACGTGGACCCGGCGAATGCCGAGACCAGCAACGAACCCGGCCTCACGCTGGCCGGCTTCCGCGCCGATGCGCGGGTGGGCGGCGCCATCACCTTCGGCATGAACGCCATCGTGCTGGACGGCGTGGGCCACACGCTGCGGGTGGGCCAGACGGCCCGCGCGACGCTGAAGTTCTGACCCGGACCCGCCCGCGATGACCCGCCTGCCAGCCTGGCAGCTGTTTGCGCTCGCCGTGCTCATCTGGGGCACGACCTGGCACGCCATCACCTACCAGCTGGGTGGCACGCCGCCCGAATGGGGCGTGGCCTTGCGCTTCAGCCTGGCCGCGGCCGTGGTGCTGGCCTTTGCCGGCTGGCGCGGCGAACGCCTGCGTTATGGCCTGCGCGCCCACGGCCTGCTGGCGCTGCAGGGCGTGTTCATGTACGGGCTGGCCTACGTGTGCGTGTACCACGCCGAGCTGCACGTGCCCTCGGGCCTGGTGGCGGTGGGCTATTCGGCGTCGCCGGTGTTGATGGGGCTGGGTGGCTGGGCACTGTGGCGCACGCCAGTGGGCGCGCGCTTCTTGTTGGGCGGGGTGCTGGGCGTGGCCGGTGTGGCGCTGATCTTCTGGCCCGAGCTGGCCGACATGGGCGCCCGCCCCAGCGCCGGCCTGGGGCTGCTGTTCACGGTGGGCGCGGTGCTGCTGTCGGCCGTGGGTGCCCTGGCCGCCAGCCGCAATGCCAAGGCCGGCCTGCCCTTCTGGCCCGCGCTGGGCTGGGGCCTGGCCTGGGGCGCGGTCACGGCCACGCTGATCGCCGCCGCCAGCCAGCCACTGCCCGACCCCTGGCCGACGGCCTGGTCGTGGTGGTTGTCGCTGGCCTACCTGGCGGTGGCCGGCACGGTGGTGGCGTTTGCCGCCTTCCTGACGCTGCAGCTGCGCCTGGGGCCCAGCAAAGCCTCGACCGTGGGCGTGATGACACCGGTGGTGGCGCTGGCCGTGTCCACGCTGTTCGAGGGCTACGTGCCGAGTGTTTTCACGCTGGCCGGGGTGGCGCTGACGATCGCCGGCAATGTGTTGATGCTGCGGCGTTGATCAGCGTGCCGGCAGCGGGATGAACTCCGTCTCGCCCGGCACGGTGGCAAAACGGCCGGCGGCCCAGTCGTCGGCCGCCTGGTCGATGCGGTCCTTGCGGCTGGACACGAAGTTCCACCACATGAAGCGCGGGCCCAGTGTCTCACCGCCCACGAGCGCGATGCGCACCTCGGCGTCGGCCGAGACCAGCGGCTCGTCGCCCGCAGCCAGCACCACCAGGGTCTGGGCCGGGATGGTCTGGCCGTCCAGCTGGAACGGACCGTCCACGCCGTAGAACGCACGTTCGGTGGCCAGCGGGGCCGGGAAGGCATCACCGGCCGACAACACCGCGTCGATGAACAGCGTGGGCGATGCGGCGGGTACCGGCGAGGCGACACCGAAGGCCTCGCCCACCAGCACGCGCAGCCGGGCGCCGCCCACTTCCAGCGCCGGGATCGCGGCGGCTGCGGTGTGGGCAAAGTTCGGCTCGGTCTCCTCCAGATCAGCCGGCAGCGCCACCCACAGCTGCAGGCCGTGGCTGCGCCGCGTCTGCGCCCGCAGCTCGTCGGGTGTGCGCTCGGAATGCACGATGCCGCGGCCGGCCGTCATCCAGTTGATGGCGCCGGGTTCGATGCGCTGCACGGCGCCGGTGGAATCGCGGTGCATCATCGCGCCGTCATACAGGTAGGTCACCGTCGCCAGGCCGATGTGCGGGTGCGGGCGCACGTCGTGCTGGCTCTCCGGCCCGGCCAGCACCGGGCCGAAGTGGTCGAAAAAAACAAAGGGCCCGACCGACCGCAACGCGGCTGCCGGCAGCGCACGGCGCACCGTGAAACCGCCGCCCAGGTCGTGGGCGCGGGGGGTGATCAGGGTTCGGTTGGTCATGGCGAAGGTCCTGTGGGCAAAAAACGCGTTTGTCACGCGCCTGACTTGCACGCTCCGTAAACTGGCCGGATGCCCGACCGTACCGCATCGCCGACCCCGCTGCTGAACCGGGAGCGTTCGATCCTGGCCTTCAACCGCCGCGTGCTCGCACAAGCCCGCCGCGAAGACGTGCCCCTGCTGGAGCGGCTGCGCTACATCACCATCGTATCGTCCAACCTCGACGAGTTCTTCGAGGTGCGCGTGGCCGACGTGATCGAGCTCGCCCGCAGCGGTGGCTCCAACGCCGAGCTGGACGTGGTGGCCTCACATGCCCACACACTGATCGACGAGCAATACGCCGTCTTCAACGAGGTGGTGATGCCAGCGCTGCAGCAGCAGGGCATCGTCATCATCAACCACGCCGAACGCGACGAAGCACAGCGCGCCTGGGTGCGCCAGTTCTTCGAGCAGCAGGTGCGCCCGC
This sequence comes from Rubrivivax sp., assembly GCA_018780805.1. Lineage (GTDB taxonomy): Bacteria > Pseudomonadota > Gammaproteobacteria > Burkholderiales > Burkholderiaceae_C > Rubrivivax. Next base: position 18,080 of record JADMJD010000139.1, on the reverse strand, counting down.
TGCTGCTGCCGGTGGCGCTGGACCCGTCGCACCCGTTTCCGCTGGTGGCCAACAAGTCGCTGAACTTCATCGCCCAGCTGAAGGGGCAGGATGCCTTCGGCCGCGAAAGTGGCATCGCCATCGTCAAGGTGCCACGGGTGCTGCCGCGGGTCATCCGCATGCCGGCCGAGGTGTGCCCGGGGCGCCAGGGTTTTGTGCTGCTGACCAGCGTGATCCGCGCGCACCTGGAAGAGCTGTTCCCGGGCCGCACGGTGGAGTCCTTTTCGCAGTTCCGCGTCACGCGCGATTCCGATCTGGAAGTGGCCGACGGCGACGTGACCAACCTGCGCCAGGCGCTGCGCACCGGCCTGACCACGCGCCACTTCGGCCGCGCAATCCGGCTGGAAGTGGTCAACACCTGCCCGGCCGATCTGTCGGACTTTTTGCTGGCGCAGTTCCAGTTGCCGGCGGCGGCGCTGTACCGCGTCAACGGCCCGGTGAACCTGGTGCGCCTGAACCAGCTGATCGACCAGGCCGAAGCCGACAAGCTGCGCTTCAAGGCCTACGAGCCGGCCTGGCCGCAGAAACGCCTGCCGCACGGCACGTCGATCTTTGCGCACCTGCGGCGCCAGGACCTGCTGCTGCACCACCCCTTCGAGAGTTTCGAGCCGGTGGTGCAGTTCCTGCGCGAGGCGGTCTACGACCCCGACGTGCTGGCCATCAAACAGACCATCTACCGCACCGGCGCGCAGAGCGTGCTGATGGACCTGCTGCTCGAGGCTGCGCGCCGCGGCAAGGAGGTGATGTGCGTGGTCGAGCTGAAGGCGCGCTTCGACGAAGAGGCCAACATCAACTGGGCCGAACGCCTGGAGGCCGTGGGTGCCCAGGTGGTCTACGGTGTGGTGGGCCTGAAGACGCACGCCAAACTGCTGCTGGTGACACGCCGTGAAGGCAGCAAACTCCGGCGTTACGCCCACCTCTCCACCGGCAACTACAACCCGAAGACGGCGCGGCTGTACACCGACGTGGGCGTTCTCACGGCCGACCCGGCCCTGACCGCCGACGCCGAAGGCGTGTTCCACCAGATCGCCAGCCAGACCAAGCTGCGGCGGCCGGCGCACCTGCTGGCAGCGCCCTTCCAGCTGCACAAACGCATGGTGCGCTTCGTCGAGCAGGTGCAGGCCGCGGCCGCGGCCGGACAGACCGCACGCATCGTCGTCAAGGTGAACGCGCTGACCGACCCGCCGCTGATCCAGGCGCTGCTGCGTGCCGGCCAGGCCGGGGCCTCGATCGACCTCATCGTGCGTGGCGCCTGCATGCTGCCGCCCGGCCTGCCGGGTGTGAGCGAGAACATCCGCGTGCGCTCGGTGATCGGCCGTTTCCTGGAGCACACACGCGTGCTGTACTTCCGCTGGGGCGACGGCCCCGACGACGAGGTGCTCTACCTGTCCAGCGCCGACTGGATGAGCCGCAACATGTTCGGCCGCATCGAGGTGGCCTGGCCAGTGCGCGACGCCGCGCTGCGCCAGCGGGTGGTGGACGAATGCCTGGTGCCCTACCTGCTAGATGAACGCGACGCCTGGGCACTCGACGCCGACGGTGAGTACCACCGCGTGGCCGAGAAGGGCCTGAGCGCCCAGCACGCCTTGATGCAGCGCTTCGGCGGCTGATCGCCCGATGGACCTGATCCTCTGGCGCCACGCCGAAGCCTTCGAGCTGCGCGAACTGACCGACGACCTGGACCGCGCGCTCACCCCCAAGGGTGAACGGCAGGCCCAGCGCATGGCCACCTGGCTGAACCGCCAGCTGCCGGCCGGCACGCGGGTGCTGGCCAGCCCCGCACGGCGGGCCCAGCAGACTGCGGCTGCGCTGGAGCGGCGCGTCAAGACCGTGGCCGCACTCGCGCCCGAGGGCACGGTGGAAGGCCTGCTGGCCGCCGCGCGCTGGCCCGACGCGCGCGAGCCGGTGCTGGTGATCGGCCACCAGCCCACCCTCGGCCTGGCCGCGGCCTACCTGCTCAGCGGCCAGGCCCAGCCCTGGCCGGTGCGCAAGGGCGCGTTTGTCTGGGTACGGGCACGTGAGCGCGAGGGCATCACGCAGGTGGTGCTGCACGCCGCGCTGGGCGTGGACCTGCTCTAAGCCGGCGCAGTCACTTCAGCGCGGCAATTTCAGCGCGGCAATCTCAGCGCGGCAAAAGCAGCCGCAGCACGTTGCCACGCGCCCAGGCCTCGGCCTCCTCGCGCAGCAGGAACAAGGTGCGCGGGTGGCTGTCGGCCCAGGCGGGCGTGAAGCTGAGCAGCGCGTCGCGCCCCTTGGCGCGCAGCGACAGCGCCGATACATCCACCGGCCCGCGCGCATGGCACTTGATGGCGGCCAAGCGCAGGCACAGCACCTGCCAGGCAAAGGCCGGGCTGGCGGCCAGCGGCGCCTCCAGCTTGCGCAGGCCGCCGCGCTGGCCCAGCACCAGCTCACCCAGCCGGCGCTGCTGGCTCTGCGAAAACCCCGGCGCGTCCACATGGTCCAGCAGGTAGGCGCTGTGGCGGTGGTGGTCGTGGTGCGACACCATCAAGCCCATCTCGTGCAGGTCACAGGCCCAGCCCAGCTCACGCTGGTGGTCCAGCTCGGCGTCGGGCACTGCCTGCGCATGCAGCGCCAGCGCAATGCTGCGCACGCGCGCCGCCTGGGCCGCATCGACGGCAAAGCGCCGCTGCAGCTCGGCCACGGAACGGTCGCGCACATCACCCGGGCGCGCCCGGTGCAAGGCCGCCAGCCGCTCGTGCAGGTCGATGATCACACCTTGGCGCAACGCACCTTTGGCCGGGAACAGCTCGGGGATGCGGAAGTTGGCCAGCAGCGTGTAGAGGATGGCCAGCCCACCGGGCAGCACCGCGCGGCGCTCGGCCTTCAGGCCAGGGAACTGCAGCCGGTCGATGTGGCCCAGCTCGATGCAGCGGGCGATGCACCAGCGCAGGCCGTCGGCCGTGATGCGGCCATCGCTGACACCTGCCGCGGCCAGGATCTGCGACACCGCGCCCACGCTGCCAGACGAGCCCAGCGCCTTCTGCCAATGGGACGGCGAAAAGGGTTGCAGGCCTTCTTCCAGCTCGGCGCCGGCCGCCACCTGCGCGGCGCGGAAGCCTTCCGCCGTGAGCCGGCCATCGGGGAAGTAGCGCATCGACAGGCTGACACAGCCCACGCGGAACGATTCCGCCGTGCTGGGCTGCTTGCCGCGGCCCAGGATCATTTCGGTCGAGCGGCCGCCGATGTCGATCACCAGACGAGGCTGTTGTTCGTCACCCGCGGCTGGCTGCAGATGGGCCACACCGGCGTAGATCAGGCGCGCTTCCTCGCGGCCGGAGATCACCTCGATGGCATGGCCCAGCACCGGCTGCGCACGGGCCAGGAAGGCGTTGCGGTTGCGTGCCTCGCGCAAAGTCTGCGTGGCCACGGCGCGGATCTGGCCCGGCGCAAAGTCACGCAGCCGCTCGGCAAAACGCGCCAGGCAGGCCAGGCCGCGGGCGGTGGCCTCTTCGGTGAGCATGCCCTGTGCATCCAGCCCGCCGCCCAGGCGGACCATCTCCTTCAGGTAGTCCAGCCGGCGATATCGGCCATGTTGCAGCTGGCCGATCTCGAGCCGGAAGCTGTTGGAGCCCATGTCGATCGCGGCCAGGGGTTCGTTGAGCGAGGGCAGTTGGACGGGCATGACGCGGATTGTGCCCGCGCCTCCGGTGGGGCCAGTGCCGCGTTCCTAGAATGCAGCGGCTGCAACCCTTCCAGGAGACCGCCATGCTGAGATCAGACTTCGACAGCCTCGTGCCGCCCACCGCCGAGCTCTCGCGCCGCCGCTTCGTGGGCGGCGCCGTCGGCAGCGGATTTGCGGCCGCGGTGCTGCCGGTGATGGCGCAGACGGTGGTGAAGACCGACAGCACCGGCCTGGTGGCCGGCGAGGTGACGATCCCGGTCGGCGACTTCAAGATGCCGGCCTACCGTGCCGCACCCGCCGGCAAGGCCAATGCACCCGTGGTGCTGGTGATCAGCGAGATCTTCGGCGTGCACGAGTACATCGCCGACGTGGCGCGGCGGTTTGCCAAGGCAGGCTACTTTGCGATCGCGCCCGAGCTGTTCATCCGCCAGGGCGACGCCACGGCGTATGGCGAGGTCGGCAAGCTGATCGCCGAGGTGATCTCCAAGGTGCCCGACGCACAGGTGATGGCCGACCTGGATGCGAGCGTGGCCTGGGCCCGCGGCCAGGGTGCCGACGCGGGCAAGCTGGCGATCACCGGCTTCTGCTGGGGCGGGCGCATCACCTGGCTGTACAGCGCACACAACCCGGCGGTGAAGGCCGGTGTGGCCTGGTACGGCCGCCTGGTGGGCCAGTCCAACCCGCTGCAGCCACGCAACCCGGTGGAGCTGACGGCTGAACTCAAGGGCCCGGTGCTGGGCCTGTACGGTGGTCAGGACAGCGGCATCCCGCTGGCCACGGTGGAGCAGATGAAAGCCGCGCTGGCCGGCGGCAGCGCTGCAGCCAAGGCCTCAATGTTCCAGGTCTACGCCGACGCGCCACACGCCTTCCATGCCGACTACCGGCCCAGCTTCCGCGCCGACGCCGCCAGCGACGGCTGGCAGCGGGCGCTGGCGTGGTTCAGGCAGCACGGGGTGGCCTGACACGCCCTGATCCGCACAACGGGTTCAGCGCACCACCAGCACCGGCAGGTCGGTGTGGGTCAGCACCTTCTGCGTCTCGCTGCCCAGCAGCAACGCGGCCACGCCGCGGCGGCCGTGCGAGGCCATCACGATCAGGTCGCAGCCGTTTTTGCTGGCGTGGTCGGTGATGGCTTCCCAGGGGTGCAGGGCTTCGACGGTGAAGCCCTGGCAGCTCAGGCCCGCGGCTTGCGCGGCGTCCATCACGGCCTTCACATGGGCGCTGGCGATGCGCTCCTGGGCGTCGAAGAACTCCTGCGGCGGCACGGGCTGCATCTCGGAGATGGCGCTGTACGGGAAGGGCTCCTTCACGCCCAGCGTCGTCAGCTTTGCGCCGCACAGCTTGGCCAGTGTGATGGCAGCCTGCACCGCCTTGGCCGTGATCTCGGAACCGTCGGTGGGGACGAGGATGTGTTGGTACATGGCAGGGCTCCTGGGCAGCGGCGCCGCGGGCCCGGCACCGTTCAGGCACCCAGTGTGCGCCGGCCCGGGCACGCTGTCTTGATCGGCATCAACCCCGGGCGACGGGCCGGCGGGGGTCGGCGCACCACTCGCTCCACGAACCGGCGTACAGCGCCGCCCCCCCCAGCCCGGCGTGGGCCATGGCCAGCAGGTTGTGGCAGGCGGTCACGCCCGAGCCGCACTGGTGCACCACCTCGGCCGCGGGCTGGCCCCAGGCGGAAAACTCGGCGCGCAGCTGTTCGGCCGATTTGAAGCGGCCATCGGCCTGCAGGTTGTCCTTGAAAAACCGCAGCGTGGCGCCGGGGATGTGGCCGGCCACCGGGTCCAGCGGCTCCACGTCGCCGCGGAAACGTTCGGCGGCACGGGCGTCGACCAGGCGCACCCGGCCCAGCTGCGCCAGCAGCGCCTGGGCGTCCACCGTCGGCATGGCGGCGGTGGACGAAGCCGGGTAAGGCGCGCCGCCGACCACGGGTGGCACTGTGTTGTCCACCGCACCACCAGCCGCCTGCCAGGCGGCCCAGCCACCGTCCAGCACGGCCACGTCGGCATGGCCCAGCCAGCGCAGCAGCCACCAGGCACGCGCCGCATAGGGCCCGCCCTGATCGTCGTAGGCCACCACCAGCACGCCGGGCTGGATGCCCTGGGCGCCAGCCCAAGCCGCGAAGCTGCCCCGGTCGGGCAGCGGGTGGCGCCCATTGAGACCGGTCTTGGCACCCGAGAGTTGCTGGTCCAGGTGTGCATACACCGCACCCGGCAGATGGCCGGCGGCGTGGGCCGCTGCACCGGCTGCCGGCTGGGCCAGGTCGAAGCGTGTGTCGAGCACGACGGTGGGCAGGCCGGCATCGAGCCGCGCTTGCAGCGCGGGCGCGCTGATCAGGGGGCTGGGCGTGGGCATGTCAGGTCTCCCGCCGGGCCGCCCCAAGGGTGACCTGTGCCCCCTCGGGGGGCAGCGAGCAAAGCGAGCGTGGGGGTTTCATTTCAGCATGGCCTCGTGGTGTCAGGTGGTGTCAGGTGGTGGTGTCGGCCGGCCCCACAGGCGCCGGGCTGCGGGCGCGCAGCAGCGTCGCGGCCAGGCCCGCGAGCACGATGAGCAGGATGCCGGCCACGGCCATCCCCGTGATCGAATCGTTGAAGATCAGCACGCCGAACACGAAGGAAAACGCGATGCCGGCGTATTGCAACGAGGCGTTGGACAAGGTGCGGCCGATGGCATAAGCCCGCGTCATCATCAGCTGCGCCGTGGTGGCCAGCAGGCCGATGGCCAGCAGCAGGCCGACACCGGCCCCGCTGTGCTGGCCAAAACCGCTGAGGCAGGTCAGCACCAAACCGACGACGGCACCGCTGACCGAAAAGTAGAAGACGATGCGGTAGTCCGGCTCGCCGGTGCGGCCCAGGGCCGTGACCTGCAGGTAGGCCAAAGCCGCCAGCACGCCCGACAGCAGGCCGGCCAGGCCGTGCCAGAGCTGCTGCTGGTCGATGGTGGGGCGCAGCACCAGGGCCACGCCGGCAAAACCGGTGAGCACCGCGGCCACCAGCTTGGGGTCCACCCGCGCGCTGCCCAGCAGGATGGCGCCGCCGATCAGGAACAGCGCCATCCAGACCGAGGACATGTAGTTCAGCGTCATCGCGGTGGCCAGCGGCAACCCACCGATCGAATAGAACCACAGCACCAGGGACGTGACGCCCACGGCGGCGCGCCAGGCGTGCATGCCGGGCACCGCGGTCTTGAGGCTGCCGCCGCGCCAGCGCGCCAGCAGCACGATGTAGACCGCCCCGACGAGGCTGCGGTACATCACGATCTCGCCCGCGCCATAACGCGCCGAAGCCAGCTTGACACACACGCCCATCAGCGCGAACAGGAAGGTTGCGCCGAGCATCAGCCACGGTGCCGAGAGGCGGGGAATCAAGGGCGGCTCAGGTCGATCCAGCACCCATCGCGCGCCGGTACCAGGCGTGGAAGTGCTGCATGCCGTCTTCCATCGGGCTCTGGTAGGGGCCGGATTCGTCGTCACCACGCTGCATGAGCGCGCGGCGGCCGGCGTCCATGCGCAGCGCGATCTGGTCGTCTTCGGCACAGGTTTCCATGTAGGCCGCCTGTTGTGCGTCGACCAGCTCACGTTCGAACAACGCCACTTCCTCGGGGTAATAAAACTCGACCACGTTGACCGTCTTCTGCGGCGACACCGCGTGCAGCGTGGACACCGTCAGCACACCCGGGTACCACTCCACCATCACGGTCGGGTACAGCGTCAGCCAGATCGCGCCCTGGGCCGGGGCGCGGCCGTTCTGCCAGCGTTGCAGCGCATCGTGGTAACGCGCGTAGACGGGTGAGCCCGGCCGGTCCAGCCGCGGTTTCAGGCCCACGGTCTGCACCGAGTACTGCTCGCCGAACTCCCAGCGCAGGTCGTCGCAGGTCACCAAGTTGCCCAGGCCGGGGTGGAAGGGGCCGACGTGGTAATCCTCCAGGTAGACCTCGATGAAGGTCTTCCAGTTGTAGTCGCACACATGGGTCACCGCGCGGTCGAAGACGTAGCCGGAAAAATCCAGCTCACCCGCGGTGCCCAGGGCCCGAAGTTCGTCGGCCACGGCCCGGCCGCCGGCTTCGAACAACAGGCCGTTCCATTGCTGCAGCGGGTAGTTGCGCAGGTGCAGGCAAGGGTCCTGCTGGAAGTGCGGCGCGCCCTTGAGCTGGCCGTCCAGGCCGTAGGTCCAGCGGTGCAGCGGGCACACCACCTGGCCGCCGGTGTTGCCGCGGCCCTGCAACATCACCGCCTGGCGGTGGCGGCAGATGTTGGAGACGAGCTGCACGCCGTCCGGCCCGCGCACCAGGGCACGGCCGTCGCCTTCATGTTGCAGCACATGGAAGTCCCCCACCTCGGGCACCGCGAGCGCATGGCCCACATAACGCGGCCCGGCATCGAAGATCAGCCGCTGTTCCTCGCGGAACAGCGCCTCGTCAAAATAAGACGAGACCGCCAGCTGCAGACGCGGGTGCGTCGATGGGCGGTGCTTGGCTTCAAGCGTGGTGCTCAGGTCCGACATGATCCGGGAGGATCCTCCATGCCCAAGAAGTGCAGAACCCCGTCGGCAGGACTGGCCCGACGGGCGGGGAACCCGGCACAGCGACTGGCGTTGGCGATCCGACCGCTGGCGGGGGCGCCGATTGTAGCCAGGGGGGTCCGCACGGCACCTGCGCATCGTCTGGGGGGTGGACCCCAGACGCCCCGGCCCGGTGCGGAGCGGCTTGGGCCTCCGTCTAGAATGCGGCGTTGATTTCACGTTGAGAAATGGCCAAGTCCTCCGCCACGCCGCCGACCGCCCCCACCACCTACGAGCAGGCGCTGGCGGAGCTCGACCGCCTGGTGCAGGCCATGGAGTCGGGCCAGTTGCCGCTGGACCAGCTGTTGGACAGCTACAAACGCGGTGCCGAACTGCTGCAGCTGTGCCGCGGCCGGCTGGACGCGGTGGAGCAGCAGGTGCAGGTGCTGGAAGACGGCCAGCTCAAGGCCTGGAGCGGCAGCACATGACGCCGGAGCAGTTCGACACCTGGGCCCGCCAGTGCCTGGTGGATGTCGAGCAGGCCTTGTCGGCCTGGGTGCCGTCGGAAGCGCCGGCCGGCCTGGGTGAGGCCATGCGTTATGGGGTGCTCGACGGTGGCAAACGCCTGCGCCCCCTGCTGGTGCTGGCCGCCTGCGAGGCCCTGGGCGGCCAGCGCGAGGCGGCGCTGCGGGCTGCGGTGGCGGTCGAGCTGATCCACGCCTATTCACTGATTCACGACGACATGCCCTGCATGGACAACGACGTGCTGCGCCGCGGCAAACCCACGGTGCACGTGCAGTTCGGCGAAGCGCAGGCCATGCTGGCCGGCGACGCCATGCAGGCCCTGGCCTTCGAGGTGCTGACACCAGACGAGGCCCTGGTCCCGCTGGCGTTGCAGGCCCGGCTGGTGGGCCTGCTGGCGCGCGCCGCCGGCCAGGCCGGCATGGCCGGCGGCCAGGCCATCGACCTGGCCGCCACCGGCCGGCCGCTGCTGGAAGAGCAGCTGCAGGACATGCACCGCCGCAAGACTGGCGCCCTGCTGCAGGCCAGTGTGTTGATGGGTGCGGCCTGCGGCACGCCCGATGCCCGCGCCTGGCAGGCGCTGTCCGACTACGGTGCTGCCATCGGCCTGGCCTTCCAGGTGGTGGACGACATCCTGGACGTGACCCAGGCCTCCGAAACCCTGGGCAAAACCGCGGGCAAGGACCTGGACGCCAACAAACCCACCTACGTCAGCGTGCTGGGGCTGGAACACGCCCGCCTGCGCGCCGATGCGCTGCACGCGCAGGCTCAGGCCGCGCTGCGCAGCAGCGGCCTGGCCGACACGGTGGCACTCGCGATGCTGGCCGACAAGGTCGTTGATCGAGACAGCTGAGATGACTCAATTCAAGCTTCTGGAACGTGTCAACGCGCCTGCCGACCTGCGCAAGCTGAGCCGTTCTGAACTGCCGGCCCTGGCGACCCAGTTGCGCGAATACGTGCTGCAGACCGTCAGCCAGACCGGCGGCCACCTGGGCAGCAACCTGGGCACCGTGGAGCTGACGGTGGCGCTGCACTACGTGTTCAACACGCCCTGGGACCGCCTGGTCTGGGACGTGGGCCACCAGACCTACCCGCACAAGATCCTGACCGGCCGGCGCGAGCGCATGGGCACGTTGCGCCAGTACGGCGGCATCGCGGGTTTCCCCAAACGCGACGAGAGCGAGTACGACACCTTCGGCACCGCACACAGCTCCACCAGCATCAGCGCCGCCTTGGGCATGGCGCTGGGCGCTCAGCTCAAGGGCGAGGACCGCAAGGCCGTGGCCATCATCGGCGACGGCGCGATGAGCGCCGGCATGGCCTTCGAGGCGCTGAACAACGCCGGTGTCAGCCACGCCGGCATCAACGCCGACATCCTGGTGGTGCTGAACGACAACGACATGTCGATCAGCCCGCCGGTGGGCGCGCTGAACAAACACCTGGCGCGGCTGATGAGCGGCCAGTTCTACGCCGCCGCGCGCGAAGGTGCCAAGGCCGTGCTGAAGGCCGCGCCGCCGCTGTTCGAGCTGGCGCGTCGCTTCGAGGAACACGCCAAGGGCATGGTCGTGCCGGGCACCATCTTCGAGGAGTTCGGCTTCAACTACGTGGGCCCGATCGACGGCCACGACCTGGACTCGCTGATCCCGACGCTGGAGAACCTGCGCGCCAAGAAGGGCCCGCAGTTCCTGCACGTGGTCACCAAGAAGGGCTACGGCTACAAGCTGGCCGAAGCCGACCCGGTGAAATACCACGCCGCCAGCGGCAAATTCAACCCCGCCGAAGGTTTCCCGAAGGCCACCACCCCCAGCAAACCCACCTTCACGCAGGTCTTCGGCAGCTGGCTGTGCGACATGGCCGAGGCCGACCCGCGGCTGGTGGGCATCACGCCCGCGATGCGCGAAGGCTCGGGCATGGTGGAGTTCCACCAGCGTTTCCCGCAGCGTTACCACGATGTCGGCATCGCCGAGCAGCACGCCGTCACCTTCGCCGGTGGTCTGGCCTGTGAAGGGCTGAAACCCGTGCTGGCGATCTACTCGACCTTCCTGCAGCGCGGTTACGACCAGCTGATCCACGACGTGGCGCTGCAGAACCTGCCGGTGGTGTTTGCGCTGGATCGGGCCGGCATCGTCGGCGCCGACGGCCCGACCCACGCCGGGGCCTACGACATCGCCTACACACGCTGCATCCCGAACATGAGCGTGCTGACCCCGGCCGACGAGGCCGAGTGCCGCCAGGCGCTGACCACCGCGTTCCGCCAGAACCACCCGGTCACCGTGCGTTACCCGCGCGGCGCCGGCGCGGGTGTGGCCGCCGGCAGCGATCTGGCCGAATGGCCCTGGGGCCAGGGTGAAGTGCGGCGCCGCGGCGAACGCATCGCGATCCTGGCCTTTGGCACCCTGCTCTACCCGGCGCTGAAGGCGGCCGAGACGCTGGACGCCACGGTGGCCAACATGCGTTTTGCCAAACCGCTGGACACGGCCCTGGTGCTGGAACTGGCCCGCACGCACGAGGCCATCGTCACGGTGGAAGACGGCTGCCTGCCGGGCGGTGCTGGCAGCGCGGTGGGCGAATGCCTGGCCGAGGCAGGAGTTCTGGTGCCGCTGCTGTCGCTGGGCCTGCCCGACCTGTTCACCGACCATGGCGAGCCGGGCAAGCTGATGAGCCTGTACGGCCTGGACGCCGCCGGCATCGAACAATCCATCCGCCAACGTTTTGGCAGCCGCCCGGCGCTGGTGCGCCCGGCCGCCAACAGCTGATTCAAAGCCTTCGAACGGCGTCGTGACACCCGGGCGACCCCAAGGTTGTCCGATTGGTGAGATGCTTGACCCCGCATCATGAACACTTTGACCGACGCCCTGCACATCCCCGACACCCAAAGCGCCCGCGACGAACGGCATCTGCCGATCCAGCGTGTGGGCGTGAAGGACGTGCGCTACCCGCTGCAGCTGCGGGTGGCCGGTGCGGTGCAAAGCACCGCCGCGCGCTGGGCCCTCGATGTGGCGCTGCCGGCCGAGCAAAAGGGCACGCACATGTCGCGTTTCGTGGCCTGGCTGGACGCGCTGGCCGAGTCGGGCGAAGCGCTGGACGCCGCCACACTGCGCCAGCGCCACGGCCAGATGCTCGAGAAGCTGCACGCCACCGAAGGCCGCATCGAAGCCGCGTTCGAGTTTTTCATCCGCAAACGTGCGCCGGTGTCGGGCCTGTCCAGCCTGCTGGACTACCAGGGCCGCTGGATCGCCGAGACCCTGGCCGGCACCACCACGGTGTGGGCCGAGGTGGCAGTGCCGGTGAAGAGCCTGTGCCCGTGTTCGAAGGAGATCTCCGACTACGGTGCACACAACCAACGCTCGCTGGTCACGATCCGTGTCGAGCTGTTGCAGCCTGTGGAATGGCATCAACTCGTGCGTTTTGCCGAGGATTCCGCCAGTTGCGAGATCTGGCCGATGCTCAAGCGCGCCGACGAAAAGTGGGTCACCGAACGCGCCTACGAAAACCCCAAGTTCGTCGAGGACCTGGTGCGTGATGTCGCGCTGCGCCTGAACGCCGATGCCCGCATCGGGCGCTACCAGGTGGACGTGGAAAACTTCGAGTCCATCCACAACCACAGCGCCTGGGCCCGCATCACACGCTGAAGGCGCGTTGATACCGCGCTGAGGCCGTAAAATCGCGGGTTCCCCCGAACCCAGCGAAAGCCCCCGATGAGCCTCCAGTGCGGCATCGTCGGACTGCCGAACGTCGGCAAGTCCACCCTTTTCAACGCGCTCACCAAGGCCGGCATCGCGGCCGAGAACTACCCGTTCTGCACCATCGAGCCCAATGTCGGCGTGGTCGAGGTGCCCGATCCGCGGCTGGCGCAGCTGTCGGCCATCGTGCAGCCCGAGCGTGTGGTGCCGGCCATCGTCGAGTTCGTCGACATCGCCGGCCTGGTGGCGGGGGCCAGCAAGGGTGAGGGCCTGGGCAACCAGTTCCTGAGCCACATCCGCGAGACCGATGCCATCGTCAACGTGGTGCGCTGTTTCGATGACGACAACGTGATCCACGTCGCCGGCCGGGTGGACCCGATCGCCGACATCGAGGTCATCCAGACCGAGCTCTGCCTGGCCGACCTGGCCACCGTGGAAAAGAGCCTGCACCGCTACGTGAAGGCCGCGCGCTCGGGCAACGACAAGGAAGCTGCGGCGCTGGTGAAGGTGCTGGAGAAGTGCCAGGCCGCGCTGGACCAGGCGCAGCCGGTGCGTGGCATCGATTTCAGCAAGGAAGAGCGCGTCATCCTGAAGCCGCTGTGCCTGATCACGGCCAAGCCGGCGATGTTCGTCGGCAACGTCAGCGAAACCGGCTTCGAGAACAACCCCTACCTGGACCGGCTGCGCGCCTACGCCGAGGCGCAGCACGCGCCGGTGGTGGCCATCTGCGCCAAGACCGAAGCCGACCTGGCCGACATGGCCGACGAGGACAAGGTGATGTTCCTGGCCGAGATGGGCCAGGACGAACCGGGCCTGAACCGGCTGATCCGCGGTGCCTTCAAGCTGCTGGGGCTGCAGACCTACTTCACCGCCGGCGTGAAGGAAGTGCGCGCCTGGACCATCCCCATCGGCGCCACCGCGCCGCAGGCGGCCGGTGTCATCCACACCGATTTCGAGCGTGGTTTCATCCGCGCCCAGACCATCGCTTTCGAGCAGTTCATCGCCTTCAAGGGCGAACAAGGCGCGAAGGACGCCGGCAAGATGCGCGCCGAAGGCAAGGACTACGTGGTGCACGACGGCGACGTGCTGAACTTCCTGTTCAACGTGTGAGCCCGACGGCCGCGCTCAGCCCGTTTGTCGCCGGCACCTGGCGCCTGGCCGAGCGCGGCTGGAGCGCAGCGCAGACCCTGCGCTGGATCGAGGCCACGGCCGAGGCCGGCGTCAGCAGCTTCGATCACGCCGACATCTATGGCGGCTACACGGTGGAGGCCTTGTTCGGCGACGCGCTGGCGCTGGCACCTGGCCTGCGCCAGCGGCTGCAGCTGGTCAGCAAATGTGGCATCCGGCTGGCCGGGCACCCGCGTGGCGCGGCGCGCGTCAAACACTACGACACCTCCCGCGCGCACATCGTGGCCAGCGTCGAACAGTCGTTGCGCGAGCTGCACACCGACCGGTTGGACCTGCTGCTGATCCACCGCCCCGACCCGCTGCTGGACGCGGCTGAAGTCGCCGCCACCGTGGCCGACCTGAAGCGCGACGGCAAGATCCTGGCGTTTGGTGTCTCCAACTTCAGCCCGGCACAGTTTGCGCTGCTGGACACCCACACGCCGCTGGCCACCAACCAGATCGAGCTGCACCCGCTGCGGCGCGAACCGCTGCACGACGGCACGCTGGACCAGCTGCAGCAGCGCGGCCTGCGGCCCATGGTCTGGTCGCCGCTGGCCGGGGGCCGGCTGCTCGGCGGTGACGAATCACCCGACGCGCAACGGGTGCGCTGGGTGCTGGGCAGCATCGCCGCCCGGCTGGGCGTGGCGCCGGCCACGGTGGCCTACGCCTGGCTGCTGCGCCACCCGACACGGCCCCACCCGCTGATCGGCTCGATGCGGCCTGAAGGGCTGCAGGAAGCGCTGGCCGCGTTGACCCTGACGCTGGACGCACAGACCTGGGCCGAGCTGTGGCAGGCAGGGGCCGGCCAAGCCCTGCCGTGAAGGGGCTGGGCTGGCCGCTGCCAAGGTGCTAGCCTGCCACCACACGCCGCCATGATGAAGCGCCCTCCCCTGGTCACCGGCATCGTGGCCGCCCTTCTGACCGCCGCGGCCTATGCGCTGGTCGGCTGGCTCGCCATGCGCCTGGCGGTGGCCCCCAGCATGGCCAGCCCCATCTACCCACCGGCCGGCATCGCGCTGGCCGCCGCCCTGGTGCACGGCCGCTGGGGGCTGCTGGGTGCAGCGCTTGGGTCGGCCGTGGTCAACGTGTTGCTGGGCTCGGAGCGCGGCACACTCGGTCTCGGCACGGTACTGTCGGCCGTCGCCATTGGCGCCGGGGCAGCGCTGCAGGCCGGGCTGGGCCGCTGGTTGATCCGGCGCTGGGTCAGCCAGCCCCTGACCTTGTCCGAGCCCGTGGACCTGGCGCGGTTTTTTGCCCTTGGTGCGCCGCTGGCTTGCGGGGTGAACGCCACCCTGGCCACCGCCGTGCTGCGCGCACAAGGGGTGCTCGGCGCCGACGAGGTCGGCGTCACCTGGTGGACCTGGTGGGTTGGCGACACCTTGGGCGTGCTGATCGCAGCCCCCATCGTGCTCAGCCTGATCGGACGGCCACGGACCGATTGGGCGCGGCGGCGTGTCATCGTGGCGTTGCCGATGCTGCTGGCCTCCGCCCTGCTGGCGGGCGCCACGGTCTGGGTGATCGCCGCCCAGGACCAACGGCGCCAGGCTGCCTTCGAACGCGACGCCTGGGGGCTGGGCGAGCGGGTGGATGCCTTGCTGCGGGGCCCCCAACGGGCCTTGCTGGCGATGCACAACCTGTTCGACACCCAGCAGAACGTGGAGCCGCACGAGATGCGGCGCGCCGTGGCCGCCTGGCTGGTGGACCAGCCCTACCTGGTGGCCATCGGCCACAGCCAACGTGTGGCGCGCAACGAGGTGCAGGCCTACGAGGCGCGCGTGCGGGCCGAAGGGCCAGTGGCCGACTACCGCGTCTTCGACCGCCAAGAGGGCACGGCCGCCGCCGATGCCGAGGTGCTGGCCATCCGTTACATCGAGCCTCTGGCCCCCAACCGCACGGCCCTGGGTGTCAACACCTGGTCCATCCCGGCCGCGCGGGCGGCGGTGGAGCGTGCGCTGACCCTGGACCGGCCGGCCGCCACAGCCGGGTTCCGGCTGACCCAGGCCGAGGGCGACGAAACCGGTGTGGTGCTGTACCAGCTGTTGTACAGGGGCGACCCGGTGGACGAGGCCGCGCGGCGTACCGCCTTCAGCGGCCTGGTGTTCGTGACGCTGCGGCTGGATGCCATGCTGGCCGATCTGCTGCGCAGCCGGCCCACCACCTTGCGCTGGTGCCTGGTGGACCCCGATCCGGCCGCACAGCGGCCGCGGCTGGCCGGGCCGGTGGGTTGCGAGCGCCTGGAGCGCAGCGTGCTCAGTTTTGACCGGCCCATCGATTTTGGCGGTCGCCCGCTGGTCTTGCGCATAGGCGCCGGGCCCAACGGCCTGCCCGGCCTGGCCGACAGCGGCGGCTGGATGTTCTCGGTCATCGGCCTGCTGGCCACGTCGCTGCTGGGCGCGCTGCTGCTGATGGTGTCCGGGCGCCAGCAGCGCATCGAGGCCGCCGTGGCCGAACGCACCAGCGATCTGCGCCACGCCGGCCAGGCCTTGCGCGAGAACCAGGAACGGTTGCGCAACATCGTCGACCACGTCCCCATCGGCGTGGTTTATGCCGACACCGAAGGCGGCGTACGCGAAGCCAACCCCAGCCTGCTGGCGATGCTGGGCCTGCCCGGCCTGCCCGAGCCCGCACCGCGCTTGAGCGACTGGGCCCACCCGCTGGACCGCGCCGAGGTGAACGGGCTGCTGGACGAACTGGCCTCGGGCCGCCAGGCCTTGCTGCGCCGCCGGGTGCGGCTGCTGGGCGCGCAGGGCCAGACGCTGACGGTGCAGCTGGGCCTGTCCGCGCTGCACGACAGCGACGGCACACCGCGCCGGCTGGTGGGCGTGGTCGAGGACATCGGCGAACACCTGCGGCTGCAGGCCAGCGAGCGCGCGCGCGAGCAGGCCGAGGCGTCCAGCCGCGCCAAGAGCGACTTCGTCAGCCGCATGAGCCATGAGCTGCGCACGCCGCTGAACGCGATGCTGGGTTTTGCGCAGCTGCTGGCACGCGACCACACACCACCGCTGGTGACCCACCAGCAACGCTGGGCCGGCCAGATCCAGGACGCCGGCTGGCACCTGCTGAACATGATCAACGACACGCTGGATCTGTCGATGATCGAATCCGGCTCGCTGCGCCTGAGCCCGCGTGCACTCGACCCGTCGGCGCTGCTCGACGCCACGCTCTCGCTGGTGGCCACGGCCGCTGAACGCCGGCATGTGGCGCTGGGGCGGGCCGAGCTGGCCGACCGGGGGCTGCGCGTGCGTGGCGACGAAACGCGGGTCAAGCAGATCCTGACCAACCTGCTGTCCAACGCGGTCAAGTACAACGTCGAAGGTGGGCGGGTCGACATCCACTTCGGCACCCAGACACCGGGCATGCTGGAGATCCTGGTGCACGACACGGGCCTGGGCCTGAGCGCCGACCAGTTGGAGGGTCTATTCCAGCCCTTCAACCGCCTGGGCCGCGAAGGCTCGGGGGTCGAGGGCACCGGCATCGGCCTGGTCATCAGCCGGCGCCTGGCGGAGTTGATGGGGGGCTCGCTGGACGCACGCCACGCCGATGCCGGGCCCGGCGCCACCTTTGTGCTGCGCCTGCCGCTGGACGACGAAGACCCGCAGCAACGGGCCGACCCGGCCCCCACGCCCGACGGCGGCCGCTACCGCCAGCGCCACGTGCACTACGTGGAAGACAACGAAACCAACGTCGTGCTGATGCGCGGCATGCTGGCTCAGCGGCCGCAGATCGAGCTGACGGTGTCCACGCTGGGCCTGGATGCGCTGATGGCGATCCGCGAGCGCCAGCCCGACCTGCTGCTGCTGGACATGCACCTGCCCGACATCGACGGCATGGACCTGCTGCGCCACCTGAAGGCCGACGACAACACGGCGGCGATCCCGGTGCTGGTGCTGTCGGCCGACGCCACACGCGAGCGCATCGAACGGGCCATGACGGAAGGCGCGGCAGGCTACCTGTCCAAACCCCTGAACCTGGCCGAGCTGCTGACCCGCATCGACGAACTGCTGACACAGGTGGAAACACGCTGGGGATGAGTGTGCAGTCACTCACATGACGGTTTGCAAGGCCGTCAGCACTCCCGTTCTGCGAGTGCTAATATTCCGGAACCAAAGGGTTCCCCCGGAGTCCCACTGCACATGAACGCACACACTGCCACCGCTGTTTCGGTCCGCGATCCCTGGGCCCTGGTGCCGTCGATCGGCAACCTGGACGCCTACATCAGCGCGGTCAACCGCCTGCCGCTGCTGACGCCGCAGGAAGAGAGCAGCTTCGCCCGCCGCCTGCGTGACGAGGGCGATCTGGAAGCGGCCGGCCGCCTGGTGCTGTCGCACCTGCGCCTGGTGGTGTCGGTGGCGCGCCAGTACCTGGGTTACGGCCTGCCCCATGGCGACCTGATCCAGGAAGGCAACGTGGGCCTGATGAAGGCCGTCAAGCGTTTCGACCCGGAACAAGGCGTGCGCCTGGTCAGCTACGCACTGCACTGGATCAAGGCCGAGATCCACGAGTACATCCTGAAGAACTGGCGCATGG
>JADMJD010000156.1 GCA_018780805.1 Rubrivivax sp. | reverse complement strand
AGCGCCGGGCGCACCACCGATTCGCGCAGCAGGTAGCGGTAACGCCGGCCGCGCGCGCTGTTGCGGGCGTGGAAGTCCGCCGGCACCGCCTGGCACCACTGCAGCGCGATGTCCGGGTCGAGGTAGCGGTTGCTGCCACGCACCCAGGAAAACGGGTCGCGGGCCACCGGCGGGTCCAGGTGCACGACCTGGTTCAGGCCGTGCACGCCGCTGTCGGTGCGGCCGGCGCAGACTGTCGAGACGGGTGCATCGGCAAACCGCGCCAGCGCCTGTTCCAGCCGGTCCTGCACCGTGCGGCCATCGGGCTGGGATTGCCACCCGTGGTAGGCCGTGCCGCGGTAGCTGACGCCCAGCGCCAGCCGCTGCGGCGCGGCGTCGCCCTGCGGCACTAGGCCAGGCGGTCCAGCATGCCTTGGGCCTTGGCCTTCAGGCTGCCGTCGGCCTTGGCGATGACTTCTTCCAACAGGTCGCGCGCACCTTCCATGTCACCGATCTGCCGAAACTCCTCGGCCAGTTCCAGTTTGCGCGCCAACGGGTCGTCGGTCAGGCTGCCGTACTCCGACACCGGCGGGGCGTCGTCGGGCGAGCGGGAGAGCTGGAAGTCTCCAAACTCGGACGCTGCCGCCGGGCGCTCGGTGGCAGCCGTCGGGGGTTCGAGATCAAAGTCGAGGCCGCCAAAGTCCGACGCGGGCGGTGCCGACGGACGCGGGTGGGCTTCGGTGGTGACCGGCAGCTCGAAGTCCAGGTCGCCCGGGCCGGTTTCACGCGGCAGGTCGAACTCCAGCGTCTGGTCACCCGCCATGTCGGCGCCGGTGGCAAAGGGCTGTGTCATCTCGGTGGGCGAGATGTCGGCGCTGCCGGGCGATGTGGGCGCGTCGAGGTCGACATCCAGGTCCAGATCGAGATCGGTGGACAGGTTGGCCACTTCCGGTGGCAGGGACGACGCCGGCTTCTGCGACGCGGGCAGCGTGGTCATGGCCAGCGGCTCGACCATCTCGCCGCCGCTCATCATCACCGCCTCGGGCTGGCCGCCGGGCTGGTACAGGCTGTTGTCGGGGTCGATGGAACGGCCCAGCTCCTGCGCCTTCTCCCAGTCTTCGCCTTCGCCCTTGGTCATCGAAAAGACCTGGGTGGCGAGCAGTTCGAAGCCCTTGGTGTCGCGGCGCTTGGCGTAGACCTCGAGCAGCTTGACGCGGATGGCCTGGCGCTCCGGCGTGGCACGCATGGCCTCTTTCAGGATCTCTTCGGCCTGCAGGTCGCGGCCGTAGGCCAGGTAGACGTCGGCTTCGGCGACCGGGTCCACGTCGCCGATGGCATCGAGCTGGCTGAGCGAGTAGCTCATCGACGACGAGGCCGTGCTGGACGGCGCCTCGCGGGTGTCGATGCGCTGGCCACCGCTGGCGCCGAAGAAGGAGTCGGGCTGCAGCCGGCTTTCGAGGAAAGACGTTTCGCCACCGGGCTTGCGGAAGCGGCCACGCAGCCGGTACACGCCCAGGCCCACGAGCAGCGCCACCAGCACGCCAGCACCCGGCACCACCAGCGGGTTCTCGAGCAGGCCGTCCAGGAAGCTGGGTTCCGGCGCGGGCGCCGGGGCCGGGCGCGGGGCCGGCTTGGGTTTGGGCTTGGGTGCCGACGCCGTCACGGCCGTGGCATCGGGTGCTGCCGCCGACGCTGCCGGTGCGGCGGCAGGCGCCGGGGTCGGCGCTGCGGCCACCACGGCGGGCGCAGGAGCGGCAGGCACCGGCTTGGCCGCGGCCGAAGCCGCCGTGCCTTGCAGGCGCTTCAGTTCTTCCACGTTGCGCGCGAGTTCGGCCACACGCGCCGCCGCATCACGTTGTTCGGTCTGGCGCGACACTGCGGCTTCCGGGGCCGAGGCCTTGGCCGAGCCCTGGCTGAGCTTGAGCTGGTCGGGCGTGGGCGCGGCCTGCTTGCGGTCGTCCACCTGTGCCTGCACGGTGCCGGTGGTCTTGCGGGCCGGTGCTTCAGCCACCGGGGCCGGCGCAACATTGCCCGCCAGGCGCTGGCGGTAGGCGGAAAAATCGGCGCTCTGGGCCTGGATCACACGCCGGGCTTCGGCGGTTTCGATCTGCTGGGCACTCTCCGGTGCCGGCACGTCCAGCACCGAACCGGCGCGCAGCCGGTTCATGTTCTCGGCCACGAACGCGTCCGGGTTGGCGCGGTACAGCGAGACCAGCATCTGCTCCAGCGACACACCCTCGGGGCGCACCCGCGACGCGATGCGGCTGAGCGTGTCACCGGCTTCCACGCGCACCTTGTCGGCGCGGGCCGGGCCGGCGGCTGTCTTGGGCGCCGAAGGCTTGGCTGGCGCTGCAGAAGGCGCGGGAGCCGGCGCGGGCACTGCGGCCCGTTGCGGCGCGGGCGCCGGTGTCGGGCCAGGCGTGACCACCGGCGAGGTGGGGGCGGCGGCCTGCACCGGCGGCGCAGGGCGCGTGGTGGGCGGGTCCAGCAGCAGCGTGTAGGCGCGCACCAGGCGGCCGGAGGCCCAGTTGACCTCCAGGATCACGTCCAGGAACGGCTCGACGACGGCGCGGTCGCTGGTGACCCGCAGCACGGTGCGGCCGTCGGGCCGGCGCTGCAAGGCCACCTGGGCCGACGGCAGCACGCTGTTGTAGTCGATGCCGGCCGAGCGGTAGACGTCGGGGCTGGCCACACGCAAGGTCAGCGTGGAGGCCTCTTCGGGCGTGATGCTGGTGACGTCGATCTCGGCGCGCAGGCTTTCGCCCAGGGCGGACTGCACCGTGAGGCGGCCCAGACCCAAGGCCCAGGCCTGGCCAGACACCAGGCACGAGGCGGCCAAAGCGACCCCGGTCAGTGCAAATCGACCAGCGTTCATGATGCGGTGTTTCAAGGCGTCTCCCAGTCCACTGCGGGAGGCCGCGCGGCCCCGACCGCGAAGCCGCCCCTCGACGGCTTCACCCACGGCGCAAAACGAGCAGGCGCGGGTGAAATCACAATAACATCAAGCATATAGGCTGACAAGCTCACCTAAGGCTTGATGATCGGGGCGGAAATGCTTTGTTTCTGCGATTCCCGCCCATTGTTGCCGGTTGGCAACGGCCGAAGCGGACTTCAGGCCTCCAGCAGGATGCGCAGCATGCGCCGAAGCGGCTCCGCCGCGCCCCACAACAGCTGATCGCCGATGGTGAAGGCGCCCACGTACTGCGGGCCCATCGCCAGCTTGCGCACGCGGCCCACGGGGATGGTCATCGTGCCGGTCACGGCCACCGGCGTCAGCTGCTGCAGCGTGGCTTCGCGGGTGTTGGGCACCAGCTTCACCCAGGCGTTGTCGGCGGCGATCATGGCTTCGATGTCGGCCACCGGCACGTCCTGCTTCAGCTTGAAGGTCAGGGCCTGGCTGTGGCAGCGCATCGCCCCGACACGCACGCAGAAGCCGTCCACCGGAATGGCACCCGGGTGGCCGAGGATCTTGTTGGTCTCGGCCATGCCCTTCCATTCTTCCTTGGACATCCCATCGCCCAGGTCCTTGTCGATCCACGGGATCAACGAGCCCCCCAGCGGCACGCCGAAGTTCGCCGTCTCCTGCGCAGACAGGCCGCGCTGGGTGGCAATGACCTGGCGGTCGATCTCCAGGATGGCGCTCTTGGGGTCATCCAGCAGCGCACGCACCGAGGCGTTGAGCGTGCCGTACTGCGTCAGCAACTCGCGCATGTGCTGGGCACCGCCGCCGCTGGCGGCCTGGTAGGTCATGGTGCTCATCCACTCCACCAGACCGGCCTTGTAGAGCGCGCCCACGCCCATCAGCATGCAGCTCACGGTGCAGTTGCCGCCGATCCAGTTGCGCCCGCCCTTGAGCAAGGCGTCCTGGATCACGGGCAGATTGACGGGATCCAGCACGATCACGGCGTCGTCGGCCATGCGCAGCGTGGACGCAGCGTCGATCCAGTGGCCCTTCCAGCCGGCGGCGCGCAGCTGGGGGTACACCTCGCTGGTGTAGTCGCCGCCCTGGCAGGTGATGATGATGTCGCAGCGCTGCAGCTGCGCGATGTCGTGCGCGTCCTGCAGCTGGGTCTCGTTCTTCGCCATCGCGGGGGCCGCGCCGCCCGCGTTGGAGGTGGAGAAGAACAGCGGTTCGATGTGCGCGAAGTCGCCCTCGGCCGCCATGCGCTCCATGAGCACGGAGCCGACCATGCCGCGCCAGCCGACCAATCCTGTGAGTGCCATCTCTTGCCTTTCCGTTGGATCCGGACCCCTGGGTGCTCCCGGCTCGTTCGCCGGGGTCCAGAAGTGGGGGCGAGACGATCCGAGACGCTAGGTCTTGGTGGTAATCGTTTTGCCAGTGATGGCCGCAACCACGGCATCACCCATCTCGCGCGTGCCGACCTTGTGCAGGCCCTCGCTCCAGATGTCACCCGTGCGCAGGCCGGCCGACAGCACGGCTTGCACCGCCCGCTCGATGCGGTCGGCGGCTTCGGGTTGCTGGAGGGAGTAACGGAGCATCATGGCAGCAGACAGGATTGTAGCCAGCGGGTTGGCCACGCCCTTGCCGGCGATGTCCGGCGCGCTGCCGTGGCTGGGTTCGTACAGGCCCTTGTAGTGCTTGTCCAACGATGCGCTGGGCAACATGCCGATCGAACCCGTCAACATCGCGGCCTCATCGGACAGGATGTCGCCGAACATGTTGCCGGTGACCACCACGTCGAAGGCCTTGGGCGCCTTCACCAGCTGCATCGCCGCGTTGTCCACGTACATGTGGTCCAGCTGCACGTCGGGGTACTGGGCGTGCACCTCGGTGACGACATCACGCCAGAACTGGAAGGTCTCCAGCACGTTGGCCTTGTCGACACTGGTGACCTTCTTGCTGCGTTTTTGCGCCGCCTGGAAGGCCACGTGCGCGATGCGCTCGATTTCCGGCCGGCTGTAGCGCATCGTGTCGAAGGCTTCTTCGGCGCCCGGGAAGTGCCCGTCCACCGCGGTGCGGCGGCCCCGCGGCTGGCCGAAGTAGATGTCGCCCGTCAGCTCGCGGATGATCAGGATGTCCAGGCCGGCCACCAGCTCCGGCTTCAGGCTGGAGGCCTGCGTGAGCTGCTCGTAACACAGCGCCGGGCGGAAGTTGGCAAACAGGCCCAGGTGCTTGCGCAGGCCCAGGATGGCCTGCTCGGGGCGAAACTGCCGCTCCAGCTTGTCGTACTTCCAGTCGCCCACCGCGCCAAAGAGGATGGCGTCGGCGGCCTTGGCCAGGTTCAGCGTGGCCTCCGGCAGCGGGTGGCCGTGGGCTTCGTACGCGGCGCCGCCGACGAGCGCGGTTTCCGTCTCGAAGCGCAGGTCCAGCACGTCCAGCACGCGCACCGCCTGTTCGACGATCTCGGTGCCGATGCCGTCGCCCGGCAGGATGGCGATCTTCATCAATGTTCCTTGTCAGTGAGCCAATGAACGAGCCGGTACTCGCAGGCTTTGAAAACGATGTAGGCCAGCATACCGAGGATGCCGCTGAGCACGATCTCGAGCAGTTGCATGGCGGCGCCGTCCATGGCGGCCTGCCAGCCATGTTCGGCCAGCAGCGCCAGATTGGCACGCAGCACAAACAGCAGGTTCACCGTCAGCGCGCCAAAGACCAGAAAGCTCAACACCAGCAGCCCGAAGGCCACCCACGGCCGCGACAGCAACACACGCTGGACCCAGCTGCGCATGCGGGCCGATCAGAGCTGACGGTTCGCCAGCCAGGGCATCCTGGCCAGGCGTTGTGCCTCGAAGGCCTTGATCTTGTCGGCGTGGCGCAGCGTCAGGCCGATGTCGTCGAAGCCGTTGACCAGGCAGTACTTGCGGAAGGGCTGCACGTCGAACGGCAACTCGCTGCCATCGGGCTTGATCACCACCTGGCGCGGCAGGTCGATCGTGAGGCTGTAACCGTTGAAGCCATGCACCTCGTCGAACAGGCGGTCCACCTGCAACTCCGGCAGCACGATCGGCAGGAGGCCGTTCTTGAAGCAGTTGTTGAAGAAGATGTCGGCGTAGCTGGGCGCGATCAGCGCCCGGAAGCCGTACTGCTCCAGCGCCCATGGCGCGTGTTCGCGGCTGGAGCCGCAGCCGAAATTGCGGCGCGTCAGCAGGATGGACGCGCCCGCATAACGCGGCTGGTTCAGCACGAAATCCGGATTGACCTTGCGCTGCACATGCGGCTGGCCAGGTTCACCCTTGTCCAGGTAGCGCCATTCGTCAAAGAGGTTCGGCCCGAAGCCGGTGCGCGCGATGGACTTCAGGAACTGCTTGGGGATGATGGCGTCGGTGTCGACGTTTTCCCGGTCCATCGGCGCCACCAGACCGGTGTGCACGGTAAAGGCTTGCATCGCGGTCCTTGGGCTTATTTGCTCTTCTTGGCCGTCTCTTCGATCTTGTCGCCGGCCTTGCCGATGTCCTTGCCCATGCCTTCGATGGTGTTGCAACCGGACAGGGCCAGCACGGCAGCCAGCGTGGCCAGGGTGATCAGCAGCTTGTTCATCTCGACAACTCCTTCAGTGGATGCGACGCACGTCGACAAAATGCCCCGCCAGCGCGGCCGCAGCGGCCATCGCCGGGCTCACGAGGTGGGTGCGGCCGCCAGCGCCCTGGCGGCCTTCAAAATTGCGGTTGCTGG
>JADMJD010000193.1 GCA_018780805.1 Rubrivivax sp. | reverse complement strand
ATCAGCGTGCGCGGCATGTCGCCCGATTTCAACGGCGGCCTGCTGAACGGCCGTGAAGTGGCGTCGTCCGGCAGCAGCCGCGGCGTGGACTTCGACCTCTACCCCGCCGAGCTGCTGAACAGCGTGCTGGTCTACAAGACGCCGCACGCCGGGCTGATGGGCCTGGGCATCTCGTCCACCATCGACCTGCGCACCATCCGCCCGCTGGACGCCAAGACGCGCCAAGTGGCGGTGAACTACCGCGACATGCGCACCGGCATCGACAACGGCGTGCCCAACGGCGAAGGCTCGGGCAGCCGCGCCTCCGTGTCCTACGTGGACCAATTTCTGGACCGCACGCTGGGTGTCGGCCTGGGGGTCGTCAAGTTCAAGGAAAAGGGCGCCGCCCAGCTGCGCGTGAACACCTGGGGCGGCTGGACGCCGACGCTGGACTACAACGGCCAGCAGGTGGGTGTGCCCGGTGGTTTCGGGCGCGACATCGAGTACTCCGACCAGGAGCGCGAAGGCCTGATGGGTGTGCTGCAGTGGAAGCCCAACAAGAACTTCGAGACCACGCTGGACCTGTTCCAGTCCAAGGGCAGCTCGGCCGCCTTCAAGAAGGGCATCGAAGGTTTTGTCGGCGGCAACTCCGACGGCCACAACTACCGCACCAGCCCGCCCACGCTGGTGAACGCGGTGGTCGACGCCAACGGCTTCGCCAGCAGCGGCACCATCGACAACTTCAAGGGCGTGATCCGCAACCACAACGAAGGTTCGGACGACGACGCCAAGGCCTGGGGCCTGAACAGCAAGCTCAAGCTGGCCGACTGGACGCTGGTGGCCGACATCGCACAATCCAAGGTCACCAAGGAAAGTGCGCGTTTCGAGACCACGGCCGGCCTGCCGGGCAACGGCAACACGGCGCAGAGCCAGGGTTTCCCGGCCACGCCGGGCGCCACCGGCACCGTCAGCTGGACCGGGTTCAACGGCAGCAACCACGGTGACGTGGTGTTCAGCTCCAACACCGATTTTTCCGACCGCAACGTCGTCAAGCTGACCGACGTGATGGGCTGGGGCGGGGGGCCGAACTCGCCGCAGGCGGGTTATGTGGCCTCGCCCAAGCTCAGCGACACCATCGACAACCTGCGCCTGTCGGGCACACGCGACCTGAGCTGGGGCCCGCTGAGCCGCATCGAGGCCGGCGTCAACCTCGTCAAGCGCGAAAAGATCTCGGCCACGCAGGAAGGTTTCCTGGTCATCGCCGGCGCGACGGACCCGTTTGCCGGCGGCAACATCCCGGGCACCGGCGTCAGCAACGTCGCCGGTTTCGACATCGCCGTCTGGGACCCGCGCAACTCGCTGGGCCCCATCTACGACCTGCGCCCCAACACCTACGGCACGGTGATCAACCGCAACTGGGGCGTGAAGGAAGACGTGACCACCGGCTACGCCAAGCTGGACATGGACGGTGAGCTGTTTGGCTTCAACTACTCGGGCAACGTCGGTGCGCAGATGATCCGCACCAAACAAAGCTCCACCGGCTTTGTCAACGACACCGGGCAATGTGTGGGCACCACGCCCGACACCTGCACCAGCCAGTCGGGCGGCAAGACCTTCACCGACGTGCTGCCCAGCCTGAACCTGGCCTTCGAGCTGGCGCCCGACATGGTGGGCCGCCTGGGCCTGGGCAAGACCATCTCGCGCCCGAAGATGAACGACATGCGCGCCAGCATCGACGCGCCCAGCATCGTCACGCCCACGGAGGTGGGCGAGCCCACCTACTTTGCTGCGGCGGCCGGCAACCCGGGGTTGGAGCCGTTCCGCGCCACGGCGCTGGACATCTCGGTCGAGAAGTACTTCGGCGGCAACAAGGGTTATGTCTCGCTGGCCGGCTTCTACAAGGACATCCAGACCTATGTGCTGACGCTGCCGCAGGCCTACGACTTCGGGCCCGTGCTGGCACCGGGTGCGGCCATCCCGGGTGCGGGCACGGTCGGCATCCTGACCCGCCCGACCAACGGCAGCGGCGGCAACATCCAGGGCATCGAGCTGACGGTGAACGTGCCGTTTTCACTCTTCACCCCGGCGCTGGACGGCTTTGGTTTCTACGTCAGCCACAGCGACACCAAGAGCTCGATCCGCATCACCCCGGGGCAGCTCTCGGGCTTGAACGTGGGTGGCGCTTTCAACATCCCGCTGCCGGGCCTGTCGCGCAAGGTGACCAACTTCAAGCTGTACTACGAAAAACACGGCTTCCAGGTGGCGGTGGCTTCGCGCACACGTTCGGACTTCCTGGGTGAGATCACCGACTACAAGGACGATTCGGAGATCACCTTCATCCGCGGCGAGACGGTGGTGGACCTGCAGGTGGGCTACAGCTTCCCCGACACCTCGTTCCTGAAGGGTTTGTCGCTGCTGTTCCAGGGCAACAACATGACGGACGCGCTCTTCCGCCAGTACCAGACCGACCGCAACAACCCGAGCGACACCAAGCGCTACGGCAAGACCTATTTGTTCGGCGCGAACTACAAGTTCTGACCGGTTTCTGCCAAGCTGCAAGACCCCGGCGACGGGGTCTTTTCATTTGTTGGATGCTGCACACCATGACACCCCCCACGATGATCCGGCAGGTCGTGATTGCTGGCGGCGGCACCGCCGGCTGGATGGCCGCTGCGGCCCTGAGCAAGGTCCTGCGCGGCAAGGTCGCCATCACGCTGGTGGAGAGCGAGGAGATCGGCACCGTCGGCGTCGGCGAAGCGACGATCCCGATGATCCAGCTCTTCAACCGCGTGCTGGAGATCGACGAGGATGAATTTGTCCGCGAGACCCAGGGCAGTTTCAAGCTGGGCATCGAGTTCCTGAACTGGGGCCGGCAGGGCACGCGTTACATGCACGCCTTCGGGCGCATGGGGCAGGACCTGTGGACCGTGCCCTTCCACCAGTACTGGCTGAAGATGTTCCAGGCCGGCCGCGCGCCGGACCTGGGCGAGTTTTCCATCACCCGCACGGCGGCCTACCAGAACCGCTTCATGCGGCCACCGGGTGATGTGCAGAACTCGCCGCTGAACGACATCGCCTACGCCTACCACTTCGACGCCGGCCTGTACGCGCGCTACCTGCGGCGTTACGCCGAGGCGCGCGGCGTCACACGGCTGGAGGGCCGCATCCAGGAGGTGTCGCTGCATGCCGAGACCGGCCATGTGACGGCCCTGGTGCTGGCCGGCGGCCAACGCGTGGAAGGGGAACTGTTCCTCGACTGCTCGGGCTTCCGCGGCCTGCTGATCGAACAGACGCTGAAAACCGGCTACGAAGACTGGACCCACTGGTTGCCCTGCGACCGCGCCGTGGCCGTGCCCTGCGCCTCTGCCACGCCCTTCACGCCCTACACGCGCAGCACGGCGCACCGCGCGGGCTGGCAGTGGCGCATCCCCCTGCAGCACCGCACCGGCAACGGCCATGTGTTCAGCAGCCGCCACATCAGCGAAGACGAAGCCACCGCGGTGCTGATGGGCAACCTGGACGGCGATCCGCTGGCCGAGCCGCGCACGCTGCGCTTCACCACCGGCATGCGCCGCCTGGGCTGGAACCGCAACGTGGTGGCGCTGGGCCTGGCGAGTGGTTTCCTGGAGCCGCTGGAATCCACCAGCATCCACCTGATCCAGACCGCGATCGCCCGGCTGATCGACTTCTTCCCGGCCACCGGCTTCAGCCCCGTGGACATCGACGAATACAACCGCCAGGCGCGCTTCGAGTTCGAGCGCATCCGTGACTTCATCATCCTGCACTACCACCTGAACCAGCGCACCGATTCAGATTTCTGGACCGCCTGCCGCGAGATGGCGGTGCCGCCCGCGCTGCAAGCCAAGCTGGCGCTGTACCAGAGCCACGGCCGCATCGTGCGCGAGAACAACGAGCTGTTCTCCGAGGTGGCCTGGCTGCAGGTGATGCACGGCCAGCACCTGCAGGCACAGGGTTACCACCCGCTGGTGGACAGCCTGGACGAAGCTGAGATCAGCGCCTACCTGGCGCAGGTGCACGAGGTGATCCAGCGCTGCGCCGCGGTGATGCCGGACCACGCCGCGTTCATTGCGCAGCACTGCGCGGCGGCGCTGGTACAGCGGCGCTAGCGGATTGCCGGCCACCAACGGACCCGGTTCGAGTCCTTTCAGCGGCGCCGAACCAGGACAAGCTTCCTCTTGCTAAGTGTCACCTTTTTGCATACCCTGAAAGGAGCAGGAGGGCAGACACCATGGCACGCAGAAATTCACTGCAGGAAAAGATCGAGGCTCGCATCGCCGAACGTGGCGAAGCGAGCTTTCTCACGCGTGAGTTTGCCGATCTCGGTGCCAAGCGCCAGGTGCTGCGGGCTCTGGCCAACACCGTGGCCGCCGGCAAGCTGGTCCGCCTGGGCTACGGTGTCTATGGCCCGGCCACCCGCTCGCGCCTGACCGGCCAGCCAGTCCTGACGGTGCCCGGCGGCTTTCTCGTGGCGGCCCGGGAGGCCTTGACCAAGCTCGGCGTGGAGTGGGAGCCCACCGAGTGGGAGAACGCCTACAACGAAGGTCGATCCACCCAGATCCCCGTCAACCCACAAGTCAAGGTCAAGGGACGCTTCGCGCGCAAGCTCCGCGATGGCGGAATGGAGCTGCGCATTGACCGGTAGACCCACCGCAATCGAGCTCGCTGAGGTACAGCAGTTTTTCAGGCTTCCCAGCCCGCAGCTGGTCGACAAGGATTGGCAAGTTGTTCAGGCGATGCGGACGCTTCTGTCTGTGGACGCCGCCCCCTTCCGCCTGGTGTTCGCCGGCGGGACGTGCCTGGCGCGCGCCCACCGCCTGGTTGAACGCATGTCGGAGGACGTGGACTTCAAGATCGTCCCGCCAGCCGCGACCATGAGCAAGAACCAACGGCGCCAGGCCCTTGGCCGCTTGCGCGGCCGGGTTGTCGAGCAGCTGACGAGTGCCGGTTTCACCCTGGCCCAGGCTCCTTCATCCTGTGACGCCAACGAATACACCGTTCTGCACCTGCGCACCGACGACGGAGCCGGGCCGGACGGTCCGCTGCGACCCACAATCCAGATCGAGCTGAGCTACGCCGGGCTGCGCGAACCCACCATCCAGCGCCCGGTGGCCTCGTTCGTCAGCCAAGCCTACGGCCGAACGCCCGAGCTCGAAGCGGTCGAATGCGTGAGCGCCACCGAGACGGCCGCCGAGAAGGCCGTGTCTCTCACGCGCCGGACCGCGATGGAAATCAACGGAGAGAGCCGCTCACCCGATCCGACCCTGGTGCGCCACATCTACGACCTGCACCTGGTCCGCGAGCAGATGCACACGGACCAAGTCGCCACCGTCATGCGGGCCGTTGCCGTGATGGACGCAGAACAGTTCGGCCACCAGCATCCGGCCTACCGCGAGGACATCGCCGGCGAGACGCGCAAGGCGCTGGCCACCTGAGCACAGACCCTGGCGTCCGAGCGCGTTACGTGGATTTCGTAGCGGCCATGGTCTACGGCGAGGCCGTGCCGTTTGACACCGCGATCAAGACCATCCAAGCCCTCGTCGAAGAGGCGTGGCCATGACGACGCTGCACCTGGGCATCGTGTCTTGCAAAGAGATGAAGACTCTCAGGCTCTCAGGCCCCAAGCCCGACGACCCGCCGGTCTGGTTGCGGTCGCTCGAACACGCCATCTCCCTGCGCCGCAGCTTCAGCGCGGTGTGCCCGCGGGTGTCAGCCCCGGTAGGGGTCGGCCACGCCGAGGCCGGCGAGCAGCAGCGTCTCGTGCGCCTCCATGCGCCTGGCCTCGGCGGCCTTGATGTGGTCCCAGCCCTGCGCGTGCAGCGTGCCATGCACCAGCAGGTGCGCGTAATGGTCGCGCAGCGGCGTACCGGCGGCCAGGGCCTCGGCTTCCAGCACCGGCGCGCACAGCACCAGGTCGGCCAGCACCACCGGGCTTTCGTCGTAGTCGAAGGTCAGCACGTTGGTCGCGTAGTCCTTGCGCCGGTACTCGCGATTCAGC
This sequence comes from Rubrivivax sp., assembly GCA_018780805.1. GTDB lineage: Bacteria > Pseudomonadota > Gammaproteobacteria > Burkholderiales > Burkholderiaceae_C > Rubrivivax. Next base: position 748 of record JADMJD010000193.1, on the reverse strand, counting down.
GCGCGGCCTTCGTCGGCGTCCACGATACGCACCGTGATCTGCCCTGGCGCCTGCAGCGCCGCGCGGATGCAGCGCGCCACGAAGTGCCGCGCCAGCAGCGCCCGGTGGCGCTTGTCGGCGAACTGCAGCGACAGTTGCAGGCCGGGCCTCATGCGGTGTGCCCGCCCCGTTCGTTTCGATCACTCCGGCGTTCGTAGGCGTTGACGATGCGCGCCACCAGCGGGTGGCGCACCACGTCCTCGGCGTCGAAGTGCGTGAAGGCGATGCCGGGCACGCCGCGCAGCACCTGCTCGGCATCCACCAGGCCGCTCTCGCTGCCCTTGGGCAGGTCGATCTGGCTGGTGTCGCCGGTGATCACACATTTGCTGCCGTAGCCGATGCGCGTCAGGAACATCTTCATCTGCTCGGGCGTGCTGTTCTGCGCTTCGTCCAGGATCACGAAGGCGTGGTTCAGCGTGCGCCCGCGCATGAAGGCCAGCGGTGCGATCTCCAGCTGGCCCTTCTCGAAGGCCTTCCCCACCCGCTCGAAACCCAGCAGGTCGTACAGCGCGTCGTACAGCGGGCGCAGGTAGGGGTCGACCTTCTGCGCCAGGTCACCCGGCAGGAAACCCAGGCGTTCGCCGGCCTCCACCGCCGGGCGCGTGAGCACGATGCGCTGCACGGTGCTGCGCTCCAGCGCGTCCACCGCACAGGCCACGGCCAGGAAGGTCTTGCCGGTGCCGGCCGGGCCGATGCCGAAGGTGATGTC
>JADMJD010000182.1 GCA_018780805.1 Rubrivivax sp. | reverse complement strand
TGGCCGGGTGGGCCCACATCTCGCGGTTCATCGCCGGCGCCACCAGCAGCGGCACACGCTCGGCCGGGCGCGCCAGACACAGCAGCGACAGCAAATCGTCGGCCCGGCCCTGCACCAGCTTGGCCATGAAATCGGCACTGGCCGGTGCGATGACGATGGCATCGGCCTGGCGCGACAGGTTGATGTGCGCCATGTTGTTGCCTGGCCTGTCATCCCATTGGTCGGTGTAGACCGGGTGGTTGGACAGCGCCTGCATCGTCACCGGGGTGATGAAGTGCGTGGCAGCCTCGGTCATCACCACCTGCACGCTGGCACCGGCGCGCACCAGCTCGCGTGTCAGCTCGGCGGCCTTGTAGCAGGCCACACCGCCGGACAGGCCGAGCACGATGTGTTTGCCATGCAGTTCGGGGGCATTCGACATGGCGCGCACTCTAGCAGGCCGGCCATGCGGCACATCACATCGACACAGGCTCCGAAAGACCATGAAAGTTCAGTAATGTCTGAAACTTCGCTATCGTTCGATGACGCTTTGGGAAATCCGCATGAACACCCTCACACCGCTGGTGCGCAGCTTCGTCGGCCACTTTGGCGAGATGGGCAGCCGCTGGGGCATCAACCGCACCGTGGGCCAGATCTATGCGCTGATCTTCGTCGCGCCCACGCCGCTGAACGCCGAGCAGATCGCCGAAGCGCTGGAGTTCAGCCGCGGCAACGTCAGCATGGGGTTGAAGGAGTTGCAGGCCTGGCGCCTGGTGTCGCTGCGCCATGTGCCGGGTGACCGGCGCGAGTACTTCGAAGCACCGCAGGACGCCTGGGAGATCTTCCAGACCCTGGCCGAAGAACGCCGCCGGCGCGAGATCGAACCCACGTTGTCGCTGCTGCGCAATGCGCTGCTGGAAACGCCCAGCAACGAGGCCGACCGCATCGCACAGGAGCGCATGAAGGGCATGCACGACCTGATCGAGCTGATGACCTCGTGGTTCGACGACGTGCAGCGCCTGGACCGCCAGACGCTGGCGCAGCTGATGAAGATGGGCGCCAAGGTGCAGCGCCTGCTGGAGTTCACCGGCAAGGTGCGTGTCGTCACCGGCGGAAAGGTCTGAACCATGGACGCCCTCGTGCTCGCCCGCATGCAGTTCGCGGCCAACATCAGCTTCCACATCCTGTTCCCCACCATCACCATCGCCCTCGGCTGGACGCTGCTGTTCTTCCGCTGGCGCTGGCTGAAGACACAAGATGTCGCCTGGCTCGGCGCCTACCGCTTCTGGACCAAGGTGTTTGCGCTGAGCTTTGCACTCGGCGTGGTCAGCGGCATCGTGATGAGCTTCCAGTTCGGCACCAACTGGCCGGGTTTCATGGAGCGCGTGGGCAACATCGCCGGCCCGCTGCTGGGCTACGAGGTGCTGACGGCGTTTTTCCTGGAGGCCAGCTTCCTGGGCATCATGCTGTTCGGCCACGGCCGCGTCAGCGAGCGGGTGCACCTGATCGCCACCTTCCTGGTCGCCTTCGGCACCACGATGAGCGCGTTCTGGATCCTGGCGCTGAACTCGTGGATGCACACACCGGCCGGCTTCGAGATCCGCGATGGCGAGTTCTTCGCCACCTCGTGGGCGCAGATCGTGTTCAACCCCTCGTTCCCATACCGGCTGACGCACGTGCTGCTCGCCTCGGGTCTGACCGTGGCCTTTTTGCTGGCCGGTGTGGCGGCCTGGCAGGTGCTGCGTGGCAAGGCCCAGGCCTGGACCGCGAAGACGCTGCGCACCGGCCTGACGCTGGGCGCGGTGCTGATCCCGCTGCAGATCGTCGCCGGTGACCTGCACGGCCTGAACACGCTGAAGCACCAGCCGCAGAAGGTGGCGGCGATGGAAGGCGTGTGGCAGACCGAGAAGGGCGCGCCGCTGCTGCTGTTCGCCTGGCCCGACGAGGCCACACGCAGCAACCACTTCGAGATTGCGATCCCCAAGCTCGCGAGCCTGATCCTCACGCACGAACTGGACGGCGAGATCCGAGGCCTCGATCATTTCAAGGGCGCGCACCCGCCGGTGGCGCCGGTGTTCTGGGGCTTTCGCATCATGGTCGGCACCGGCATGTTGATGCTGGCCTTCTCCTGGGCCGGCTGGTGGTGGCTGAAGCGCCGCGGCTGGGACGCCCGCGCCCTGCCCCGCCCGCTGCTGTGGGGCCTGGCGGGCATGAGCTTCTCCGGCTGGGGGGCCACACTGGCCGGCTGGTACGTCACCGAGATCGGCCGCCAGCCCTACCTGGTGTTCGGGCTGCTGAAGACCTCCGAGGCCGCCTCGGCCGTGCCCAGCCCGATGATCGCGGCGACGCTGGCGCTGTACCTGACGGTCTACGCCGCGCTGATCGTGGCCTTCGTCGCCGTGGTGCGGCACATGGCCGAAAAACCCGACGCCGAGCCGACCTCGAAGCCGATGATGGCCCGGAGCGCGGCATGAACTGGGCCGAAGCGCTGCCGGTGATCTTCATGGCCCTGATGGGCCTGGCGATGCTGGCCTACGTGGTGCTGGACGGTTACGACCTGGGCGTGGGCCTGCTGCTGCCACGCGCCAGCGATGCGCACAAGGACACGATGATCGCCAGCATTGGCCCATTCTGGGACGCCAACGAAACCTGGCTGGTGCTGGGCGTGGGCATCCTGCTGATCGCCTTCCCCAAGGCGCACGGCATGGTGCTGACCGCCCTGTACCTGCCGGTGGCTCTGATGCTGGTCGGCCTGGTGCTGCGCGGCGTGGCCTTCGACTTCCGCGTGAAGGCGCGCGATGACCACAAGCCGCTGTGGAACGCGGCGTTTTTTGCTGGCTCCGGCATCGCCGCCGCGGCCCAGGGCTGGATGCTGGGCCACTACATCACCGGCCTCAAACCCGGCTGGTGGTACGACGCCTTTGCCGCCGTGATCGCGCTGCTGCTGCCGGCGGCCTATGTGCTGCTGGGCGCCTGCTGGCTGGTGATGAAAACCGACGGCGAACTGCAGCGCCGCGCACGTGGCTGGGCGCGCATGGCCTGGCCGCCGGTGGTGCTGGGCATGGGGCTGATCTCGCTGGCCACACCCTGGGTCAGCGCCTCGGTGCGCGAGCGCTGGTTCGTGATGCCGGAGTTCATCGCCCTGTTGCCCATCCCGCTGGCCACGCTGGCAGCGCTGCTGGGCGTGCGCTGGCTGCTGGGCAGCGAGCGTGTGCTGGGCCGCTGGTGCGCCGTACCGTTTGTGTTGGTGGTGGCGGTGTTCTGCCTGGGTTTCGTGGGTCTGGCCTACAGCCTGTACCCGTTTGTGGTGATGGACCGGCTGACGATCTGGGAGGCCGCCAGCGCCACCGAATCCCTGGCCATCATCGGCGTGGGCTGCGCCATCACCGTGCCGGCCATCATCGGCTACACGGTCTTTGCGTACCGCGTGTTCTGGGGCAAGGCGAGCGAACTGCGGTACGCCTGACCGCGTCAGCGCTTCAGTTCGCCCCGTGGCATTTTTTGTATTTCTTGCCGCTGCCGCAGGGACAAACGTCGTTGCGGCCGGGCACCGCGTCCACGCGCCGCGGCGCGGTGCGTGGTGCGTTTTCCAGCCACCACAGGCGCAGGTCCTGCGCCGCGTAGCTGGCGTCGTCCACCAGCTGATCGCGGCTGGGCGGCTCACGGTAATGCTCGGCGATCCACGCGGCCAGCGGCTCGGGCTCCAGCAACAGCGCGCGGATCGGGCCCAGCAAGGCCTCCACCACTTCGGGCTCGGCGGCCACCTGCCAGCCGAACTGCGGGTCTTCGGCCACGGCACGGAAGCCTGAGGCCCAGTCGTAGCCGAGCGGGAACTCGTTCTCTTCATCCGGGCTCAGCAGCAGCGGTGAGAGTTGCAGGCGCTCCGGGTCTTCGTACAGCAGCTCCGGGTCCAGCTGCGAACGCAGCACACGCCAGCGCGCTTCCAGCGCCTCCAGCGCCTGGGCAACGTCGTCCGGGTCGCCGAAGGTGCGCTCGAACAGGTCGTCCATCAACGGCACGATCACCGACTGCACGTCGGGCGGCACGCTGGGCCCGGCCAGCAGCGCGGCAAAGGCACCGTCCAGCCACTCGGCCGACAGGATGGGCTCGAAGCCGCCCAGGCGTCGGCCGATCTCCTCCAGCGCGTCGAGTTCGGCTTCGCTGCTGTCGCGTCGGGTCATGGAAGTTCTCTCAGGTTCGGACGCTCGGCGGATTCGGATGCAGGCGCGCCATCGACAGGCTGTCGACGTAAGCCCCGTCCCGCAAGGCATAGGCGCGGTGCGTGCCTTCGTGTTCGAAGCCAAATTTGCGGTACAGCGCGATCGCGCGGGCGTTGTCAGCGTAGACCTGCAGCTCGGTGCGCAGAATGCCGGCCCAGCCATCGGCGTAGTCCATCAGCGCCGCCATCAACGCTGCGCCCACACCCTGGCCCTGGGCCGGGCCAAGCACCGAGATGCCCAGCGTGGCCACATGCCGGCGCCGCAGCCGTGTGGCCGCCGGGTGCAGGCCGGCGCTGCCCACCGCCTGGCCATCACGCTCTGCGATCAGGAACAAGTCCACGCTGCCGTCGGAAGGCGGTGTCTTCAGGCGTTCGGCCCAGGCCAGCACACTGGGAAACGGCACCTGCATCAGGCCGGGGTAGACCGACGGATCACCCATCATGCGTGCGATGGCCTCGGCATCGGCCGGTGCCACACGCCGGAGGGTCAAACCACTTGGGAGAGAACCTTCGGGCTGTGCCCTCCGGTGTTCGCCCTTGGGGCGGCCCGGCGGGCTCACACGCGCTCCGCCACCCAGCCCGCCACCGACGCCAGCGCCTGCGGCAACGCCGCGGCATCGGTACCACCGGCCATCGCCATGTCGGCCTTGCCGCCGCCCTTGCCGCCAACCTGCTGGGCGACGAAGTTCACCAGTTCGCCGGCCTTGATCTGGCCCACGGGGTTGGCCAGGACATCTGCCGTGACACCGGCGGCCAGTTGCACCTTGCCGCCCTCCACCACGGCCAGCACGATGGCGGCGCTCTTGAGCTTGTTCTTCAGCTGGTCCAGCGTCTCGCGCAGTGATTTGGCGTCGGCACCCGGCAGCATCGCGGCCAGCACTTTCAAGCCCTTGACGTCCACCGCCTGCGCCACCAGGTCGTCGCCTTGCGACGAGGCCAGTTTGCTCTTCAGCGCGGTGATTTCCTTCTCCAGCGCACGCACCTGGTCCAGCACCGCGGCCACGCGGCCAGGCAGTTCGGCCGGTGTGGCCTTCAGGCTGCCGGCGGCCTGGGCCACGGTGTCTTCCAGCTGCTGCAGGTAGGCCAGCGCGTTGCCGCCGGTCACGGCCTCGACACGGCGGATGCCGGCGGCCACACCACTCTCAGCCACGATCTTGAAGACGCCGATGTCGCCGGTGCGCTGCACATGCGTGCCGCCGCAGAGCTCGCGGCTGCTGCCGATGTCGAGCACACGCACCTCGTCGCCGTACTTCTCGCCGAACAGCATCATCGCGCCGCTCTTCTGCGCTTCTTCCAGCGGCAGCACCCGCGCCTGGGTGGCCGCGTTGGCCAGGATCTCGGTGTTGACGATCTGTTCGATCTGCCGCACCTGCGCATCCGTCACCGGCGCGTTGTGTGCAAAGTCGAAGCGCGTGCGCTCGGCGTTCACCAGCGAGCCCTTCTGCTGCACATGCGCGCCCAGCACCTCGCGCAGCGCCTTGTGCATCAGGTGCGTGACGCTGTGGTTGCGCACCGTGCGGGCGCGCTGGTCGCCATCCACCCGCGCCGTTAACACGTCGCCCAGTTCCAGCGCGCCTTCCAGCACACGGCCCTGGTGGCCGTGCACGCTGGCCTGCACCTTGACCGTGTCTTCCACCACCACGCGGCTGCGGGTGTTGCGCAGCTCGCCGGTGTCGCCGACCTGGCCACCACTCTCGGCGTAGAAGGGCGTGTGGTCGAGCACGATGACGACGTCGTCACCGGCACTGGCCTTTTGCACCGGCGTGCCGTCGATGTAGATCGCGGTGACCTTGCTGTGTTCGCACACCAGGTGTTCGTAGCCGTGGAAGCTGGTGGCGTCACCGTCGTAGGCCAGGCCGGCGGCCATCTTGAACTTGGCCTTGCTGCGCGCCTGTTCGCGCTGGCGCTGCATGGCGGCCTGGAAGCCGGCTTCGTCCACCGACACACCGCGCTCTCGGCAGACGTCGGCCGTGAGGTCGAGCGGGAAACCAAAGGTGTCGTGCAGCTTGAAGGCGGTGTCGCCGTCGATGCCGGCGCCGGCCGCGAGTGCGGTTTCCAGGATCTCCATGCCGTTGGCAATGGTCTGGAAAAAACGTTCTTCTTCCTGCTTCAGCACCTCGGTCACACGCAGCTTGTCGCGTTGCAGCTCGGGGTAGGCGCCGCCCATCTCGTCGGCCAGCGACGCCACCAGCGTGTGGAAAAACGGCTTGCGCGCACCGAGTTTGTAGCCATGGCGGATGGCGCGGCGCGTGATGCGGCGCAACACATAACCACGGCCTTCGTTGCCCGGGATCACACCGTCGGTGACGGTGAAGGTGCAGGCGCGGATGTGGTCGGCGATGACCTTCAGCGATGGCGAATCCCGGTCACAGTCGCCGGCACCCGACGTGTCCACCGCCACCTTGGCCGCGGCCAGCAGCGCCACGAAGGTGTCGATCTGGTAGTTGCTGTGCACATGCTGCAGCACCGCGGCCAGGCGCTCCAGGCCCATGCCGGTGTCGACGCTGGGTTTGGGCAGCTTGTGCATCACACCGTCTTCGGTGCGGTTGAACTGCATGAAGACGTTGTTCCAGATC
>JADMJD010000244.1:5535-6806 GCA_018780805.1 Rubrivivax sp. | reverse complement strand
TTGAGCTTGCCCAGCGGCACCGTGCCAGCGGCGTTGAGCCGGGCCACCACGGTGGCGTCGAACGGGCTGTCGTAGCCGGCCAGCATCTTCGAGCCGGCGGTGGACGGCATGCCGCGGGTGACGAAGATGTCCTTGTGCGCCACCGGCACGCCGGTCAACGCGCCTGCCTGGCCGGCCGCACGGGCCGTGTCCGCTGCACGGGCCGCCGCGCGGGCGCCGCCGGCGTCCACATGCAGGAACGCGCCGAGGTGTTGGTGGCTGTCAAGCCGTGTGAGCAGGTGTTCGGTGACTTCGGCGCTCGACACAACCTTGTCGGCCAGCGCACGGGACAGTGCCGCCACGCCCAGCGTGTGCAGGTCGGCGCTCATTCGATGACTTTCGGCACGAGGAACAGCCCGTCCTCCAGCGCCGGCGCGCTGGCCTGGTTGCGGGCGCGGTCGTCGGCTTCGGTGACCACGTCGTCACGCAGGCGCAGCTCGACGGTCTGCACCGCCGACAGCGGGGTGTAGAGCGGCTCGACGCCGCCGGTGTCGACCGCGCTCATCTGCTCGACGATGCGGAAGAAGCCGTTCAACTGGCCCAGCATCGCATCGGCCTCGGTGCCGGACAGGTCCAGCCGGGCCAAATGGGCGATCCGGCTCACGTCCTCGGGAGTGAGTGGCATGGGTGGAAACTCGGGGTCATCAAGAGGGCGCGGCAGTGGGCCGCGCAACGGGGCCGCCCAGGGCCGCGCACCCTCAAAAATAGGGGCCTCGTACCTCGGTGGCCCAGGGGGCTTGCGGTATTATCTCCGGTTATCCACAAGCCGCCGGTTCGCACGGGCCCAGGCCGTTCCCGGCCCGCCGGGCGGGCCCCGCGAAGCGGCTGCGTGAGACACGTTTTGAATCCCTGGTTGCGGTTGGTCGGTCTTTTCCGGCGCCTTCGGGCGGCTTTCCGGGCCGTTGCCAGCCGACACTCAGCTGCCCTGCCGCCCAGCCACCCATTCATGCGCCCCGAGGTTTCGAGCCCCCCCGCTCGGCAGCGTGTCCGCACGACACACCGCCCGCTCAACCTCCCGGCGCCCGATCCCCTCACCTGACCCACCATGTTCGCTTCCCTGCGTCGCTATTTCTCGACCGATCTCGCCATCGACCTCGGCACCGCCAACACCCTGATCTACGTCCGGGGCAAGGGCATCGTGCTCGACGAGCCCTCGGTCGTCGCCATCCGCCACGAAGGCGGCCCGAGCGGCAAGAAGACCATCCAGGCCGTCGGCAAGGAGGCCAAGGCCA
>JADMJD010000244.1:0-5412 GCA_018780805.1 Rubrivivax sp. | reverse complement strand
GATCGCCGACTTCACCGTCACCGAGCAGATGCTCAAGCAGTTCATCAAGATGGTCCACCCGCGCTCGGTGCTCAAGCCCAGCCCGCGCATCATCATCTGCGTGCCCTGCGGTTCCACCCAGGTCGAGCGCCGCGCCATCCGCGAAAGCGCGCTCGGCGCCGGGGCCTCGGATGTCTACCTGATCGAAGAACCCATGGCCGCGGCCATCGGCGCCGGCCTGCCGGTGTCCGAGGCCTCGGGCTCGATGGTGGTCGACATCGGCGGCGGCACCACCGAGGTGGGTGTCATCAGCCTGGGCGGCATGGTCTACAAGGGCAGCATCCGGGTCGGCGGCGACAAGTTCGATGAGAGCATCATCAACTACATCCGCCGCAACTACGGCATGTTGATCGGCGAACCCACGGCCGAAGCCATCAAGAAAAACATCGGCAGCGCCTTCCCCGGCTCCGAGGTCAAGGAGATGGAAGTCAAGGGCCGCAACCTCAGCGAAGGTGTGCCGCGCAGCTTCACCGTCAGCTCCAACGAGATCCTGGAAGCGCTGACCGACCCGCTGAACCAGATGGTCAGCGCGGTGAAAAACGCGCTCGAGCAGACGCCGCCCGAACTGGGCGCCGACATCGCCGAGCGCGGCATGATGTTGACCGGCGGCGGTGCGCTGCTGCGCGACCTCGATCGCCTGCTCGCCGAAGAAACCGGCCTGCCAGTGCTGGTGGCCGAAGACCCGCTCACGTGCGTGGTGCGTGGTTGCGGCATGGCGCTGGAGCGCATGGAACGCCTGGGCTCCATCTTCACGCAGGAATAAGGCGGCGCCGCCCACCGGGCGCCGGATGCCATGCCCCTGGGCACGCTGGACCGCACCCCCCCGCCCTTCTTCCGCCAGGGGCCATCGGCCATCACCAAGCTGGCGGTCTGCACGGCCGCGGCGGTGTTTCTGATGGCGGCCGACACCCGGTTTGCGCTGGTCGCGCCGATGCGCGCAGCCCTGGCCACCGTGTTGTTGCCGGTGCAACGCGCGCTGCTGGTGCCGGTGGCCCTGGTGACCGGGGGCGGTGGTTACCTGCAGGGCCTGCAGCAGGCCCAGGCCAGCGAAGCCGAGGCGCGGCGCGCCCTGGCGGCGCTGGCCGAAAAGGCCACCCGCGCCGATGCGCTGGCGGCCGAAAACGCGCAGCTGCGCGGCCTGCTGGCGCTGGGCCCGGCACTCGTGGCGCCCCACCAGGCCGCGGAGGTGATGTACGAAGCCCGCGACCCGTATTCGCGCAAGCTGGTGATCGACCGTGGCCAGGCCCAGGGCGTGCGCCCCGGCGCGCCGGTGATCGAACCCGCCGGGGTGCTGGGCCAGGTGACCCGCGTCTACCCGCTGAGTGCCGAGGTGACGCTGCTGACCGACCGCGAGGCCGCGATCCCGGTGCTGAACCGCCGCACGCGCCAGCGCGCCGCGGCCTTTGGCGGCGTGCGCGGGCCCGACGGCCCGATGATGGAATTGCGCTTCATGTCGGCCAATGCCGACGTGCAGGCCGGTGACCTGCTGGAGACCAGCGGCCTGGACGGCCTGTACCCGCCCGGCCTGCCGGTGGCGCGGGTGGCCACGGTGGAGCGGCGTGTGGAGGGTGGTTTTGCGCGCGTGCTGCTGACACCGGTCGCGCCCGGCGACGGTGTGCGCCACGTGCTGGTGCTGGAGCCCACGGCGCTGCAGCGGCCGGGGGGTGCGGCCTCGGCACCGGCCGGCGCATCGGCCGCATCGGGGGCCGCCTCGGCAGCGGCTTCCGGGAGGCGCCGGCCATGATCATGCGCCCCGGGGACCCGCTGCTGCTGCCGGCCAACCCGCTGTTCATCGTCTTCACGCTGTTGCTGGCACTGGCCGTCAACCTGCTGCCGCTGGGCCGCCACCCGGCGGTGCCCGACGTACTGGCCCTGGTGCTGGTGTTCTGGGCCGTGCACCAGCCGCGCCGCGTGGGCATCTTCGCCGCCTTCGGCTTCGGCCTGGCGATGGACGTGCACCAGGGCGCGCTGCTGGGCCAGCATGCCCTGGGCTACACGCTACTGTCCTTCGGCGCGATTGCCATGCACCGGCGGCTGCTGTGGTTCGAACTGCCGTCGCAGATGCTGCACCTGCTGCCGCTGTTCCTGGGTGTGCAGCTGGTGACGCTGCTGGTGCGGCTGGCGGCCGGCGGCATGTTCCCCGGCTGGTCGATGTGGCTGGCGCCGGGGCTGCAGACGCTGCTGTGGCCGGTGGCCGTGCTGCTGCTGCTGGCACCGCAGCGGCGAGCGCCCGATCCGGATCAGAATCGGCCGTTGTGAAATCAGCATGAACCGCACCACGCTGAAGGACATCGAAAGCGAGCTCGACCGCTTCCGCGGCCGGCTGCTGGCCGCCGCACTCTTCGTGCTGTTCTGCTTTGGGCTGCTGGGCGCGCGGCTGGTCTACCTGCAGGTCTTCCGCCACGATGCCCTGGCCACGCAGGCCGAGGTGAACCGCATCGCCGTGCTGCCCATCGTGCCCAACCGCGGGCTGATCGTCGACCGCAACGGCGTGGTGCTGGCCAACAACTACTCGGCCTACACGCTGGAGATCACGCCGTCCAAGGCCGGTGGCCTGGCGGCACTGGACACGCTGATCGACGAGCTGGCGCAGCTGGTCGAGATCGGCCCCAGCGACCGCCGCCGTTTCAAGCGCCTGCTGGACGAGAGCAAGAGCTTCGACTCCATCCCGCTGCGCAACCGCCTGAGCGACGAAGAGGTCGCGCGGTTCATGGCCCAGCGATTCCGTTTCCCGGGTGTAGACGTCAATGCGCGGCTCTTCCGCCATTATCCGCTGGGCGAAACGGCCAGCCACCTGCTGGGGTACATCGGCCGCATCAACACGGCCGAAAAGAAGCTGATCGACGACTGGCCCGAGGAGCAGCAGACCAATTACAAGGGCACCGACGTCATCGGCAAGCTGGGCCTGGAGCAGCGCTACGAACAGGAGCTGCACGGCGCCACAGGCTTCGAGGAGGTGGAGCAGACCGCCGGCGGCCGCGCCGTGCGCCGGCTGCAGAGCCACCCACCGACCCCGGGCGACAAGCTGGTGCTGTCGGTGGACATCAAGCTGCAGGCCCTGGTGGAGCGGCTTTTCGGCGACCGCCGCGGCGCGCTGGTGGCCATCGACCCGCGCAGCGGCGAATTGCTGGCCTTCGTCAGCAAACCCACCTTCGACCCGAACCTGTTTGTCGATGGCATCGACGTGGAAAGCTGGCGCGCGCTGAACGAGAGCATCGACAAACCGCTGCTGAACCGCGCGCTGCGTGGCACCTACCCGCCGGGCTCGACCTTCAAACCCTTCATGGCCATTGCGGCGCTGAACTCCGGCAAACGTGCGGCCAGCACGGTGATCAACGACGGTGGCACCTTCCAGTTCGGCAACCACGTGTTCCGCAGCCACGGCGACAAGGGCCTGGGGCCGGTGGACATGACCCGCAGCATCGTCAAGTCCAGCAACGTCTACTACTACTCGCTGGCCAACGACATGGGCGTGGACTTGATCCACGAGCAGCTGGAGCCCTTCGGCTTCGGCCGCAGGACCGAGATCGATCTGGACGGCGAGTTGGTCGGCGTGCTGCCCTCCACCGAGTGGAAGAAGCGCAACTACAAGCGCCCCGAGCAGCAGCGCTGGTACGCGGGTGAGACCATCTCGCTGGGTATCGGCCAGGGTTACAACAACTTCACGATGCTGCAGCTGGCCACGGCCACGGCCACGCTGGCCAGCAACGGGCAGCGATTCCGGCCGCGGCTGGTGCGCGAGATCGAAGACGTGGTCAGCGGCCAGCGCCGGCGCGTGGCCAACGACGCGCTGGAGCCGCTGGCGCTGAAGCCGGAACACACGCAGCTGATCCTGGAGGCGCTGGAAGGCGTCACGCGTGAGGGCACCTCGGCGCGGGTGTTCGCCGGTGCGCCGTACCGCAGCGGCGGCAAGACCGGCACCGCGCAGGCGGTGTCGATCCGGCAGAACGAGAAGTACGACGCACGCAAGCTGGGCGAGTTCCAGCGCGACCACTCGCTCTACATGGCCGTGGCGCCGGTGGAAGCGCCCACCATCGCGCTGGCCGTGATCGTGGAAAACGCCGGCTTCGGCGCCGCCGCCGCCGCACCCATCGCACGCCGCGCCATCGACTACCTGCTGCTGGGCGTGGTGCCCAGCGAAGAAGACATCGCCGCCGTGCAGCGCGGTGAAGCCGGCGCACCCATCGGCCAGCCGCGGCCGGCGGCGGCTTATGCCTTGCCCACCAGTGCAGGGCCGGGGGCGCCGCAATGAGCGCTCGCCGGGCCGCCCCAAGCGCGCTCATCCCCCTCGGGGGGCGGGCGCGCAGCGACCTGGGGGCCCACATGAGCGCTGTCTTCGAACAACCGTCGTTGTGGCGGCGCGCTGGCCGCATCTTCGACGGCTTCGACGGGCCGCTGATGACGGCCATCCTGCTGCTGGCCGGCATCGGCCTGGTGGTGATGTACTCGGCCGGCTTCGACCACGGCACCCGGTTCGTCGATCACGCGCGCAACATGGGCATCGCACTCGCGGTGCTGTTTGTTGTGGCCCAGGTGCCGCCGCATCGCCTGATGACCCTGGCCGTGCCGCTGTACACCCTGGGCGTGGCGCTGCTGGTGGCCACGGCCCTGTTCGGCGTCACCAAGAAGGGCGCCACCCGCTGGCTGAACATCGGCATCGTGATCCAGCCGTCCGAGATGCTGAAGATCGCGATGCCGCTGATGCTGGCCTGGTGGTTCCAGAAGCGCGAAGGCCAGTTGCGCGTGCCCGACTTCGGCGTCGCGGCGCTGCTGCTGCTGGTGCCCGTGGGCCTGGTGCTCAAACAGCCGGACCTGGGCACCTCGCTGCTGATCCTCTCGGCCGGCCTGTTCGTGATCTTCTTCGCCGGGCTGTCCTGGAAACTCATCGTGCCGGTGTTTGCCATCGGCGCCATCGGCATCACTGCGCTGGTGTTGAGCGGCGACGCCATCTGCCAGGACGGCATCAAGTGGCCCGGCATGCGCGACTACCAGAAGACCCGCGTCTGCACGCTGCTGGACCCGACCAAGGACCCGCTGGGCAAGGGCTTCCACATCCTGCAGGGCGAGATCGCCATCGGCTCGGGCGGGCTCACCGGCAAGGGTTTCATGCAGGGCACGCAGACGCACCTGGAGTTCATTCCCGAGCGCACGACCGACTTTGTGTTTGCAGCCTTGTCGGAAGAGTTCGGCCTCGTCGGCGTGGTAGCGCTGATGCTGAGCTTCCTGTTCCTGATCTACCGCGGGCTGTGGATCGCGGCGATGGGGCCCACCTTGTTTGCGCGGCTGCTGGCGGGGGCCATCACGCTGAGCCTGTTCACCTACGCCTTCGTCAACATGGGCATGGTCAGCGGCATCCTGCCGGTGGTGGGCGTG
>JADMJD010000019.1 GCA_018780805.1 Rubrivivax sp. | reverse complement strand
TCGCACTGCAGGCAACCCGTGCACTTGTCCGGGTTGATGTGGAGGCTCTTTTGCATGACGCGTTGTCTCCGTCGGTGGGGAAGCTATGCAATGGTGTGCATAGCGACCGACGGTCGAAACCTAGGCCTAACCCTGAGGGCTGTGCCGGCGCGTCACAGTTCGCGCCTGCAGGCGCGAACGCTTCCTATTTCAGCGGCCGGCGTTCGGGAAAAACAGTTGCTCGCCGCCGATCTTGTAGTCGGCGATCGCCGCCTGGCCGGCGGGTGCCACGATCCAGTCGGCGAACTGCTGCGCCAGCGCGGTTTTCACGTGCGGGTGTTTGGCGGCATTGACCACCATCACACCGTACTGGTTGAAGAGTTTCTGGTCGCCTTCGACCAGGATGGCCAGGTTGCCGCGGTTCTTGAACGAGATCCAGGTGCCGCGGTCGGTCAGCACATAGGCGTCGGTGGAGGAGCCGATGTTCAGCGCCGGGCCCATGCCGCAGCCACATTCCTTGTACCAGGCGGGTTTGGCGGCCACGTCCACGTTGGCGGCCTTCCAGTAGCGCAGTTCGCCGGCGTGGGTACCGCTCTTGTCGCCGCGCGACACAAAGGCCGCGCCGGCCGCCGCCACCTTCTGCAGGCCGGCGTTGATGTCGCGGCCCTTGGCGCCGGCCGGGTCCTTGGCGGGGCCCACGAGCACGAAGTCGTTGTACATCACGGCCCGGCGCTGGGTGCTGAAACCTTCGGCGACGAACTTCTCTTCGGCCACGGTGTCGTGCACGAACACGATGTCGGCGTCGCCGCGGCGGCCGGTGTCCAGCGCCTGCCCGGTGCCGACGGCGACCACGCGCACATCGATGCCTGTGGCGGTCTTGAAGATGGGCAGCAGGTGCTTGAACAGGCCCGACTGTTCGGTGGACGTGGTGGAGGCCATCACGATGAATTTGTCCTGCGCGAGCGCAGGCAAGGCAGCCGCGGCGAACAACACCGCCAACAGACGACGAGAGATCAATGCCAAGGGAGTTCTCCTTTGAGGAAAGCGGCGGCCGCCGGTGGCGGCTGCACGGGGTCGAAGAAGCGGGCCACCGGCAGGTCGGCCAGCACACGGCCGGCCTCCAGGTAGGCCACGCGCGTGCACAGGCGTTTGGCCTGGCCCAGGTTGTGCGTGCTCATGACCAGGGTCACGCCGTCGGCGGCGAGCTGCTCGATCAGCAACTCCACCTCCTTCTTGGCGCTCGGGTCCAGGCTGGCGGTGGGTTCGTCCAGGAACAGGATGTCGGGCTGCAGCGCCCAGGCGCGCGCCAGCGCCAGGCGCTGCTGCTGGCCGCCGGAGAGCGTGCGCGCCGGGCGCTGCGCCAGGCTGTCCAGGCCCACGCGCTGCAGCGCCTGGTGCGCGCGCGCGGCCCGCTCTGCCGCGGGCACACCGCGCAGCCAGAGCGCGAGTGTCACGTTTCGGAACACCGAGAGCTGCAGCAGGAAGGGCCGCTGGAACAACATCGCCGCCACCACCGGGCCGTGCGTCTGCCGGCCGGTGCCGGGCACCAGGCCGTGCAGCAGGCGCAGCAGCGTGGTCTTGCCGGCGCCGTTGGCGCCCACCAGGGCCAGGCGTTCGCCGCGGTGCAGGGTCAGGGTCACGCCCTGCAGCGCGGGCTGGCCGCCGAACACCACGCGCGCATCCGTCAGGGTCAGCAGCGGCGCCGGCACGGCAGCGTCGCGCTTCACGCCAGCGCCTCGCGCTGCAGGCCTTGGCCACGCGGCTGCACGGCCGCAATGAGCAGGTTCACCGCGCCCACCACGCCCAGCAGCACCAGACCCAGCGCCAGCGCCAGCGGCAGATCGCCCTTGCTGGTTTCCAGCGCGATGGCCGTCGTCATCACCCGCGTGACACCGTCGATGTTGCCGCCGACGATCATCACCGCACCCACTTCGGCGATGGCACGGCCAAAGGCGGTCAGCAGCACCGTCAGCACCCCGAAACGTGCGTGCACCAGCAGCAGCACGGCGCTGAGCAGCGGGCCGGCGCCCATGGAGCGCAGCTGGTCGCCGCCTTCGGCCAGGCCGTCCAGCACCAGGCGGCGCGCCAGTGCAGCGATCAGCGGCACGACCAGGATGCTTTGCGCGATCACCATCGCCGTGGGCGTGAACAGGATGCCCCAGGAGCCGAGCGGGCCCGAGCGCGACAGCAGCAGGTAGACCACCAGCCCCACCACCACCGAGGGCAGCGCCAGCAGCGTGTTCAGCGCCCAGACGGCCACGCGGTGGCCCGGGAACTGCGCCACCGCCAGCCATGCGCCCAGCAGCAGGCCTGCGCCCGCGCCCACGGCACAGGCGGTGACGCTGACGCGCAGCGACAGCCCCACGATGTGCAGCAGCGTCGCGTCGGCGTTGGCGATCAGGGCGAGGGCGAGCGACAGGCTCTGGGCGATGGCATCCATGCTGGGTCTGAAAGGCGGGCGATTGTGTCCGGCGGTATGCATGCCTGACCATATGCAGCGCCGTGCATAGGCGCACCCCGCACAATCGTGGCCATGGCCGAACTGACCGTTTCCCCCCTGGCCACCGGCGACGAACTGCCGGTGGACGCCGCCCGCGCCGCCATCGCCGCCGCGCTGGTGCCCATCACGCAGACCGAGACGCTGCCGCTGACGGCCGCGCTGGGCCGCATCCTGGCGGCCGACGTGGTCAGCCCGATCGACGTGCCGGCGCACGACAACTCGGCGATGGACGGTTACGCGCTGCACGGCGCCGACCTGGCCACCGACGGCCCGACCGTGCTGCTGGCGCTGCCGGGCACCGTCTACGCCGGCGCGCCCTGGGCAGGCGACGTGCCGCGTGGCCATTGCCTGAAGATCATGACCGGCGCGGTGATGCCCGCGGGGCTGGACACCGTGGTGCCGCGGGAGCTGGTCACGCTGGAAGGCGAGCTGGTGCAGATCAGACCCGGCGCATTGAAAACCGGCGAAAACCGCCGCAAACAAGGCGAAGACCTGGCCCGCGGCTCGGCCGCGCTGCGCGCCGGCCGCCGGCTGCGCCCGGCCGACCTGGGCCTGCTGGCCTCGCTGGGGTTGGCCGAGGTCACGGTCTTCCGCCGTCTGCGCGTGGCGCTGTTTTCCACCGGCGACGAGGTGTTTGCACCCGGCCAGCCGCTGCCGCCGGGCGGCATCTACGACAGCAACCGCTTCACGCTGACCGCCGCACTGCAGCAGATCGGCGTCGAGGTGCTGGACCTGGGCCTCGTCCGCGACGATCCGGCCACGCTGACCGCCGTGCTGCAGCGTGCGCTGCGAGAAGCCGACGCCGTGGTGACCAGTGGCGGTGTCAGCATGGGTGACGCCGACCACACCCGCGATGTGATGGCGGCACTCGGCGATGTGGCCTTCTGGAAGGTGGCGATGCGCCCGGGCCGGCCGTTTGCCTTCGGACCGCTCCAGGATGGAACACATCGCGCGATGCTGTTTGCGCTGCCCGGCAACCCGGTGGCGGCGCTGGTGACGTTTTATGCCTTTGCACGCGAGGCGCTGCAGGTGCTGGGCGGCGCCCGGCCCGAGCCGATGCCGGTGCTGCAGGCACGCAGTGTGGCCGCGATCCGCAAGCGGCCCGGCCGCACCGAGTACCAGCGCGGCATCGTCGAACGGGCGCCCGACGGGCTCTGGCAGGTGCGCATCACCGGCTCGCAAGGCGCGGGCATCCTGCGCAGCCTGAGCGAAGCCAACGCGCTGGTGGTGCTGCGGCACGAGCAGGGCTCGGTGGCCGCGGGTGAGCCGGTGGACGTGTGGCTGTTCGACGGCCTGGTCTGAACCCCGCCCCACTTATGCACAACAATTCATAAGGGAAAGCAACGCGCTGCGGTGGCTTGACCGCGTCCCTAGCATCTTCTGCAGACGCTGCCACCACGGCGGCGGACGCACAGGAGACAAGGACACGCCATGGGCACCCCACTCACGCTCACCGTCAACGGCAAAACCGTCACCCGCGAGGTCACGCCGCAAACCTCGCTGGCGCAGCTGCTGCGCGAGGACCTGCGCCTCACCGGCACCCACATCGGCTGCGACACCTCGCAGTGCGGCGCCTGCACCGTGCACGTCAACGGCCAGGCCGTGAAGAGCTGCAACATGCTGGCCGTGCAGGCGGCTGGCGCGGCCGTGACCACCATCGAAGGTGTGGCCGCGGCTGATGGCACGCTGCACCCGATGCAGGAAGCCTTCCGCGCCTGCCACGGCCTGCAGTGCGGCTTCTGCACCCCAGGCATGGTGATGAGCGCCATCGACCTGGTGAAGAACCACGCCTGCAGCACCGAAACCCAGATCCGCGAAGGGCTGGAAGGCAACATCTGCCGCTGCACGGGTTACCACAACATCGTCCGGGCCGTGCAGCAAGGCGCTGCCGCCATGAAGTAAGAGGACAGCACCATGAACGCACCCCACGGATTCATCGGCCGCAGCGTCGAGCGCCGCGAAGACGCGCGCTTCCTCACCGGCCGCGGCCAGTACACCGACGACATCACGCTGCCGCAGCAGAGCTACGGCGTCTTCGTGCGCTCGCCGCACGCGCACGCGAAGATCAGCTCGCTGGACACCACGGCCGCCGCAGCCGCTCCCGGCGTGCTGGGCATCTTCACCGGCGAGCATTTCAAGGCCGTCGGCGGCCTGCCCTGCGGCTGGCTGATCAACAACATCGACGGCAGCGCGATGAAGGAGCCCAAGCACCCGGTGCTGGCGGACGGCAAGGTGCGCTACGTGGGCGACCGCGTGGCCCTGGTCGTGGCCGATACGCTGGAGCAGGCGCAGGCTGCCGCGCTGCTGGTCGAGGTAGGCTACGACGTGCTCACGCCGGTGATGGACATCGCCAACGTGGGCGGTGCCGGCGCCAGCGTGCACGACGAAGCGCCCGACAACAGCTGCTACACCTGGTCCATCGGCGACGTGGCAGGCGTGGCCGACGCGATCAAGGGCGCGGCGCATGTCACCACGCTGAGCTTCCGCAACAACCGGCTGATCCCGAACGCGATGGAGCCGCGCGCCGCCAACGCCAGCTACAACCGTGACAGCGAGGAATACACGCTGTACGTGGCCAACCAGAACCCGCACGTCGAGCGCCTGCTGATGTGCGCCTTCGTGCTGGGCATCCCCGAGCACAAGATGCGCGTGATCGCGCCCGACGTCGGCGGTGGCTTCGGCTCCAAGATCTTTTTGTACGGCGAAGAGACGGCGCTGGTGTTCGCCAGCAAACACATCGGCCGGCCCATCAAGTGGACGGCCGACCGCAGCGAGGCCTTCCTGTCCGACGCCCACGGCCGCGACCACCTGACCACCGCGAACCTGGCGATGGACAAGGACGGCAAGTTCCTGGCGCTGCAGGTCCACACCACGGCCAACCTGGGCGCCTACCTGTCCACCTTCTCGTCGGCGGTGCCCACCATCCTGTACGCCACGCTGCTGGCCGGCCAGTACAACACGCCCAAGATCTGCGCCACCGTCAACGCGGTGTTCACCAACACCGCGCCGGTGGACGCCTACCGCGGCGCCGGCCGGCCCGAGGCCACCTACGTGGTCGAGCGCATGGTGGAAACCGCGGCCAAGGAGATGGGGCTGGACCCGGCCGAGATCCGCCGCCGCAACTTCATCACCACCTTCCCCTACGCCACGCCCGTGGGCCTGACCTACGACACCGGCGACTACGAGGCCACGATGGCGCAGGCCATCGAGTTGGCCGATGTCGCCGGCTTCCCGGCCCGCAAGGCAGCCTCAGAAGCCAAGGGCCTGAAACGCGGCCTGGGTTACAGCGCCTACATCGAGGCCTGCGGCATCGCCCCCAGCAGCATCGCGGGCGCGCTGGGCGCACGCGCCGGCCTGTTCGAGGCCGGCGAGGTGCGGGTGCACCCCACCGGGAAGGTGACCGTCTTCACCGGCAGCCACAGCCACGGGCAAGGCCACGAAACCACGTTTGCGCAGGTGGTGGCCGACAGGCTGGGCATCCCGATGGAAGACATCTCCATCGAACACGGTGACACCGGCAAGGTGCTGTTCGGCATGGGCACCTACGGCAGCCGCTCGCTGGCGGTGGGTGGCACGGCCATCATGAAGGCGGTGGACAAGATCGTTGCCAAGGGCAAGAAGATCGCGGCCCACCTGCTGGAAGCGGCCGACACCGACATCGTCTTTGAAGGCGGCCAGTTCAAGGTGGCCGGCACCGACAAGGCGATCCCGTTTGCCCAGGTGTCGCTGACGGCCTACGTGCCGCACAACTTCCCGCACGACAAGCTGGAGCCCGGCCTGAACGAAAACGCGTTCTACGACCCCAGCAACTTCACCTACCCGGCCGGCACCTACATCTGCGAGGTCGAGGTCGACCCGGCCACGGGCGTCACGCGCATCGACCGCATGACGGCCTGCGACGACTTCGGCAACGTCATCAACCCGATGATCGTCGAGGGCCAGGTGCACGGCGGCCTGGCGCAAGGCATCGGGCAGGCGCTGCTGGAACACGGCGTGTACGACACACAGTCCGGCCAGCTGCTCTCGGGCAGCTACATGGATTACGCGATGCCGCGCGCCGACGACGTGCCCAGCTTCAACGTCAAGACGGTGGCCGGCACGCCCTGCACACACAACCCGCTGGGCGTGAAGGGCTGCGGTGAGGCGGGGGCCATCGGCTCGCCGCCGGCCGTGATCAACGCCATCTGCGATGCCCTGGGCGTGAAGGACGTGCCGATGCCGGCCACGCCCTACACTGTGTGGCAAGCCGCGCGCGCGGCAGCCTGAACCCGCTGGAGAGAACAACACCATGCAGACCTTTGCCTACACGCAACCCGCCTCGGTGGCTGCCGCTGCCAGTGCCGCTGCCGCGGACAACGCCAAGATCATCGCCGGTGGCCAATCACTGCTGCCGTCGATGCGCCTGGGCCTGGCCGCACCCGACACGCTGATCGACCTGGCATCGCTGGCCGACCTGAAGGGCATCACCGTCGCCGGGGGTGTCGTGAAGATCGGCGCGATGACCACGCACGCTGCGGTGGCCGCCAGTGCCGACGTGCAGAAGGCCATCCCGGCCCTGGCCGACCTGGCCGGCCACATCGGCGACCGCCAGGTGCGCAACCGCGGCACCATCGGCGGCAGCCTGGCCAACAACGACCCGGCCGCCTGTTACCCCGCCGCCGTGCTGGGCCTGGGCGCCACGGTGCACACCAACCAGCGCAGCATCGCCGCGGACGACTTCTTCCTCGGCCTGTACACCACGGCGCTGAACGAGGGTGAGCTGATCACCGCAGTGAGCTTCCCGGTCCCGGCCAAGGCCGGCTGGCAGAAGTTCAAACAACCGGCCTCGCGTTTTTCGCTGGTCGGTGTGTTCGTCAGCCAGGGGCCGCAGGGCACACGCGTGGCCGTCACCGGTGCGGGTGCGGGCGGTGTGTTCCGCGTCGGTGCGCTGGAAGCGGCGTTGGCCAGCAACTGGTCGGCTGCGGCCTGTGCCGGCGCGACGGTCTCGGCCGACGACTTGAACAGCGACCTGCACGGCTCGGCCGCGTACCGCGCGGCGCTGATCCCGGTGCTGGCGGGGCGTGCCGTTGTTGGCTGAACAGGCTGAACTGCCCGGCTCCATCGACGACACGCTGGCGGGGCTGCTCGCACAGGGCTACGTCAGCGATCGGCAGCTCGCCACGGTCGTCTACCTGGCGCTGAAGCTGCAGCGCCCACTGCTGCTGGAAGGCGAACCCGGCACCGGCAAGACCGAGATCGCGCGCACGCTGGCCGCGATGCTGGGCCGGCCGCTGATCCGGCTGCAGTGTTACGAGGGCCTGGACCTGGCTGGTGCCGCCTACGAGTGGAACTACGGCCGCCAGATGATGGAGATCCGGCTGGCCGAACGCGACAACGTGTCGCGCGAGGCGCTGGCGTCGGAGCTGTTCAGCGACAAGTTCCTGACCGCGCGTGCGCTGCTGCAGGCCATCGACCCCAAGCGGCATGTGGCCCCCGTGCTGCTGATCGACGAACTCGACCGCGCCGACGAACCCTTCGAGGCCTTCCTGCTGGAAGTGCTGGCCGATTACCAGATCACCATCCCCGAGCTGGGCACGGTGAAGGCGGTGCACCCGCCCATCGTCATCCTCACCAGCAACCGCACACGCGAGGTGCACGACGCCGTCAAACGGCGCTGCCTGTACCACTGGGTGGGCTTCCCCGATGCCGAACGCGAGCGCCAGATCCTGGCGCAGCGTGTGCCCGGCGTGGGCGATGCACTCGCGGCGCAGATCGTGGCCTTTGTGCAGGCGCTGCGGGGGGCCGAGCTCTACAAGCTGCCCGGCATCGCCGAGACCATCGAGTGGACGCGTGCGCTGATGCAGCTGGACGCCATCGTGCTCGATCCCCAGGTCGTGGCCGACACCCTGGGTGTGCTGCTGAAGTACCAGGACGACATCGCCCGCATGCAGGGCGGCGAGGCGGCGCGGCTGCTCGCAGGGCTGCGCACCGCACCGGTGTGAGTGCACTCCCCTTCGCCGCCGGCCCCGGCCACCTGGCGGAGAACGTGATGCACTTCGCCCGCGTGCTGCGGCATGCGGGCATGCCGGTCGGCACCGACCGTGTGGCCGTGGCGCTGCAGGCGCTGCAGGTCGCCGGCCTGGCATCCCGCACCGACTTCCACGCCGTGTTGTGCGCCTGCCTGCTGGACCGCGCCGAACACCGGGCGCTGTTCGACCAGGCGTTTGAGCTCTTCTGGCGCGACCCCGACCTGCAAGGCCGCATGCGCGCGCTGCTGCTGCCCAAGGTGCAGGCCAAGGACGGCACGCCGCCGGTGCCGGAGAACCGGCGCCTGGCCGCGGCACTGTTCCCCAACCCGCCGCAGCGCCCGCCCGAAGAACCCGCCGAAGAAGAACTGGAACTCGAAGCCACGCTCAGCTGGAACCAGCGCGAGCTGCTGCAGAAGGCCGACTTCGAGACCATGACGCCGGAAGAATGGCGCGCGGCGCAGCGCCTGCTGGCGCAGATGAAGCTGGTCTTCGAGCCGCTGCCCAGCCGCCGCACCCGCGCCGCCACACGCCCGGACCGCGTGGACTGGCGCAGCACGCTGGCCGGCATGGCGCGCCACGGGGGTGAGCTGTGGGACCTGCGCTGGCGCACCCGCCGCACGCAGCCGGCGCCGCTGGTGCTGCTGGCCGACATCTCCGGCTCGATGAGCCGCTACTCGCGCATGCTGCTGCACTTTGCGCACGCGCTGGGCCATGCCGACGCGCGGGTGGAGAGTTTTGTCTTCGGCACCCGCCTGACGCGCACCACGCGCCAGCTGAAGAGCCGCGACCCGGACCTGGCCGTGGCCGAGGTGGTGCGCAGCGTGCAGGACTGGTCGGGTGGCACACGCATCACCGAGTGCCTGCAGCAGTTCAACCACCGCTGGGCGCGCCGGGTGCTGCCGGGCAACGCCACGCTGCTGCTGGTGTCCGACGGGCTGGAACATGGCGACACCGACGCGCTGGCCTTCGAGATGGAGCGCCTGCACAAGAGCTGCCGGCGCCTGATCTGGCTGAACCCGCTGCTGCGCTTCGAGCAGTTCCAGCCGCGTGCCGGCGGCATCAAGGCCATGCTGCCGCACGTGGACCAGTTCCTGCCGGTGCACAACCTGGACAGCCTGCAGGCCCTGGTGGCGGTGCTGGCCGCAACAGACTGTCACCGGACGGCGTTCAAGCCTGGAGCAATGCCACAGGGTTAGCCCTCTCGTTCGGTGTTTTGGCTGCAGCGGTACCTTTCGCCCCGTTCGAAGGAGACGGGAATTCCTCCCGCCGCAGCCCAGCACAGGACACAGGAGACCACCCCATGCGCACCCGATTGCCCAGCCTCTTGATCGCCGCCGCGGCGGCGTCCATGGCCGCCCAGACCGCGCAAGCGGCCGTCACCGACAAGATGATCGACGACGATGCCAAGACCACCGGCGACGTGCTGTCCTGGGGCATCGGCCAGCAAGGCCAGCGTTATTCACCGCTGAAGCAGATCAACGCCCAGACCATCGGCCGCCTGGTGCCGGCCTGGTCGTTTTCCTTCGGCGGCGAAAAACAGCGCGGCCAGGAATCGCAGCCGCTGATCCACAACGGCGTGATGTACGTGACGGGTTCGTACTCCCGCATCTGGGCCATCGACGCCAAGACCGGCACCAAGCTCTGGAAGTACGAACACCGCCTGCCCGACGGCATCATGCCCTGCTGCGACGTGATCAACCGCGGCGCGGCGCTGTACGACAACCTGGTCATTTTTGCCACGCTGGACGCGCAGATCGTCGCACTGGACCAGAAAACCGGCGACGTGGTCTGGAAGGAAAAGATCGACGACTACGCCGCCGGCTACAGCGCCAGCGCCGCACCGCTGATCGCCGGTGGCCTGCTGCTCACGGGTGTGTCGGGCGGCGAGTTCGGCGTCGTCGGCCGCGTCGAGGCCCGCGACCCCAAGACCGGCCAGATGGTCTGGACCCGCCCGGTGGTCGAAGGCCACATGGGCTACAAGTTCGACAAGGCCGGCAACAAGACCGAAAACGGCATCTCCGGCACCGCCGGCAAGACCTGGCCGGGTGACCTGTGGAAAACCGGTGGCTCGGCCACCTGGCTGGGCGGCACCTACAACCCCAAGACCGGCCTGGCCTATTTCGGCACCGGCAACCCGGCGCCGTGGAACAGCCATTTGCGCAAGGGCGACAACCTGTACTCCACGTCCACCGTCGCGCTGGACATCAAGACCGGGCAGATCGTCTGGCATTACCAGAACACGCCCAACGACGGCTGGGACTACGACGGGGTGAACGAGTTCATCACCTACGACGAAGCCGGCAAGGTGCTGGGCGGCAAGGCCGACCGCAACGGCTTCTTCTACGTCAACGACGCCAAGACCGGGCAGCTGGTCAACGCCTTCCCCTTCGTCAAGAAGATCACCTGGGCCACCGGCATCGACCTGAAGACCGGCCGCCCGAATTTCGTGCCGGAGAACCGCCCGGGCGACCCCACCGCCGGTGCCGACGCGAAGAAGGGCAACGTGGTCTTCTCGGCCCCTTCCTTCCTGGGCGGCAAGAACCAGATGCCGATGGCCTACAGCCCGGACACCAAACTCTTCTACGTGCCGGCCAACGAGTGGGGCATGGAGATCTGGAACGAACCCATCACCTACAAAAAGGGCGCAGCCTACCTGGGCGCCGGTTTCACGATCAAGACACTCAACGACGGCCCCATCGGCGCGTTGCGTGCGGTCGACCCGAAGACCGGCAAGATCGTCTGGGAAGCGCCCAACAACGCGCCGCTGTGGGGCGGCGTGCTGACCACCGGCGGCAACCTGGTCTGGTGGGGCACACCCGAAGGTTTCCTGCAGGCGGCAGACGCCAGGACCGGCAAGATCCTGTGGAAGTTCCAGACCGGCTCGGGTGTCGTGGCCCCGCCCGTGACCTGGGACGACAAGGGTGAGCAGTACGTGGCCGTGGTCTCCGGCTGGGGCGGTGCCGTGCCGCTGTGGGGCGGGGACGTGGCCAAGAAGGTCAACTACCTCGAACAGGGCGGTTCGGTCTGGGTCTTCAAACTCTTGAAGTGAGCGGCCGACGACGCTGGCTGCAGGGGCTGCCGGGGGGCAGCCCCGTTTTGTTGCTGGCGGCCTGCCTGTGGGCGCACGTCGCATCGGCGCAGGAGAGCACACGCCAGGTGCACCTGCATGCGCGCGACGGCAGCCGCGTGTTGATCGCACAGCTGCGCCTGGCCCCCACGGCCGAGGGCAGTACCCGCTTCGTGCTGAGCATGGACCACAGCGCGTTCACGGACCATTTCCTGTCGATGCGCGAGTTCAAGTGCCTGCCCGGCGGCAGCGAGATCCTGTGCCACGTGCCCTACCCCTACGCACAGCCCGGCACGGTCACGGGCACCGACGTGGCCTGGCTGGAACACAGCCTGCTGTTCATGTTCAAGACACCGAGTGAGTTCGGCGCCAAGCTCTGGAACGGCGTGTACTGGCAACTGCGCCCCAGTGGCCAAGGTTGGGTCGGCACGCCGCAGGCGGTGGACCTGAACCGCATCGGCGCACCGCCCGACAAACCCGGTCCGCCGTTCCGCCCCGCGCTGCGCGACGACATGCCGGCCGGGGTGCGCTGGTTCGAGCGCCTGACGATCGAGTGACCCGCTGCCTCCTCGCAGCGGTGGTCAGAACTGGGCGCGCAGACCCACGACGAAGGACCGTGGCGCGCCCGGCGCCACAAACAGCGCATCGGCTTCGCTGCCGCTGTAGCTGCCGTCGGCGTTGAACAAGGTCTCGGCCAGTGCGCCAAAGCTGGCGGTGCGGCGGTCGAACACGTTGTTCACCCGCGCGAACAGCTCCAGGCGGGGCGCCGGTTTCCAGCTCGCGCGCAGGTTCAGCAGCGCGTAACCGGGCACGCTGAAGTCCGCCGTTTCGGCTTCGTCGTCGTCAAAGCGCCCGTCTTCGTTGCCAGCGCTGACCCGGCGCGACACGGCCTGCATGTCCGCACCCAGGCTCCAGCCCGGCAGTGCCTGCCAGTCGAGGCTGGCCTTGAGCAGCTGGCGTGGCAGGCCGGCGATGCGGGTGCCTGCTTGAACCTCGACGTTGCGCTCGCCGATGCGCAGCACCCCGGCAGCCTGGTAGCGGGCGTCGAGCTGGCTGAAGGCCAGTGCCAGGTCCCAGGGGCCCTGGCGCCACTGCCATTCGGCGTCCAGGCCCTGGTGGTGCGTGCGGGCAAAGTTGCGGAAGTAGCCGAGCTGCCCCGTCACGCTGATGCTGGAAAACAGGATGTCGTCACGGTTGTCGGTGCGAAACAGCGTCAGTGAACCACGGTGGCCTTGGTGGCCGCCAAAACGCAGGCCGGCCTCCAGCGTTGTCGAGCGCACGGGCTTCAGGTAGGGGTCGGCCTGCAGGCCGGCCGGCAGGCGGCAGGGTTCGTCCGGGTCAGCGCAGCCGAGTTCGATCACGGTCGGCACCCGGGTGTTGCGCGCCAGGTTGGCGAACAAGGTGCTGCCGCCGCCGATCTTCTGCGCGATGCCCAGCGCCGGGTTCCAGCTGCGGTAGCGGAAGCGTTCGTTCGGTCGTTCTTCAACTTCGCCCGTGTCGTCGTCCACGCTGGTGAGCTGGTTGCTCACGCTGGCATCGTTGTAGCGCAGTGTGCCGGTCAGGTGGGTGCCCGCCGCCAGGCGCCAGGTGTCGCTCGCGTGCAGGCCCAGGCTGCGGGTCTTGCCCTGCACCGCGGCGCTGAGTTCGGGGTCTTCGTCGGCCAGGGGCAACACACCCCGGCTGGCATCGAAGACCCCTTCCTGCTCCGTCTGCTCGTAAGCCACGCGCGCTTGGTCCAGGTTCAGGCCCAGCTGCCACTGGTGCGCACCCGTGCGCGAAGACCAGCCCAGGGCCAGGCCCTGGCCCCGTTGCTGTGTGGCCGTGCGGTTGAACGATGCGTTGCTGTTCGCGCTCGCCTCCTCGGCTTCGTCACCGTTGACGGTCTCGCGGCGGGCGCGGCGGCTGTAGACCAGGGCTTCCAGCGTGGTGTCTGCGTTCAGGGTGTGGCGCCAGCGCCCGCTGAGCTGCGTCACGCGGTTGCGCGTCAGGTCGGGGTGGGTGTAGACCGCTGCGCGATCGCGCTCGCCCAGGTCCGCCACGCGGTCATCGGGTTCGTCAAAGGTGAAGAGCGGCACCAGCCCATTGCCCACCAGGCGGCTGCGGCCAGCCAGCAGCGTGACGCCCAATTCGCCGCTGTCGCTGCGCCGGCCCACCTTGGCCAGCACGGTGCCCAGGTGGCCAGCCGAGTGGTCGCGCCAGCCGTTTTCGTCGAACAGGCCCACGCCCAGGTAGTGCTGCCAGTCCCCCGCCGCACCGCCGTGGGCCAGGTTCAGGTGCTGGCGGCCAAAGCTGCCGCCACGCAGTTCACTGTGCCAGCCGGTTGCACTGCGGCCATCCACCGTGTTCAGCACCACGGCGCCCCCCAGCGTGTTGAGGCCGAAGGCCGGGTTGGCGCCCGGCACCAGAGCGATGCTGTCCAGCGCAAACTCGGGCAGCAAGTCCCAGTTGACGACGTCGCCAAAAGCTTCGTTGATGCGCACCCCGTCCAGGTAGACCGACAAGCCCTGCGCCGCGCCCAGCAGGCCCGACGCGCGGAAACCCCGGTACGTCAGGTCGCCCTGGAATGGGCTGCCCTGCACGTCGTTCACCTGCACACCCGCCGCGCGGCGTGCCAGGAGATCGCCCGTGTGTTCCGTCTGGGCAAGGTCGATGTCACGGCGGCGTATCAACTGCGTCACATAGGGCAACAGGTCCCGGTCCACACCCTGGCCTGGCAACGGTGCAGTGCCGATCACCTCGATGACCTGTGGGGGTGGTGTTTGGGCCAGAACACTGCCGACCCAGCAGGCCAAGGCCAACGGTGTCAGGGTTTTCAGGGCGGGCGGGCATCGGCGCATGGTGGTCTCCTCTTGGTTTGGTTCAACACCCCAGCGGTCCGCAACGCCCATGCCATGCCAAGCGGGAAAATCTCCCGACCATGCACCTCACCCGCCCCCTTGACCTGCCGCGCCTGCTGCTGCGCGGCAGCGCCGCCGTGTCCCTGGGGGCGTTGCTGCTGGCCACGCTGGTGGGCCTCTGGCGGGCCGGTGAAGACATCGAGGACGAGATGCAGGCCGCGATGGCGCTGGCCACCGCACTGCAGCGGCTGGTCCAGGCGGCAAGCCTGGACGATGCCGCGCTGGTGCAGGCCCTGCGCGCGCAGTCCGACGACACACCGCTGCGCCACCTGGCGTTGAGCTTGCGTGACGCCGACGGCCGACTGCAACTGGGCCGGCGTGCACCCGCGGCCGCCAGCGCACCCATCGAGTGGCTGGTGGACCTGCACCGCCGCTGGTACCGCAGCAATGAACCCCCGCCCTTGGCGTGGCAGTTGCCGCGCCCGGACGGCAGCGTCTGGACCCTGGTGCTGAGCCCCACCCCCGACAGCGAGCGCCGCGAGGCTGTGGCCAGCCTGCTGCAGACCCTGGCCGTGCTGGCTGCCGGGGCCGCCCTGCTGCTGGTGCTGATGGCCTGGCAGCTGCGGCGCGCCCTGCAGCCGATGCAGGCCTTGCTGCAGGCCATTGCCCGCCTGCGCGCCGGTGAGGCCGACGCTGCTGCACGGTTGCCTGCGATGCCGGTGCACGAGCTGCAAGCCATCGTCGACGGCCTGCGCGAGCTTGACCAGGCCTTGCAGAGCGCTGCAGCGCAGCGCCGGCTGCTGGCCCAGCGCCTGCACACGCTGCAGGAAGATGAACGTCGACACCTGGCGCAGGAGCTGCACGACGAACTCGGCCAGCGCCTGACGGCTTTGCGGCTGGACGCCACGGTGCTGCAGCGGCAGCTGCAGGGCGACGCCGCGGCTCTGGCCCAGGGCCTGGCCCTGCAGGCCGATGCAGCGCAGCAGGAGGTGCGTGCGCTGCTGGCCCGCCTGGCACCACGCAGCGACACCTGGGTTCCGCCGCAGCGCCTGCAAGAGCTGCTGCAAACCCTGGCCGCCGCTCAGCGGGGCTTGTCCGTGCAACTGGATTGCGAACCTGGCACCTCGGCCCTGCCGCAAACCCTGCTGCTGGCCGTCTACCGCATCAGCCAGGAGGGCCTCACCAACATCGGCCGCCATGCGCAGGCGCAGCACGCCCGGCTGCGGGTGTGGCGTGAAGGCACGGCATTGCACTGGCTGCTGCAGGACGACGGCATCGGCCTGCCCGACCCGGCGGCGGCGCTGGCGCGCGGCAGCGGCCTGGCTGGTGTGCGCGAGCGGGTCTGGGCCTTTGGTGGCGACTTGCAGTGGTTCGACGCGTGCCCCGGCCTTGGCCTGCGGGCCACGCTGTGGCCACCGCCCGACAATGCGGCACCATGAGACCGACGATCCGCGTGATGCTGGTGGATGACCATGCGATGGTGCGCGCCGGCACTGCGCGCCTGCTGGCACTCGAGGACGACCTGCAGGTGGTGGGCAGCCACGCCGATGCCGACAGCGCCTACGCCGCGCTGCAGCCCAGCCCCTGCCCGGCCGACGTGCTGGTGCTGGACCTGTCGATGCCGGGACGCAGCGGCTTTGACCTGATGCGCCGCCTGCGCTTGCGCCACCCGCCACTGGCGCTGCTGGTGTGCAGCATGCACGACAGCCCGCCCATGCTGGCCCAGGCGCTGGCGGCCGGGGCCCATGGCTTCGTCACCAAGAGCAGCGACCCGGCGTTGCTGGCAGATGCCATCCGCCGGGTGGCGGCCGGCGCCACGGTGTTGTCACCCGACCTGCAGGCGGCGGCCGACAAGCCCGCCGCACGGCCGCCGCACGAAGCCTTGTCGCCGCGCGAATTCGAGGTCTTGCTGATGCTGGCACGCGGCGACACGGTGGAGCGCATCGCGCAGGACCTGCACCTCAGCGCCAAGCGGGTGGCCAATGTCCAGACCCTGATCCGCAGCAAACTCGGCCTGGGGAGCGCCATCGATTTGCTGCGCTATGCGCGTGAACACAGGCTCACTTCCGGATGAACAGGCCGCCGCCTGACCGCACTCGGCATTACGGCAAAGACCCGCGCGCAGTTGGACCTGGCCCGCCCCTGGGGACCCCTCTCAGCCCTTCCTGGCCAGACCCAGGCGCTCGACGGCACGGCGCTCGGTCTCGTAGGCGACGCGCATCGCCCGGCCGTAGTCCTCCGGGCCCAGGTAGGCCAGCTCCTGGTCGTACTTCGCCAGCTCGGCCACATGCGCCGGCTCGAACATCGCGGCCTTGAAGGCGTCGTGCAGCACCCGCACCACGTCGGGCGCCAGGCCGGCCGGGCCCGCCAGGCCGTAGGGGGAGTTGGCAACGATGGGGTGGCCCAGTTCCTTCAAGGTCGGCACGTTCGGCCAGCGGCGTGTGCGCTGGGCGCCCAAGGTGGCCAGCAGGCGCAGCTGCCCGCCATCGACAAAGGGCGCAAAACCGTTGGAGTTGACGCCCACCATCACCTGGCCGGACGACACGGCGATCATCTGCTCCGAGCTGCCCTTGTACGGCACGTGCACATAGGGCAGGCCACGCTCGCCGAACAACTGGTCGAGCACCAGGTGCGGCGTGGTGCCGATGCCGTTGGTGGCGATGCTCAGGCGGCCCGGGTGCTCGCGCGCCCAGCTGAACAGGTCGTCCACACGGCGGAAGGGGCTGGCCTCGGGCACGACGATGCCGAAGGTCACGCCACTGATCTGGACGATGGGCGTGGTGTCGCGGATCGGGTCCCAGGTGACACGCTGAGTCCAGGGCGCGCGGAACACCGGCTGCGGCATCTGCGCCAGCGTGTGGCCATCGGGTGCGGCCTGCTGCAACACCGGCATCACCAGCGTGCCGCCGGCGCCGCTGCGGTTTTCGATCAGCACCTTCTGGCCCAGGTGATGGCCGGCGGCCTCGGCCAGCAGGCGCAGCGTGCCATCGGTGGCGCCGCCAGCCGGCCAGGGCACCCAGAGCGTGATCGGGCGCGACGGAAACCGGGCACCAGGCTGGGCTTTCAAGGCTGGCGCCAAGGCCGTGCCCAGCAACGTGAGCAGGTGACGCCTTGTCATTGCCATTCGATCAACTCCAGCGTCTGCGTGCCACCGACCAGGAAGCTGGAGTTCGCCGGCTCTTCGCGCACCAGCTTCACCAGGCCCGGGCCGTGGCAGTACCACTCGGTGGTGGTCAGCGGCAGGTCGCGCCAGCCGGCCACCGGGTCGGCAAACAGCTTCAGCACGGCCCGGCCCTTGACACGCACACAGCGCTCGAAGCGGCCGGCGCGCACCTCGACCTGGTCGTCCAGCGCCTCGATGCTGTACATCATCGGCACCGCCGGGTGGCTGTGGCGAATCTCGGGCGGAAACTCCGCGCGCCGCCGCAGCAGATAGGCCGTGGTGGTGTGCTGCCAGGCCGTGCCCACCGCAATCGGCGCCTTCAGCACATAACGCGGCTGGGCGTCGATGGTGGGTTCGGCATCGAGGTCGCTTTTGCTCGCGACGCGGTAGACCCCGGTGGCATCGGCGCGCAGGTACCAGTCCACGCCGTCGGCGCTGCGCCGGCGCCAGGCCGGGCCGGCACCGACCACGACCTCCCCTTCGGTGCTGATGCGGCGGGTCTCGTGTTCCAGCGTGTTGTTGTCCCACTCGCTGCGCAGGTCATAGGTCCAGCGGCGGCCGGGTTCGAGCGGGAACAACGAGGACTGCGGATCGTTGCTGCAGGCGGCCAGCACCACCACCACCAGGATCAGTGCGGCGCGCTTCATTTTTCCGGCAGCTGGGGCGACGGCAGGTCGCGGATCTTGACCTCTTGTTCGTCGCTGCCCGGGCGCAGCCACGACACCCCTTTGCGCCCGGCCTTGGGCTGGGCCGTGCCCATCTGGCTGACGCCCTGGCGCACCTTCTTCAAACCTTCGTTGAGCAGCGAATGCAGGTCCTTGGTGTAGGGCAGCTGGTAGGCCCGCGGCTGCGCCGACGGCTTGCCGTTGTCCAGCGCATTGACCCAGACGTAGAGCGCCCCGGCGGACTTGGCGGTGGGCTCTTCGATCACCGCCGCCAGCAGCACAAAACGTTCGGGCAGCGCGTCGGCCGCAGGCCAGCCCCACATGTCGTGCACCACGCTGTTGCCGTAGAAGTACAGCACCGTGACACCGGCCACCAGCAGGCCCTTCAGCCAGCCCGGCCAGCGCGACCACAGCAGCGCCAGCGCACACAGCAGCACCAGGGCCGCAAAACTGAGGGACACGGCGAGTGTCATAGGCGTTGCACCAGGGTCTTGGGAAGGGTGTTGACGTTGGCCACACTGCCGTCGGGCAGCACGGTGAAACGTGCGGCTGTGCCTTCGTCACCTTTGCGCGCCAGCGCCACCTGGCCGTAGAAGACGATGTCGGCGCGTGGGTTGACCTTGATGATGGACACCGTCACCACCACCGGCAGGCCATCGGCCGTGTCGTAGTAATGCACGTTGACGGTGAACTCGCCGGGTTCGATGCCGCGGATCGTCACCACCTCGGTGTTCAGCGGGTTCACCACCTGCCGGCCGTTGACGACGATCACGTCGCCCTTGAGCCCACGGTCGTCGCGGTCCAGGTGCATCAGGCCGGCTTCACGGGCGCGGAACCACACGGTGTCGCCACCCGGACCCTGGACCCAGGTGTCGATGTCGTCGGGGTTGCCGTCGGGCCAGCTGACGTTGACGATGAACTCGGCCTTGCTCGGGATGTCGCCGGCCTTCAGCGCCTTGGGGTTCATCGCCAGCAGCGCGACGATGAAACAGAAGACAAAGGCGATCAACATGTTGAACAACATGTCGTAGAAGGGATCGACCTCGGGCTCGCGCCCGGTGCGGCGGCGGCGCATCAAGGGGCTCCCAGCGATCGACGCTGGATGTCGGCCACCAGCGCATCGGCATAGCGGTCCAGGCGTGTGAGCTGCAGGCCGAGCAGGATGTTGCCGACCAGGCCCACCATGGTGGTGAGCAGGGCCACACCCAGGCCGGTGGTCAGACTGCGCAACAAGTCCTGCGACTGCGTGGCGTCGAAGTTCTGGATCTGCCCGATCTGCAGCGCCAGGATGGAAAACCCGATCACCTTGCCCAGCAGGCCCAGCTTGAGCAGCAGGCCATTGACCCACCAGGCCGTGCCATGCGGGCCGTGGGTGTGTTCGTTCAGCAGGTCCAGCGGCAGCGCAGGGTCGCGCGGGGCCGAGGCCATCGCGGCCAGGTAGTCGCTGGCCCAACCGGGCGCCCCACGCTGCAAGGCCTGGCGCTCACGCTGCAAGGCACGCGAACGTGCACCGCACCACAGCGTGGCGGCAAAGAAGATGACGATGATGACCAGCGTGATGCCGGTCGGGTCGGAGCGCAGCAGCAGGCCCCAGACCCCGCGCACGCCCATCAGCCAGGTGGCAAACACCAGCAGGCCAGCCAGTGCCGCCCACTCGAACCACAGCGGCTCCAGGTCGGGCCCGCGGCGGGCGGTGGTGGTGTTCATGCCGGCCCCCCGCGTTTGGCCAGCGCCCCGAATCCGCGCTGCGGGTCATAGCCCCAGCTCGCCAGGCCAAAACACAGCAGCAGGGTGCCGAGCACGACCCAGGGCGACAGCCCGGGGTCCTTGCCGTGGAGGGCAAAACGCAGCCACTCCACGGCGTGGGTGAAGGGGTTGACGCGGGCAATCTGGTAGACCCAGCCGGCGCCCGATTCCTCCAGCTTCCACAGCGGGTAGAGCGCGCTGGACATGAAGTACATCGGGAAGATGACGAAGTTCATCGTGCCGGCGAAGTTCTCCAGCTGCCTGATGTGCACCGACAGCAGCAGGCCCAGCGAACCCAACATCAGTGCCGCGGCCACCGCAGCCAGCAGCACCATCGGCGTCTGCGGCCCCCACACCGGCAGCACCGTACCCAGCAGCGCCGCCACCAGCACGAACACCGCGGCCTGGGCCAGGGACAGCACCGCGGTGGCGCAGAGTTTGGCGAACAGGATCCAGGGCCGTGGCAGCGGCGCGGTGAGCAGCAGCCGCATCAGACCCATCTCGCGGTCGTAGACCATGGCCAGGCTGGACTGCATGCCGTTGAACAGCAGCACCATGCCGACCAGGCCGGGCGCGATGTAGACGTCGTAGGGGATGTAGGTGTCGTAGGGCTCGACGATGGCGACGCCAAACACGTTGCGAAAACCGGCGGCAAACACCGCCAGCCACAACAAGGGCCGCACGACGGCCGACAGCAGCCGGCCGTACTGGCGGCTGAACTTGAACAGCTCGCGCGTCACGATGGCCCACAAGGCCTGCACCGCATGTCTCATCGTGCGCACAGCTTCTCGGGCGCGTCGGCGCCCAGCGTGTCCAGCCGGTTCTTCGGGTGCAGCACGCCGTCACCCGGGACGGTGTCGATCACGGCCTGGCCATCGCTCAGCAGCAGCGGCTGGCGCAGCTGGCCGTCCCAGGACCGGAAGGCCATCACCACCCCTTTGGAGCCGTCCAGCTCGGCAGCGATCAGCGCCTGCTGGAACGCCGCCACCGGGCCCTTGGGCACCGCCACCGCGGCGCTGATGGCGGCTTTTCCCGCCATCCAGGCCCCCCAGTCGTGGGCGCCCATCGGCCGGCCGACGGCCTTGACCAGGCGGCGTGTGACCTGCGGCGCGCCAAAACGCTCGAACTTCGGCGACCAGGCCAGGGCCACCAGCCCGGCATCGCCCACCACCGGGCGCGGCAGCACGGTGCGGTAGGGCAGCGACACGCCGAACTCACCGTCGCCGTCCACCACCCAGACCACGTCGTACTCACCTTGCGTCAGCAGGCGCGGGTTGGCCAGCTCACGTTCACGCGGGTCGGCCGAGAGCTTGAAGGCCTTGCTGCCGGCCAGCACCAGGCCATACCGCTTGATCGCGGCCTGGGCGGTGGCGCTGCGCGCCGCGTCGTCGGGCCCGCTGAGCAGCAGCACCCGGCGCCAGCCGCGTGCCACCAGGGCCTGGGCCAGCGCGTCGGCGCGCATGCGGTCGCTCGGCAGCAGGTGCAGCAGCGTGCGCCGGCAGTCGGCCTGGCGCAGGCGGTCGTCGGCCGCGCCGATGTTGAGCACCGGCAGCTTGACCGCGTCCACCGCGGCCAGCAGCCAGGTGGCCGGCAGGTCGGCCACCAGCAGGGCGCTGCCGGCCTTTTCGGCGGCTTGTGCCGCTGTGCGCGCGGCCGTGGCATCGGCCACCTCCAGCACCTGCAGCTCCAGCTTCGTGCCCGCCGCATCGAGCTGCAGCGCACCTTCTTTCAGCGCCACCTGCAAGGCATCGGCGGCCGGGCCTTGCGGGTGGCCGGGCACGGCACGCTCCACCCGCGTGCGCGCCAGCCGCGGGTCGTCGGCCGGCACCAGCAGCGTCAGCTTGAAGCTGGCCGCCAACGCCGGCCCCGCCACGGCCAGCAACAGCACCGCGAGCGCTGTTTTCACTCGACGATCACCACCGTGTGCGGCACACGCCCGACCTTGACGGTCTTCGTGGCCTTGGCCGACGCGACATCGACGATGCTCAGGTCGTCCGACAGGCCGTTGACGACGTAGAGCTGTTTGCCGGCCGCGTCCAGTGCCACGCTCCAGGCGCGTTTGCCCACCAGCACCTGCTGCGTCACCTGGCGGCTGGCCACGTCGACAAAGGCCACGTGGTTGGCGTTGCCCAGCGCCACAAACGCCCGCTGGCCGTCGCGTGCCATCACCAGGCCGACGGGGGTGATGTCGGCCGCCCGCGCGCCCTTCAGCTCGAAGCGGATGGTGCCGGCCACCGCCCGGGTGCGCGTGTCGATCACGGTGACACTGGCGTCGAGTTCGTTCGTGACCCACAGCTGGGCACCGTCGGGCGTCAGCGCAAAACGCCGCGGGCGTTTGCCGGCGTTCAGGTTCTTCACCACCTTGCCGCTGGCCACGTCGACGATGTGCACGAGGTTGGCCACCTCGCTGGTGACGTAGACCGTCTTGCCGTCGGGTGCGATCTTCACACCTTCGGGTTCTTCACCCACCTTGATGGCGCCGGTTCGTCTGCCGCTGGCGATGTCGACGACGCCGAGTTCGGCGTCTTCTTCGTTGGACACATACAGCGTCTTGCCGTCCGGGGTGACGTCGAAGATCTCGGGGTCGTCGCCCAGCGCCAGCTTGCGCACCGACTTGCGTGTGGCCAGGTCGATCAGGTCGGCCTGCTGCGAGTCGCCACAGGCCACCATCAGCAGCTTGCGGTCGGGCGACAGCTGCATGTGGCGCGGGCGTTTGCAGGTCGGGATCGTGCCGGTCACGGCCTGGGTCTGGAGGTCCAGCACCGTGATCGTGTGATCCTTTTCGCTGGACACATACGCCGTGCCCTGGGCCAGCGCGGGCAAGGCCAGCGTGGTGGTGAGGATCAGCAGTGCGGTTTTCATGCGGCGGTCTCCTGTCTCTTGTTCGTGGCCTCGATGAAGCCGTGTTCCAGCGTGGCGCCGCCCAGTTGCGCAGCCACGGCCGGCGGGGGGCCGTCGGCCAGCAGCCGGCCCTGGTGCAGCACCAGCACGCGGTCGGCGGCTTCGGCTTCTTCCACCAAGTGCGTGGCCCACAACACCGTGGTGCCCCGTGCGGTGATGTCGGCGCGGATGGCGGCCATCAGGTCGCGGCGCGACGCCGGATCCAGGCCCACCGTCGGTTCATCCATCAGCAGCAGCGCCGGCCGGTGCAGCAGCGCGCGCACCAGCTCCACCTTGCGCCGGTTGCCACCCGACAGCTCGCGCACCGGGCGCGCCAGCTCCGCGCCCAGGCCCAGGGCCGCGGTGCCCGTGGTGATGCGTTCGGCGGCCAGCGCACGTGGCAGGCCGTGCAGGTCGGCGTGGAACTGCAGGTTCTGGCGCACGCTCAGGTCCAGGTCCAGCGACATCTGCTGGAACACCACACCGATGTGGCGCAAGGCCTGCGTGGCCTGGTGCGACAAGGACAGGCCGTTGACCCGGACCTCACCTTCGTCCGCCACGAAGAGCCCGGTCAGCACCTGGAACAACGTGGACTTGCCCGCGCCGTTGGGGCCCAGCAGCACCACCAGCGTGGCCGGCGCCAGCGCGAGGCTCAGGCCTTGCAGCGCGGGGCGCGGGCCATAACGTTTGACGAGGGCATGGACCTGCAACATGCGGCGCAGTGTTGGTGCCCGCCCACGGGGCAACAACCCAGCGCATACCCGGGCCCGGGCTAGAGCTGGATCTCCAGGCCGTCGTGCGGTTGTTCGATGCCGAGACAGGCCAGCTGCCCGTCGGTGTCGGGCGTGCCACCCAGCAACAGCTTGCGCGGCACCGCCAGGCCGGCCAGCCAGGCGACCAGGCCCGGGTCGGGCTCGAGCTCGTCCTGTTCCACCACCACCAGGCCGGCGCCTTCCAGCAAGGCGCCGGTGCCAAAACCCAGGCGGTGCCGGCTGCGCAACCAGACCGCGCGCCCGCCGCTGTGGCTGTCCTCCAGCCCCAGCGCGATGGCCGGGCCGCGCCCGTGCGGCTCCGCCCGGCCAGCCACCGCGGTGAACTGCAGCCCCGCCTGCCCGTTCACCTGGAAACCGGCGCGGGCCTGGTCACCCGCCACCGGCACCATGCGCCAGTGCACGTCGCAGTGCCGTTGCAGCTCGGGCAGCACCGCCCCGCTGCTGCTCAAGTCCTCGAAGATGGCCGGCGTGGTGTAGAGGTCGATGGTGGCGCCGTGGCGCAGGCCGATCAGGGCCGCCACCTGGTCGATGCGCGCCGCCGTCAGCACCACGGTGTGCACACGGGTGTCCAGGCCGGCGCGCTGGCAGAGCATGGGGTCGGCGTCCAGGCGCGCGGCCAGGGCGCCGGTGGGGTCGAGCAACACACCGGGTGCGTCGTGTTCGCCCACCAGCACCAGCGCACCTCGCCAGGGGCTGTGGCGGCCGGCATGGCCGTTCAACGCGACGAGTTTCATGCCGACGAACCCGGTGGCAGGGTGGTGGCAATTCGGAGACGATCAGGGCAACTCAAGGTCATGGGCTCCACTTGGGCATGCCCGCCGGACCAGCAAATCCCGTGCCGAAAGCCCCGAAGTTCCAGATGCCCCCATTGACGACGTGGATTGCTCCAAACCGGGACAGGCCGGGTGACAGCCTGGTACAGCGCCGGCCTGGGGCGCAAAAAATGCGGTGCCGAGTGCTGGCCGGCATGGTGGGTCTCGCAGGTCTTGCCGGGCTGGCACCTGCCGAAGCGGCCTGCCCGGGCCCGGCGCTGCAGCCCCTGGGCCCCGGCCTGTGGTGGTGGCCGGCCGAACCCGGCGACAGCGATGCCCACAACCGCGGCCATGTGGCGCACCTGCTGCTGGCGCAGGAGGGGCCGCGGCTGTGGCTGCTGGGCAGCGGGCCGTCCCCGGCTTTTGGCCAGGCCCTGCGCTGCCAGTTGCAGGCACGCTGGGGCCCGGCACCGCTGGTGGTCATCAGCCCCTGGCCGCAGCCGGAATCGGTGCTGGGGGTGGCCGGGCTGGGCGCGGTGGCGCACTGGGCCCATGCCGAGGTGGCGCGGCAGATGGCGCAGCGCTGCGCGGGCTGCGTCGCCCGCCTGCAGGCACGCCTGGGCGCCTCGGCCAGCGACCTCGGCCCCGGCGACCCCGTGCGCCTGCCCGACCAGCTGCTGCACGGTGCCGCCGGGCAGCTGGGGCCCTGGCGCTGGTGGCGCCTGCAGCGGTCGCCCGAGGTCACGGTGACGGTGTGGTGGCACGTGGCCAGCGGCATCGCCTTCGCCCCCGGTCTGCTGGGAGATGGCCGTGCGCCGGATGGCCGCGACGCCGATCTGCAGGACCTGGCCCAGGCCACCGCGGCACTGCCGGCGCTGCCCGGCCTGCCGGCCCCGGTGCGCTGGCTGGGCGCGCAGGGCGGGCTGCAGGACGGCGATGCGCCACAACTGGCCACGGCCTACTGGCAGGCACTGGACCTGGCTGTGAACCAGGCCCTGGACCGCGGCGACAGCGGCGAACAGACGCCGGCCACGCTGCCCGGCGTGGCCGCGGCCGTCACCGCCGGCCCCTGGCACGCGCTGAACTGGCAGCGCGCCTGGCGTCAGGCGGAGCCGCGCTGGCTCCAGCGCAGCTTGCGGTAGATGGTGTTGCGGCTGATGCCCAGGCGCTTGGACGCCTCGGAGATGTTGCCCCCCGCGGCCTCGACGGCACGCCGGATGGCGTCCACCTCCAGCGCCTCCAGCGACATCAGCCGGGCATCGGCCGGCAGCGGCAACGTGGCGTCGGTGGCGGTGGGCAATGCGGGCGATGGCGGTGCGGCCATCGCCGCCTGCCGCTGCAGATCGTCCAGAAAATCGTCGGGCAGGTGCTCGGCGGTGATCAGGCGGTCGGGCCCGGCCATCACGGCCGCGGTGCGCAGGACGTTGAACAGCTGGCGCACGTTGCCGGGCCAGGTGCAGCGCTGGAACAAGGCCAGCGCCTCGGGCGCCAGGCGCAGGTGGCGGGCGTGGGCATCGCCGTCGAGGATGCGCCGCACCAATGCCGACAGGTCGCTGCGCTCACGCAGCGGGGGCAACTTGACGGCCAGGCCGTTGAGCCGGTAGTACAGGTCC
Source organism: Rubrivivax sp. (assembly GCA_018780805.1). Taxonomy (GTDB): domain Bacteria; phylum Pseudomonadota; class Gammaproteobacteria; order Burkholderiales; family Burkholderiaceae_C; genus Rubrivivax. The sequence continues at coordinate 16,878 of JADMJD010000019.1, read as the reverse complement.
TCGCGGAAGGCCTTGGCTTCGATCATCACGCGGAGGTTGCGGTGCGTGGCACACACGATGACCACGTCCACCGGCGTGGCCTTGCTGCTGCCCAGCGGCGTGACACGGCGCTCCTGCAGCACCCGCAGCAGGTGAGCCTGCAGCGGCAGCGGCATGTCGCCGATCTCGTCCAGGAACAAGGTGCCGCCATTGGCCTGCAGGATCTTGCCCACCGCACCCTTGCGGCGGGCGCCGGTGAAGGCCCCCTCTTCGTAGCCGAACAGCTCCGACTCGATCAGCGATTCGGGGATGGAGGCGCAGTTCACGGCCACGAAGGGCTGGCGGTGGCGCGCGGAATCCTGGTGGATGGCACGCGCCAGCAGTTCCTTGCCGGTGCCCGTCTCGCCCAGGATCAGGATCGGGATGTCGCGGTCCAGCACCCGCCGCACCTTGCCCACCAGCGCCCCCATCTGCACGTCGCCGGTCTGCAGGTGGGACAGGCCAACGGCCGGCTCGGGGCCGGGCTCGGGCGCTGGCGCTGCGCCCACCGGCGGCGCGCTGGCGGCGACGGCTTCTGCAGGCTCGACCTTGTCGCCGGCCGCCTGCGGCCGGCGGGCCTGGGCAGCGGCTTCGGTGACATCGCTCCACACCGGCCAGTTGAAGCGGGCATGCAGGTGCAGGTGGCGGCCGTGGCCGGTCTGCACCGCCAGCGGCGTGGCCAGGGGGCTGCGGAAACGGTCCACCAACGCCCCCACCGAGGTGCCGAACAGCGACACCAGGCTCTGCATGCGCAGCGCCGCGCCCGACATGGCCAGCTGGTCCAGCGCGCTGCGGTTGGCACCGACGATGCGGCCGTCGGGTGTGATCGCCAGGATGCCTTCCATCAGCGTGCCGATGAACTCCACCCGGCTGTGGAAGTGCAGCCGCATCACATTGCGGAAGTCGTCCGACAGCCAATGGTTCTCGATCATGCGCGCCGACATCTTCACCAGCGCCATCGTGTGCTGGTGGTAGCTGCGGTGGTCGCCGGTCACGTCCAGCACCCCCAGCACGTTGCCGCGCGGGTCCAGGATGGGCGCCGCCGAGCAGGTGAGGAAGTGGTTGGCGTGCATGTAGTGCTCGTCGGCATGCACGAGCGTGGGCACCTCGTCGATCAGCGCCGTGCCGATGGCGTTGGTGCCCTTGGCGCCTTCGGACCAGTTGATGCCGGGCTGCAGCGCCACCTTGGACGCCCGCGCCAGGAAGTCGTCGTCGCCCACCGAGTGGATGATGGTGCCGGTGGCGTCGCACAGCACCACCATGCTCTCGGTGCCGACGATCTGATCGAACAGCATCTCCATCACCGGCGCGGCGTGCAGGTGCAGGCGCTGGTTGCGGTCTTTCACCACCGTGAGATCGGAGCGGCCCAGCGGCGAGAAGTCCAGCCGCTCGATGCGCGACAGGCCCTGGGCCTGGCAGCGCTCGTGCGACTGTTCGATCAGGCCGATGTGCGCCTCGGGCAACGACAGGCTGGAGGCAATGGGGCGGTCGCGCTCGTCCTGCCGGCGCGAACGCGCCGCCGGGGGCGAAGCAGAAGGACTGACCATGGGTGTCTCCAGCAGAGCGCAACATCGTCCTCTGGCGGGACGGTCGCGGTTTGTACCAGAAGCGCTGACCAGGCTGGCACAGCGTGCAAGCCTGCAGCAGCGCCTCAGGCCTAACCCGAGTATGGCGGCGCGCCGAGCGCTTGTCATGCTGGGGAGAACGAGGCGGTGCACAAATGGCATGTGGCTTGCAGACTGGGCCCCGAACCCAGTCGCCATCCACCCACCATCCGCCCCGAGGAGACACCGATGACCCGCCCCCCACAGCTGCGCCCCCGCCCCCGCCTGCTGCTCGCCGCTGCCCTGCTGTGCTGCAGCACCGCCTGGGCCCATGGCGACGTGACCCCGCAGGTGGTGGACACCACCGGCCTGCCCAAGCTGGGCGCCGACTGGAAGGGCGAGAACCCCTACCGGGGCCATGCCGCCGCCATCAAGATCGGCGCTTCGGCCTACAACCAGAACTGCGCGCGCTGCCATGGCCTGGAGGCCATCTCCGGCGGCATCGCGCCCGACCTGCGCAAGCTGGACAACGAGTGTGTGACGCTGAAGGTCGACACCCGCAAGAAGGCCTGCGTCGCCGAGATCGACCAGTACTACGCCAGCAGCGTGCGCAAGGGCAAGGTGCGCAACGGCGCGGTCTACATGCCGGGCTTCGAAGGCATCCTGAACCAGGAGGCCACCTGGGCCATCAAGTCCTACCTCGAAACCCGGCGGGAGCGGCCGCTGTGATCGCGCGCCGGCACTGGTTGGGCGGCGCTGCAGCCATGCTGGCCGCGCCGCTGCTGCGGGCGCAGGAGCCCAGCGCGCTGGAGCGGGTTCGCAAACGCGGCAGCCTGTCGGTGGGCCTGTACAACGAGATGCCACCCTTCCACGTGGCCGGCCAGGGCATCGACGTGGAGATCGGGCGCGCGCTGGCCAAGGCCTTGGGCGTGAACTTCGCGCCGCTGGCTTTCAATGCCGACGAAAACATGAACGACGACCTGCGCAACCTGGTCTGGCGCGGGCATTACCTGGGCTTCGGCCCGGCCGATGTGTTGCTGCACGTGCCGGTGGACCGGCCGCTGATGCTGAACAACCCGCGTGTGGAAATCTTCGCACCCTACTGGCGCGAGCGCATCGTCATCGCACGCGACCTGCAGAAGGTGCCGGCGATGGAAACGCTGCAGGCCTTTGCCGGCCAGCGCATCGCGGTGCCGGGCCAGAGCCTGGCCGGCTGGTTGTTGATCGGTGCCGACGGCGGCGCCTACCGCGAGCAGCTCAGCACACGCTGGAAAGACGGCACCGAAGCCGCCCGTGCGCTGCTGGCCGGCGAGGTGGTGGCCGCGGCCGGCATGGCGTCGGAACTGGAAAGCACGCTCGCCGGTCAGCCGCGTTACGCCATCGAGCCGCTGCCGCTGCCACGCATGCGCGACGGCTGGGCCGTGGGCATGGCGGTCAAGAAGGAGGCCACCGACCTGGCGCAGGCGCTGCAAGGCGCGGTCAACCAGCTGGCCGGCTCGGGCGCGCTGAAGGAGATGTTCGGCAAGGCCAACGTGGCCTGGCGCGGCGTCTGATCTTCAGCGCGCCTTCCAGGCCGCACGTTCGTAGCGCGGGTACAGGTGGGCGACGTTGCGCAGGTACTCGGTCTCGAACGCGGCCCAGGCGCGGAACTCCGCCGGCACCGGCGCCCGCAGCAGCTCGTTCATCTCCAGACCCTGCGCCGCCGCGGCGCTGAAGTGGGCGTCCAGCCACTGCAGGTAACGCCGCGTGCCGGCCAGGCCCGCGCCATCGGCCTGCACCGGTCCATGGCTGGGCACCGTGGCCGCTGGCACCGGCACCAGTGCCTGCAGCCGGTCCAGGCTGTTCAGCCACGCGGCCAGGTCGGCGTGCGGCGTGGTGGGCACCCGCTGTGCAAAGACCAGGCCGCCGGCGAAGAGCACGCCGCTGCGGCGGTCGCGCAGCACCAGGTCGGACGCGGTATGGCCTTGCAGCAGCGTCAGCTCGAAGCGGCGTTCGCCCAGCTGCCAGTGGCCCGCCTGGGCCTGGGCATCGATGTCGCGGTCGGGTGCCAGGGTCTGCGTGCCGCGCATCCAGTCGCCGCACAGGCGGTAGAGGTTGTTTTCGTAGGCCGCGGCCTCGCGGGCGATGCCGGCGCGCGTTTCGGCAGTGGCCCAGCGGGGCACGTCGGCAAAGGCCTGGTTGCCCAGGAAGTAGTCGGGGTGCAGGTTCAGGTGCAGCACCGCGGCCACCGGCTGCGCCGTGGTGCGCTGGATCAGCGCGCGCAGCTGTTCACCGTACAGCCGGCTCGGCCCGGTGTTGATGACCAGCACACCGGCGTCGGTGACGATGAAGCCGGTGTTGATGATGTTGCAGCCATTGGCGGGCGAAAAGTCGGCGTTGGCGCCTTCGACGACGAAGACACCGGGCGCCAGGGCCCGCGCCTGCAGCCGGTAGTCCAGCGTCTGTGCCGCCACACCGCCGGTCAGCCACGCCGCCAAGGCTGCGCAACACCACCTGATCACGGCAGGCGGCTCGCGATGCGGTTGCCGTTGTTGTCCGTGCCCACGATCTGCAGGCCGCCGGCCGGCGGCGCGGCAAAGTCGAAGCTGAACACCGGGTTCTCGCTCACCGGCTCGTAGGTCTGCAGCCGCGCCAGCTCCTGGCCGGCGGCACTGCGCACCGACAGCCGGTTCACGTAGAAGGCCGGGATGCCGCCCACCAGGCCGGTGTCCATCGGGTGCATCACCTGCAGCCGCAGCCGCGCGCTGCTGTCGGCGGCGCGGCTGAACACCCGGCCACTGACTTCGCCCAGCGAGCGCGACCAGCTGCCGTCTTGGCGCGTGGCGCCTGCCACCGTGCAACCGCCGCCGGCCGAATCGACCCAGGTGCTGCCCACCAGCCACCGGCCCGAGCGCAGGCGCACCGCCGCGCGCACCGGCGAGGCCTGCTCCAGCTTGAAGCGCAACGCAATCATCGGCAGCGCCTGCAACGGCTCGAAATCGAGCACACGCCGGATCGGGTTGCGGTCCACCAGCACCAGGATGCGGTCCACCGGGCCCAGCGCCGGGTCCACCCGAACGCTGATCGGCACGTTCATCGGGTCTTCGGCAAAGGCCGGGCCCAGCACCTCGATGCGGCGGTCGAACTGCACCGCAGCGCCGGCCAGGTAGGTGCGCTGCATGTCCAGCCAGGGCAGCGACTGGTAGGGGTCGCCGGGGTCGGGCGTGGGGGTCTGGGCCTGCAGCGGCGCTGCGGCGACCAGCAGCAGCGCTGCGCGGCGGTTCACGGCCGGCCGCTCAGCCGCAGGGCCACCAGGCCGCTGCGCGGCGCACCGGGCTCGAAGAAGCGGCCGTTGGCGTCGTTGACGATCACGCTGCCCACGTGGTGGCGGTCGAACAGGTTGTCGATGCGCAGCAGCCACTCCAGCTGCATCCCGGCCGGCAGCGCATAGGCCTTGCGCCAGCGCAGCGCGGCCGTGGCGTAACCGCCGGCAAAGTCGGTGTTGCGGTCGTTCACCGCCACGCGGCCCACGGCGCGCCACTCCAGCCCGGTTTCGCCCCAGGCGGCGTCGCGCCAGGCCAGTTCGGCAAAGGCACTTTCGCGCGGCGTGCCGGCGATGCGGTTGCCGGCGTCCACCGTGGCCGTCGGCGTGGTGCAGGGGATGCCGGCGCAGGTGAGGAAGTTGTCGCGGTAGGTGGCGTCCAGCCAGCTGGCCGACAGGCGCGCCTCCCAGGCCGGCGCGGGGCGCCAGCTGCTGCCCAGCTCCAGCCCGCGGCGCAGCGTGCGGCCCACGTTCTGGAAGGCCGAGCGCCCGCCGGCGTTGGTGGCCACGCCGATCTCGTCGTCGGTGCGGGCCTCGAACAGCGTGGCGTCCAGTGCCAGCGCACCGCTGCGCCACTTGGCACCCAGCTCCAGCTGGCGGCTGGTCTGGGCCTGCAGGCCGGTGTTGAAGCCGCCGCTGCCATCGGCACGGTAGGCCAGCTCGCCCAGCGTGGGCGATTCAAACCCGCGCGCCGCACCCAGGTGCAGATTCCAGCCCGGGGCCGGCTGCCAGCGCAGGCCCAGCACCGGGTTGGTGTAGCGGAAGTCCAGCGCGCCGGAGTCGTCGCCGTTGCTCAGGTAGGCGTCCGCCGCCGAGAGGTCCACCGTGCCGTGGCGCAGGCCGGCGGTGGCGAACCAGGCCGGGGCCAGTGCCCACTCGGCCTGCAGGTAGACATCGCGTGTCTCGGCGCGGTTGAGCTCGTCGCGGCGCAGCGCACCGGTCACGCCCAGGGCCTGGTCGGGGGCGGTGCCGCTGAAGTTTTCGTAGCCGCGGCGGTCGTCGCGCTGGCGCTCCAGGGCGACACCGGCCAGCAGGTCCAGGCTGTCCCAGCCCCAGCGGGCGCGCAGCTCGGCGCCGTCGTAGCGGCGGTCGAAATCGATCACCCCGCCGCCGTGCCGGGGGTTGCCCTGCGTGCCAGGCGCGATGGCCAGCCACTGCGTCACGCTGCGTCGGCCGCTGAAGGCCGACAGCCGCGTTTCACGCAGCGCACCGTCGTCGAAGCGGTGGCGCCAGGACAGGCCCGCCTGCGTCTGTGACAAGTCCTTGCGGGTGTCGTACAGCAAGGCGTTGGCGGTGGTCTGGTCCGGGCCCAGCTCGAACTGCTCGCGCGACAGGCCCAGCGGGTCGTCGGCCGGCTGCGCCAGGTGGCCCAGGTTCACCCACACCTCGTCACGCGCGCCGCGCCAGCCCAGGCGCCCACCCGCCTGGCGCTTGCGCGCCGCGCTCTGCGGGCGGAAGCCGTCGATCTGCAGCTCGGACACCGAGGCCCGCAGGTCCAGCCCCTCGCCGAGCACCGCCTGACCGCTCAGGCGGCCCTGGCGCAGCCCGAAGCTGCCGATGTCCACATCGGCCTGCCAGGCACTGTGCGTGACCGGTGCGCTGACCAGCGCGATCACCCCGCCCGAGCTGTTGCCGTAGAGCGCCGAAAACGGCCCGCGCAGCACCTCGATGCGCTGCGCGCCGGCCAGGTCGAACTGCGAGACCTGGCCCTGGCCGTCCGGCCCCGTGGCGGGCAGGCCATCGGCGTAGAGGCGCAGGCCGCGCACGCCAAACCCGGCGCGGGCGCCGAAGCCACGCGCGCTGATCTGCAGGTCTTGTGCAAAGTTGCTGCGGTTGTTGGCCACCAGGCCGGGCACACGCTGCAGCACTTCGCTGGCGTTCACCAGCGGGCCGGCACTTTGCAGCGTGTCACGTTCGACCACGGTGATGGCGTAGGGCGCGTCCTGGACGGCACGCTCGACCACCGAACCGGTGACGACGACGGTCTGCGTCGGCTGGGCATGGGCCAGGGTCATCGCCCAGGCCAGGGGCATCAGAAGAAGAGGTTTCACGCCAGGGATGACACCCGGTCCTGGCCCGGGCGGCTAGATCGAACAAACCCGGCGGTTGTACCGCGGCGACACAGCCCGGTGTTCAAGTGTGGACCGCCGACGCCGAAAGCACGGGAGGAACACCCCCGCTGTGCCTCGCCACCCCCTGCCCCGAAGCCCTTCGAGCCCGGCATCGAACCCGGCCCCGTCGGCCGCGCTCGTCCGCCTGGTCACCGTGGTGGCGGCCGGCATCGGCGTGGTGGTGGCCGTGGCTGGCCCGGCGCTGTACCTGGTCCAGAGCTGGCACGCCGAGCAGCGTGAACTGGAGGTCAGTGCCCGCCTGCATGCGGCGGTGATCGCGCAGGCCCTGCAGAGCCCCAGCGAGCTGCCCTGGCAACAGCGGGTGCAAGGCCTGCTGGACCACGACCTGGTGCCCCACACCCTGCCCGAGCGCCGCACCCTGACCGACGCCGCCGGCAGCCTGGTGACCGGCACGGCCGTGGCCACCCCGGGCCCGGCGCTGCGGGCCGGCGCGCCGCTGGTGGCACCGGGTGGTGCCGTGGGCGAGCTGACCGTCACCCGCTCGATGCGGCCGGTGCTGGCGCAGACCGGTGCCGTGGCCCTGTTCAGCCTGGGCCTGGCGGGCGCCATCTTTGCCGTGCTGCGGCTGCTGCCGCTGCGCATGCTGCAGGGGGCACTGGACACCCTGCACGCGCAACAGGCGCGGGCGCGCCGCGAGCTGGAGCAGTACGTGCACGGCGTGTTCGAACAATCGGTGGACGGCATCCTGGTCTGTGACGGCCAGGGCCAGGTGCGCTCCGGCAACCCACGCGCCGCGGTGCTGCTGGGCATGCCCGCCACGGCGTTGGCGGGCCAGCCGCTGTCGCGCTGGGTCGCGCTGCCGGCCGATGGCCCGACGGCGGTGGGCCAGCACGAAACCCAGGCCTTCCACGGCCCGACGGCCCGCGCCTTCCCGTGTGAGCTGACGCTGAGCCGGCTGCCAGTGCGCAGCGGCGACGCGCGCTTCGTGGCCACGCTGCGCGACCTGACCGAGCGCCGCCAGGCCGAGCAGCGCATGCAGCGCCTGGCCAACTACGACAGCCTGACCGGCCTGCCCAACCGCAGCCTGTTCCGCGACCGCCTGGGCCAGGCCATCGAACGCGCCGACCGCAGCGGGCGGCCGATGGCGCTGATGTTCCTGGACCTGGACCGCTTCAAGACCATCAACGACAGCCTGGGCCACGCCGCGGGAGACCGGCTGCTGCAGCAGGTGGCCGCCACGCTCAGCGCCGCGCTGCGCGGTGGCGATTCCGTCGGCCGCGCCGGCCCGGCCGCCGAGGACGCCATCACCGTGGCCCGGCTGGGCGGCGACGAGTTCACCATCATCGCCGAGCAGCTGCACGAGGCCGCCGACGCCTGGCGCATCGCCGAGCGGGTGCAAAAGGCCTTGCAGACGCCCATCCTGGTGGGCAAACACGAGATCGTGGTCAGCACCAGCGTGGGCATCACCGTCTACCCTGACGACAACAGCCCGCCCGACGACCTGCTGCGCCACGCCGACCAGGCCATGTACCGCGCCAAGGAGGGTGGCCGCGACCAGGCCCTGTTCTTCAGCGCCGAGATGAACGACCAGGCCCAGCACCGGCTGCAGCTGGAGGCCGAGCTGCGCCACGCGCTGGAGCGCGGCGAGTTCCAGCTGGTCTACCAGCCCAAGGCCGATCTGCAGAGCGGCCGTGTCAGCGGCGTGGAAGCCCTGCTGCGCTGGAAGCGCAACGGCCAGACCGTGACCACACCCGACGTTTTCATCGGTGTGCTGGAAGAAACCGGTCTCATCCTGCCCGTGGGCCGCTGGGTGCTGGAGCAGGCCACGCAGCAGGTGTGCGCCTGGCGCCGCGCCGGCCTGCCCTGGGTACGGGTGGCCGTCAACCTCTCGGCGCGTCAACTGCGCCAGGGCGACCTGGTGGCCACGGTGGCGCAGGCGCTGGAGGCCTCGGGCCTGCCATCGGCCCAGCTGGAGCTGGAGCTGACCGAGAGCATGCTGATGGGTGGCGACCACCAGGCGGCGCTGCTGCACCGGCTCTCGGCGCTGGGGGTGCAGCTCGCGATCGATGATTTCGGCACCGGCTGGTCGTCGCTGAGCTACCTGAAACGCTTCAACGTCGACACGCTGAAGATCGACCGCAGCTTCGTGCGCGACACGCCGCACGACCCGGAAGACAACGCCATCACCAGCGCCGTGATCGCACTCGCGCGCAGCCTGAAGCTGCGCGTGGTGGCCGAGGGCGTGGAGACCGACGCGCAACGCCAGTTCCTGCTGGACAACGGCTGCGACGAGATGCAGGGTTACTGGCTGTCGCGCCCGCTGGCGCCGGCGGCCTTCGAGGCCTGGTGGCGGGCCCACCTGGCCCGCACGGCACACGACGCCGCCGTCACGGCCTGACCGGCGCAGCGATCAGCCGTTCAACGCCCGCCAGACCCGCTCCGCCGTCAGCGGCATCTGCAGGTCCAACGCCGGCCCACCCTTGCCCACGCGCGACAGCGCATCCACCACCGCGTTCACCACCGCCGGCGTGGCGCCGATGGTGCCGAGTTCACCCACGCCCTTGGCGCCCAGCGCGTTGGTGGCGCAGGGGATGGAGGTGTCGAAGGCGGTCTTGAAGCCGAGGAAGCCGTCGGCATGCGGCAGCGCGTAGTCCATGAAACTCGCGCTCAGCAGCTGCCCGCTGTGCGGGTCATAGACCAGCGCCTCGCACAGCGCCTGGCCGATGCCTTGCACCGCGCCGCCTTCGACCTGGCCTTGCACGATGACAGGGCTGACCACCCGGCCGATGTCGTTGACCGAGGCGTAGGCCACCACGGCCACGTCGCCGGTGGCGGGGTCGACCTCGACCTCGCAGACATGGCAGCCGTTCGGCCAGCTGGGCGCGCCGGCGGTGGCGCCGTCTTCGGCCTGGAACCCCGCCGTGCCCTGGCGCCGGGCCAGCTCGAAGAGGTCGATGCCCAGGTCGGTGCCGGCCACATGAAAGCGGCCGGCGCTGTATTCGATGTCCAGCACCGGGGCTTCCAGCGCGTCGGCGGCGAGCGCCTTGCCCTGGTCCACGGTTTTGCGCGCGGCGGCGTGCACTGCGGCACCGCCGGTGAAGAGCGAGCGGCTGCCGGCGCTGCCGAAGCCGTTGGCACGGTCGGTGTCGCCCATCAGCACGCGGATCTTGTCGATGGACACGCCAAACACGTCCACCGCCAGCTGCGCGTAGCTGGTGGCGATGCCCTGGCCCATCGGCATCGTGGCGGCCACGAGTTCGATGAAACCATCGGGCGCGATGCGCACCGTGGCCTGCTCCACCAGCGCGTTGCCGCCGGTCCATTCCAGGAACGTGGCCAAACCCCGCCCGCGCAGCTTGCCGGCGGCTTTGGACGCCGCGTGCCGGGCCTCGAAACCGGCCCAGTCGGACAGCACCAGGCCCTGGTCCAGGATCTTCTCGAACTGGCCCACGTCGTAGGTCTGGCCCATGGGGTTGCGGTAAGGCATCTGGTCCGGCCGCACCATGTTGCGGCGGCGGATCTCGGCCGGGTCCAGCCCGATCTGGCGCGCGGCGGCGTCCATCAGCCGCTCCATCGTGTAGATGGCCTCGGGGCGGCCGGCGCCGCGGTAGGCGCCGGTGGCACCGGTGTTCGTCAGCACCGCGGTGATGTCCAGGTCGATCACCGGCACGTGGTAGATGCTGGTCGTGACCCAGGGGCCGATCATGAGCTGGATCAGCACACCGGTGGTGGTGGCCGCGGCACCCACGTTGGCCACCGACTTGCAGCGCAGGCCCAGCACGCGGCCATCGGCGTCCAGCGCCAGTTCGGCATCGGTGACCAGGTCTCGGCCGTGCACGGCGTAGAGAAAATCTTCCAGCCGCTCGGCCTGCCACTTGATGGGCCGGCCCAGCGCACGCGCGGCGTAGCCGAGCGCGATGTCTTCCGGGTAGATGCCGGTTTTCATGCCAAAACCACCGCCCACATCGCCCACCTGCACACGCACGTCTTCGGGCTTGAGCTGGGGCAACGCATCGGCCAGGCCGCCACGCACGGCGCTGGGCATCTGGCTGGACAGGCGCAGGTTCAGCCGGCCTTCTTCCATCCACGCCAGCACGCTGCGCGGCTCCATCGGCGCCGGCGCCAGGCGCTGGTTCACCAGGTGCAGCTTGACCACGTGCGCGGCCCGCTCGAAAGCGGCTTCGGCGGCACCGGCGTCACCATGGCGGGCCACGCCGCAGATGTTGTCGGGCAAGGTGTTCAGCACCCGCGGGGCACCGGGTTTCAGCGCCTCGAACGGGTCGGTCACCGCGGGCAGCGGCTCGTAGTCCACCATCAGCGCGTCGGCCGCGGCCCTGGCGGCAGCACGGGTTTCGGCGATCACCAGCGCCACCGGCTCGCCCACGCAGCGCACGAACTCGTGCGCCAGCGCGCGGCGCGGCGCGGCCGTCATCGGCTGGCCATCGGGGCGCTTGAACACCGGCGCCAGCGGGATGGGTTTGACACCCGCGGCCACCAGCTCGGCGCCGGTAAACACGGCCAGCACGCCGGGCATCGCCAGCACAGCCGCGGTGTCGATGGCCACGATGCGGGCATGGGCCTGCGTGCTGCGCACAAACGCGGCAAAGGTCTGGCCGGCGGGGTTGACGTCGTCGGTGAAGCGGCCTTCGCCGCGCACCAGGGCCGGGTCTTCGATGCGGCGCACGGCCTGGCCGCTGCCAAAACGCATCACGGCGGTGTCGGGCGCGTTCATCGTGTTTCTCCTTGCATCACCGCGGCGGCCTGGCGCACGGCGGCGACGATGTTGACGTAGCCGGTGCAGCGGCACAGGTTGCCTTCCAGCGCGTGTGCGATCTGCGTATCCGTGGGCGCAGGGTTCTCGGCCAGCAGGCCGCAGGCGCTCATCACCATGCCCGGCGTGCAGAACCCGCACTGCAGGCCGTGGCAGGCGACAAAGGCCTCCTGCACCGGGTGCAGCGGACCACCGGCGGGGGCCAGGCCCTCCACCGTGGTGACGCTGCGGCCAGCGGCCTGCAACGCCAGCACGCTGCAGCTCTTGACGGCCTGGCCGTCCAGCAGCACGGTGCAGGCGCCGCACTGGCTGGTGTCGCAGCCGACATGCGTGCCGGTCAGCGCGAGCGGGCCACGCAGCAGTTCGACCAACAAGGTGGCGGGATCGACCGAGGCCTGCACGGCCTGGCCGTTGACGGTGAGGGAGAGGGGTGTGGGGGTACTCATGGCGGACGATGCTACAGGCTGCAGCTGCGAAACCCCGTGAACGCCGCATCGTCCTCCGGTGCCACAAACCGGCGCGCCTTGGCGTGCACGGCCCGCGGCGGGGTGGCGGTGCTGGCGCCGCGCAGCACGGCGCCAGCTGCGGTGCCGGGCCGCGGCCGCGGGTCGATCTCACCCGGCGGGTCGGCATGGCCGGGCCAGGCGGGGCCGCTGCCGGCGGCCCATTCCAGCACCTCGCCGAATACAAACCCACGCGAGCCGGCGCCACACGCGGCAGCTTCCCATTCGGCTTCGGTCGGCAGGCGGCGGCCTGCCCAGGCGCACCAGGCCTGGGCCTCGTGGCGTGCCACGTGCACGGCCGCCTGCTGTGCGCCGGCACGCTGCAGCCGGCCCTGGCGCTGCAGCACCACGCCCTGGCGCATCTGCTCCACGTGGCGCGGCGCGCGGCGACCGGTCTGCTGCAGCCAGGCCCAGCCGGCGGGTGTCCACCAGCGTTGTTCGTCGTAACCCCCGTCGAGTGCGAACTCGACGTAGCGCGCCCAGCTGACGGCGCGCGCGTCGATCTCGAAGGCCGGGATCTGCACCGCGTGTGCCCAGCGTTCGGGGCCGGGCACCAGGCCGCCGGGCGCGGAGCCCAGGTCATGGCGCTGCGCCGGCATGAACAGCGGGCCCGGGTCCGCTGCACCGGTGCGCTCGCGCCAGGGTGCGCCGGTGTCGGCCGCCAGGCCCAGGGCCTGCGCCAGCATGGCCAGGCGCTCGCCGATGCGGTCTTCATGGCGCAGTGCCAGGCGGTAGACATACAGCGCGCGGTCGTCGTCGCCGGCCATCGCCAGCAGCTCCAGCACCTGCTCCAGCGTGTCGGCCATCCACACGCGCACCGCGTCGGGCGTGGGCAGGTCGGCGGCGTGGCCACGTGCGTGCAGCAGCGCGTGGAAGTGCCGGTCGCTCAGCGGGTCGGCTGCGGCCAGGCGGGGGCGTTGCGGGTCACCGTCTTCGCCGCGCGCGGCCAGCACGTGGCGCACGATCCACCAGTCGGCGTACCAGGCCGCGTGGCCGGCCAGCCACAGCGCGCTGGGCTGGCCTTCGGCACCCACACGCGGGCCGATGGGCGAGCCTTCGAAGGCGGCCAGCCAGCGCAGCGTGTGGTTGCGGGCGTCGATCAGCGCCAGCGACAGCCAGTCGGCGCTGCCCTGCCGCGCGGCGCGCGGGTCGTTCGGGTCCGTCACCCGCCGGTCGCCGGTCAATCGCCGACCAGGCCCGCGCGCACGGCGTAGGCGATCAGCTCGGAGTTGTTCTTCAGCGCCAGTTTTTCCATCGCCCGCGCGCGGTAGACCGACACGGTCTTGGGGCTGAGGTTGAGCTCCAGCGCAATGTCGGCCAGCAGCTTGCCGCTGGCCAGCAGCACCACGGTCTGCAGCTCGCGGTCCGACAGCGTCTGGTGCGCGTTTTCATGCACCGGCGCGGTCAGGCTTTCCACCAGCATCTGCGCGATCTCGGGCGTGACGTACTTGCGGCCCTGGGCCACGGTGCGCACCGCCTGCACGATGAGCTGCGGGTCACCACCCTTGTTGACATAGCCAAAGGCCCCGGCCTTGAGTGCGCGGATCGCGTACTGGTCTTCCGGGTACATGCTGACCACCAGCACCTTGACGGTGGAGCCTTCTTCCTTGAGCGCGTGCAGCACGTCCAGCCCGCTGCGGCCGGGCAGGTTGATGTCCAGCACCAGCACGTCGCAGCGGGTGCTGCGCATCAGCGTGCGCAGCTCGCCGTAATCACCCGCCTCGCCGACGACGCGGATGTCCACCGCGTCGCACAGCGTGTCGCGGATGCCGCGCCGGATCAGCGCGTGGTCGTCGCAGAGGATCACGTCGGTCATGTCAGCGTCCTCTTGTTCATCACAACGGCGTCCAGGCCGAGGGATCGTGTTCCCGTTCGTCCGCCGAATCCACACTGTCCGCCGGCTCGCCCGGCCCCAGCGGCACCGACAGGATCAGGCAGGTGCCCTGCGGCCCGCTGCTCAGGTCCACCCAGCCGCCCACGGTGGCAGCACGTTCATGCAGGCCACGCAGGCCGAAGCTCTTGTCCTTGGCGCGGTCGGCGTCGGTCAGGCCGCGGCCGTTGTCGTTGATCTCCAGCGACAGCACGCCGGCGCCCACCGTCAGCTCGATGTGCACACGGGTGGCCTGCGCGTGTTTGCTGACGTTGGTCAGCGCCTCCTGCGCCGTGCGGTAGGCCACCAGCGGCACGCCGGGCGGCAGGCTCAGGCTGTCGTGCGAGGTCCGGAAGCGGCAGTCGATGGCGGTGCGGCGCTCGAAGTTGCCCGCCATCCACTGCAGCGCGGCCACCAGGCCCTGCTCCAGGATGGCCGGCCGCAGGTTGTGCATCACGCGTTTGCTGGCGTCGATGGCGTGGGTCAGCAGTTCGGTGGCGGCCACGGCGCGCTCGGCGACGGCCGGGTCGGCGGCGTGGCGGCGGATCCAGTCCAGGTCGAACTTGAGCGCCGTCAAGCTGCCGCCCACGTCGTCGTGGATCTCGCGGGCGATGGCGGTGCGTTCGGCTTCGATGCTGGTCTGCAGGTGGCGCGCCAGGGCCGACAGCTGCTCGCGCGAGGACTGCAGTTCACGGTCGGCCACGCTGCGGGCGCGGCGTGACTCGGCGGCTTCGATGGCGTGTTCCACCGCCGGGGCCAGGCGCGCGAGGTTGGCCTTGAGCAGGTAGTCGCTGGCGCCGTTGCGCATCGCGTCCACGGCGGTTTCTTCGCCGATCTCGCCGGAGACCAGCACAAACGGCAGGTCCACCCCGCGCTGGCGCAGGATCTGCAACGCTTCGATGCCGGAAAACCCCGGCAGGTTGTAGTCCGACAGGATCAGGTCCCAGGGCTGGGCCAGCGCGGCCTCGAACTCGGCGCGCGATTCCACGCGCGTGCAGTCCACAACCTGCCCACCCCGGCGCAGGTGTGCCAGCGCCAGCTCGTGGTCGAGCTCGGAATCCTCCAGGTGCAGCACGCGCAGCGGGCGTTGGGGCATGGGTGGAAGTATCGCCCAGCGGCCCTCTGCTCAGAAATGGGCGCCCTTTGCCCACAAGTTCAGCTAAAGGTCCCAGGGGGGGCTGCCGACAATCCTGACACCACAGGCCGGAACACCGGCCGACCACTTCCCGACCCGCTGATTTGCCGGAGAGCACATGCTGAGCACCGACACCGCCACCGCACCGCCGGACGGCCTGCCCCTGATGGCAGTGGCCGAGGTGCAGGACGACCTGCTCGTGGCCAGCAATGATCTGGAACGCCTGCAGCGCCTGCTGACCGACGCCAGCGACGCGCTGATCGGCCATTTCTACAGCGCCTCGGACCAGTTGCGCCAGCTGCTGAAGCTGACCGCTGCCCACCCCGAGCTGGACCTGCCGCAGCTGCACAAGACCATGGAAAACGTCGCCGGTGCCATCACCGCGATGCAGTTCCAGGACTTGGCTTCCCAGCTCATCGACCACACCGGACGCCGCCTGCGTGGCTGCGCCGACCGCCTGGCGCGTGAAGCGATGGGCGATGACGAAGACGGCCCGGCCGTCGTCGAAAGCGTGCCCCTGCGCCCGAATCCTGTGACCCAGGACGAGATGGACGCTGGTTCCGTCGAACTCTTCTGATACCGCCCGAGACCGCCCCGGAGAACCTTGCCATGCATTCCATCCTTGCCGTAGACGACAGCGCCTCCATGCGCCAGATGGTGTCCTTCACCCTGAAGAACGCCGGTTTCAACGTCGTCGAGGCCGTCGACGGCCAGGACGCCTGGGAGAAGGCGTCCTCGCGGGACTTCAGCCTGGTGCTGACGGACCAGAACATGCCCCGCATGGACGGCATCAGCCTGACCAAGCGGCTGCGCGAGAACCCCAAGTTCAAGGCCACGCCGATCCTGATCCTGACCACCGAGAGCAGCGACCAGATGAAGCAGGCCGGCCGCGCCGCAGGCGCCACCGGCTGGCTGGTCAAGCCCTTCGACCCGGCCAAGCTGGTCGAGGTCATCGGCAAAGTCATCCGCTGAAGGACACGTCATGGGCGACATGAGCAACGAAGGTGGCAACCTGTCCGCCGGCATCGACCTCAGCCAGTTCTTCCAGGTCTTCTTCGAAGAAGCCGGCGAGAACCTGGACACGATGGAGCAGATGCTGCTGGCGCTGGACATCAACAGCGCCGACGAAGAAGAGCTGAACGCCATTTTCCGCTGCGCGCACTCGGTCAAGGGCGGCGCCGCCACCTTCGGCTTCAGTGACGTGGCCGAGCTGACGCACGAGATGGAGACGCTGCTGGACAAGCTGCGCCGCCGCGAGCTGCAGCCCAACGCCGAGATGGTGGATGCGCTGCTGGCCGCCGGTGATGCGCTGAAGGCCCAGCTGGCCCGCCACCAGGGCAACGGCGGCGCCGCGCCCGACACCACCGAGCTGCTGGCCACCATCCGCGCGCTGGTGGATGGCCGCGGTGCAACGGCTGCGGCCCCGGCTGCGGCCCCGACTGCCAAGGGCGGCGCGGCACCCGCGCCGGCGGCATCGGCACCGGCCGGCACCCGCGTGCTGGAGCTGACGGTCGGCCCGCTGGAAGACCTGGCCCTGGCCGACAACCTGGTGGACCTGTTCAAGGAAATCACCAACCTCGGCAGCATCGAGCCGCTGGACGCCGGCCAGTCGGCCGACGGCATGCGCCGCTTCAAGGTCACCACCACCAGCAGCGACAACGACC
>JADMJD010000238.1 GCA_018780805.1 Rubrivivax sp. | reverse complement strand
TGCCGTTGTGCACCAGCACGATGCCGTAGGGCGCGTTGACATAGAAGGGCTGGGCCTCTTCTTCGCTGTAGGCGTTGCCTGCCGTCGGGTAACGGGTCTGGCCCAGGCCCACGGTGCCCGGCAGGCCCCGCATGTTGCGGGTGCGGAACACGTCACGCACCATGCCCCGTGCCTTGTGCATGAAGTACTTGGTGTCCAGCATCGTCACGATGCCGGCCGCGTCCTGGCCGCGGTGCTGCAGCAGCAACAGCGCGTCGTAGATGAGCTGGTTGACGGGCTGCTGGGAGATGACGCCGACGATGCCGCACATGGTGGATTAGGTCCTGGGCAGCCACTCCCGCAGATCAGGCGGCAGCAGCGGTTTGATGAACTTGACGGTCTCGGTCGTCCAGCGCGCGCCAGTCGACGCTTGCCAGAGGGGCGATTGTGCGGCCGGCGTGAGGCTGATGAGCGTGGCCAGGGCGATCAACACCACCCCGCCACGCAGCAGCCCGAACGCCGCGCCGCCGATGCGGTCGACCACCGACAGCGGCGTGGCGTGGATCATCATGCGCACGAGCTTCGCCGCCAGCGACCAGATGATGACGGTGGCCACGAAGACAAGGGCAAAGGCAGCGGCCCGGTTGGCGCCCGAGCCAGGGGAACTCATCGGCAACTCAGGCAGATGCGGCGCCAGATCACCAACGAACCAGTGGGCAGCGAAGTAGGCCACCACCCAGCCGACCAGCATCGCCACCTCCAGCAGCAGGCCCCGCGCGAAGCCCAGACCGACCGAGACCAGCAACACCGCCAGCAGGACCCAGTCGAGCGTCGGCAGGCCGCCGATCACAGCCGGATCACCGACGCGGGCAGCCCGGCCTTCTGCGCCTTGGCGGCGGCGGCTTCGGCCTCGTCGCGGCGCGGGAACGGGCCGATGCGCACGCGGGTGCGCTTGCCCGCGGCCGCCGCGATCTCCTGCGTGTAGGTCTCCAGGCCGGCCTTCTGCGCCTTGGCGCGCACCTCGCGCACGGTCTTGTCTTCGGCGAAGGCGCCGATCTGAACGACATAACGCGCAGCGGCAGCTGAAGCAGCCGGCGCTGACGATGCCGCCATGCCCTGCCCTTCCAGCAGGGCCTGGGCACGCGCGCCGTCGCTGCGGGGGGCCGAGGCCTTGGGCGCCGGTTTGCTCGCGGCCAGCGCGGGCGGTGGCGCCAACGGGGCCGACGCCGGCACGGGGTTGGCCTGGGCTGCCGGCTCGGTGATCATCGGCAGCGGCGGCAGGGACGGCGTGGTGGGGGCCTGCGTCATGGCCGACGTCGCTGTGGAAGCCGCAGCGGAAGCCGGCGCCGGCATGGCCAGCGGCGGTGCGCCGTCTTTCTTCGGGATCTCGATCGGCAGGTCCACGGGGATCGGCCGGGGCTCGGTTTCGAACAGCAGCGGGAAGGCGATCACACCGACACCCAGCAACAACACGGCGCCGATCAGGCGGCGGCGCGCCCGGGTGCGCGCGGCCTCGGGGGGGGTGTCAGGGCTGGGCTGGGCCGCGGCCGGGGTCTTGCGACGGAGAAAGGACGGCAGAGGCATGCGCTGAGTGGAGTTTCGGCAGCCCCGCTTCGAGCACGCCGCCCACGGTGTAGAAAGAACCGAAGACCACGATTCTATCCGCCGGGTCGGCCGCAGCCACCGCCGCCTGCAGGCCGTCCGCGGCCGAGGCATGGGTGCTCAGGCCCACCGTGCGGCCCGGGGTGGCCGGCCGGGGCAAGGTCGCCAGGTCTGAGGCCTTGGCCGCACGTGCCGTGGCCAGGTCGCAAAAGTGCCAGTGGTCCACCAGCGGCTGCATGTGGGCCAACAGCGCCGGCAGGTCCTTGTCCTGCATCGCACCGAAGACGGCACGGGTGCGCGGGTAAAAGCCCATCGCGTCCAGGTTCTGCGCCAGCGCCGCCACCGACTGCGGGTTGTGTGCCACGTCCAGCACCAGCGTCGGCTGGCCGGGCACGATCTGGAAGCGGCCTGGCAGTTCCACCAGCGCCAGGCCCGTGCGCACGGCCTGGGCGGTGATCGGCAGCCGGTCGCGCAGCGATTCCAGCGCGGCAATGGCGCCTGCTGCGTTGAGGATCTGGTTCGCGCCGCGCAGGGCCGGGTAGGCCAGTGCGTGGTAACGCCGGCCACGGCCGGCCCAGCGCCACTGCTGGCGGTCACCGTCATGGTGGAAATCGCGGCCGACCAGCCAGAGGTCGGCGCCGATGCTCTGTGCGTAGGCGGTCACGCTGCCCGGCGGCAACGGGTCGCTGACGATGGCCGGCCGGCCGGTGCGCATGATGTGCGCCTTCTCGCGGCCGATGCTCTCGCGGTCCGGGCCCAGGTACTCGACATGGTCGATGTCGATCGAGGTGATCACGGCGCAGTCGGTGTCGATCGTGTTGACGGCGTCCAGCCGGCCGCCCAGGCCGACTTCCACGATCACCAGATCCACCGGCGCCTGCTGCAGCGCGCGCAGGATGGCCAGCGTCGTGAACTCGAAATAGCTCAGCGTCAGCTCGCCCCGGGCGTCTTCGACGGCCTGGAAGTGCGGCAGCAGCTCGGCCTCGGCCACCGGCTCGCCGTTCACACGGCAGCGTTCGCTGAAGTGCACCAGGTGCGGCTTGATGTACAGGCCGGTGCGGTAACCGGCCTGGCGCGCGATGCTCTCGATCATGGCGCAAGTCGAGCCCTTGCCGTTGGTGCCGGCCACGGTGATCACCGGCACGTCAAAACGCAGGCCGAGCCGGTCCCGCAGCGCATTCGTGCGCTGCAGGCCCATCTCTATCGTCTTCGGGTGCAGGCGCTCGCAGTGCGCCAGCCAATCCGCCAGCGTCAGCAGCTCAGGCAACGGCGTCTGTGCTCTGTCGTTGCAGCATCGCCAGCGTTCGTGCCACGGTGCTGCGCATCTGGCGGCGGTCGACGATCATGTCGAGCGCGCCCTTGGTGATCAGGAACTCCGAGCGCTGGAAACCTTCGGGCAGTTTTTCGCGCACGGTGTTTTCGATCACCCGCGGGCCGGCAAAACCGATCAGTGCCTTGGGCTCGGCGATCACCACGTCGCCCATGAAGGCGAAACTCGCCGAAACACCGCCCATGGTCGGGTCGGTCAGCACGCTCACATACGGCAGGCCGGCCTTGGCCAGCCTGGTGAGCGCGGCGTTGGTCTTGGCCATCTGCAGCAGCGACAGCAGGCCTTCCTGCATGCGCGCACCGCCGGTGGCAGCAAAGCTAACGAATGGCACCTTCTGCTCGACTGAGGTCTCGACGCCGCGCACGAAGCGCTCGCCCACCACAGCGCCCATCGAGCCCCCCATGAAGTCGAACTCGAAACAGGCCGCCACCAGCGGCACGCTCATCACCGCGCCGCCGATCACCACCAAGGCGTCGGTCTCGCCGGTGGCCTCCAGCGCGGCCTTCAGCCGCTCGGGGTACTTCTTGCTGTCCTTGAACTTCAGCGCGTCAACCGGCAGCACCTCCTGCCCGATCTCGTAGCGGCCTTCGGCATCCAGGAAAGCGTCCAGCCGCGCCCGTGCGCCGATGCGGTGGTGGTGGCCACACTTGGGGCAGACGTTGACGTTGCCTTCGAGATCGGTTTTGTACAACACCGTCTCGCAGGACGGGCACTTGATCCACAGGCCCTCGGGCACCGTGCGGCGCTCGGTGGGGTCGGTCTGCTGCATCTTCGGGGGCAGCAGTTTTTCGAGCCAACTCATCGCGTCACTCCTTCGTGCGGGTATCAAGGGCATGGCGGATCTCCGCCATGAAGTTCTTCGCGGCGGCCGCCACACCTTCTCGTGTTTCGGCCTCCAGGATCTGCACCAGGCGCGAGCCGATCACCACCGCATCGGCCACCTGCGCCACCGCCTGCGCCGTCGCGGCATCCCGGATGCCGAAACCGACGCCCAGCGGCAGCGGCACATGGGCCCGGATGCGCGGCAACATGGCCGCCACGGCGGCTGTGTCCAGGTGGCCGGCGCCGGTCACGCCCTTCAGCGACACATAGTACACATAGCCACTGGCGATGCGGCCGACCTGGGCCATGCGCCCCTCGGTCGAGGTGGGTGCGAGCAGGAAGATGGGGTCCAGGCCGGCGGCTTTGAGACCGGCGGCGAAGGCCTCGCACTCCTCGGGCGGGTAATCGACCACCAGCACGCCATCGACCCCGGCCTCGCGCGCCGCACGCACGAAGCCGCCTTCACCCGTGCGCTGGTCGAAACGTTCGATCGGGTTGGCATAACCCATCAGCACCACCGGCGTGCTGCTGTCGTCCTGGCGGAACTGGCGCACCATGGCCAGCACATGGTCCAGGGAGATGCCCCGGGCCAGCGCACGTTCGCTGGCCTTCTGGATCACCGGGCCGTCGGCCATCGGGTCGCTGAAGGGCACCCCGAGTTCGATCACGTCGGCGCCACCGGCGGCGAGCGCATGCATGATCTCCGGGGTCGCGTCGGCAAACGGGTCACCGGCGGTCACGTAAGGGATCAGCGCGGTGCGGCCGGCCGCCTTCAGCGCAGCCATGCGCGCAGCGATGCGACTCATTGGGCACCACCTTTCACGCTCTGCCCACGGCACGAAGGCCGGCAGTAGAAATCGGCGCCGGACAAGTCGGCCACGGTGCCGATGTCCTTGTCGCCGCGGCCGGAGAGGTTGACCAGCAGGTGCTGGTCTGGCCGCATCGTGGCGGCCAGCTTCATCGCATAGGCCACCGCATGGCTGGATTCCAGCGCCGGGATGATGCCTTCGGTGCGGCACAGGCGGTGGAAGGCGGTCAGCGCCTCATCGTCGGTGATGCCGACGTACTCGGCGCGGCCGATGTCCTTCAGGTACGCGTGTTCAGGCCCCACACCCGGGTAGTCCAGCCCAGCCGAGATCGAGTGGGTTTCGGTGATCTGCCCACCGGCGTCCTGCAGCAGATAGGTGCGGTTGCCGTGCAGCACACCCGGCGTGCCGGCCGACAGCGAGGCCGCGTGTTTGCCGCTGGCCAGGCCCAGGCCTGCCGCTTCCACGCCGATCAGGCGCGTGCTTTCGTGCGGGATGTAAGGGTGGAAGATGCCCATCGCGTTGCTGCCACCGCCGACGCAGGCGATCACGGCATCGGGCTGCGCGCCGGCTGGGCCGCCCAGGTAGCCGATCATCTCGGGCATCTGCACCAGGCACTCGTCACCGATCACGCTCTGGAAGTCACGCACCATGGTCGGGTAGGGGTGCGGGCCGGCCACGGTGCCGATGATGTAGAAGGTGTTTTCGACATTGGTGACCCAGTCGCGCAGCGCTTCGTTCAATGCGTCCTTCAGCGTGCGGCTGCCGCTGTCCACCGGCACCACACGTGCGCCCAGCAGATTCATGCGGTAGACGTTGGGACTCTGGCGCTTGACGTCCTCCGAGCCCATGTAGACCACACATTCCATGCCGTAACGGGCGCAGATGGTGGCGGTGGCCACGCCGTGCTGGCCGGCACCGGTTTCGGCGATCACACGGGGTTTGCCCATGCGCCGCGCCAGCAGCGCCTGGCCGATGGTGTTGTTGATCTTGTGCGCGCCGGTGTGGTTGAGGTCTTCGCGCTTGAGGTGGATCTGCGCGCCACCCACCTCGCGGCTGAGCCGGTCGGCGTGGTAGACCGGGCTGGGCCGGCCGACGAAGTGCTTGAGCTCGTGCCGGAACTCGGCCATGAAGGCCGGGTCGGCGCGCGCGGCGTCCCACTCGGCCTTGAGCTCGTCCAGCGCGTGGATCAGGGTCTCGGCGACGAAGGTGCCACCGTAGGGGCCGAAATGCCCGCCGGCGTCGGGTTGTTGGTACTCGAACATGGGACTACTTTCAGGATTGGTCGGCGAGGCGGGCATCGGTGTCGCGCACCGCCTGGCAGAACCGGCGCATCAGCCCGGCATCCTTGATGCCCTTGGCCGATTCCACGCCGGAGCTCACGTCAACGGCCCAGGGCCGGACCTGCGCGATGCCATCGGTCACGCTGGCAGGATTCAACCCACCAGACAAAACGACCGGAGCGGGCACGCCGTGAGGAATCAGTGACCAATCGAAGACCTTTCCACCGCCCCCGTAACCTTCGACATGGGCATCCAGCAGGAGCCCGGCAGCATGGGGGAACCGAGTTGTGAAGTC
This sequence comes from Rubrivivax sp., assembly GCA_018780805.1. GTDB lineage: Bacteria > Pseudomonadota > Gammaproteobacteria > Burkholderiales > Burkholderiaceae_C > Rubrivivax. The sequence goes on along the minus strand of JADMJD010000238.1, from coordinate 823 downwards.
TAACAAATCGACCCCGGGCGCCATGCGCACGGCCCGCAGGTAGGGGCGCCGCGCCGCATCGCAGTCGGCCGGGGCCTCGTCGCCATGGAACTGCAGCAGCGCGTGGGGCACCGCGGCCAGGCCGGCCGCCACCTCGGCCGGTGTGGCGTTGACGAACAACAGCACCGGCGTCACGAAAGGCGGCAGCCGGCGGGCCAGCACACCTGCCCGGGCCACGTCCACCGCGCGCGGGCTGCGCGGGTAGAGCACGAAACCGATGGCATCGGCCCCGGCGGCCACGGCCGCGTCCACATCGGCCTCGCGCGTGAGGCCGCAGATCTTGATGCGGGTGCGGTGTTGCAGAGAGAGCGTCAAGGCAGCCAGTCCATGGCCGCCGTGTGGGTGGGCAGGCCGAGGGTGGCATCGTAGTACGGGCCGACGAAGTACAGGCCGTCGGGGGCGAAGGTGGGCGCGGCCGCGTCGCGGCTGCGGGCGGCCAGCACCTCGGCCATCCAGCCCGGCGGCTGGCGCCCACTGCCCACCGTGAGCAGGCAGCCCATCAGGTTGCGCACCATGTGGTGCAAGAACGCGCTGGCGTCGAAGTCGAAGCGCCAGAGCGTTCCGCGCTGCTGGATCTCGATCGCGCGCAGCGTCTTCACCGGGCTCAGCGCCTGGCAGGCCGCGGCGCGGAAGGAGGTGAAATCGTGTTCGCCGATCAGGTGCGTCGCCGCCTGCCGCATCGCGTCGCCGTCGAGCGGGCGAAAGGTCCAGCCCACCAGGCCGGTCTCGAGCGCCGGGCGCACCACCGATTCGCGCAGCAGGTAGCGGTAACGCCGGCCGCGCG
>JADMJD010000203.1 GCA_018780805.1 Rubrivivax sp. | reverse complement strand
GAAGCCGGTGAGTTTTTCGTGGCCGGGCAGGCCGTCGAACATCACGTTGTCGCGGAACAGGTCGGCGTGGATGGGCCCGCGTGGCAAGGCCTGGCTGTCGGGCGAGGCGGCCACGGCCTGCTGGAAGGCGAGTTCCTCGCGCAGCAGCGTGGCACGTTCGGCGTCGAGGAACGGCAGCACCACGGGCACGGTTTGCTCCCACCAGGCCAGGCCGCGCAGGTGCGGCTGCTCGCGCTTGTAGCTGGCGCCGGCCAGGTGCATCCGGGCCAGCATCGCGCCCACCTGCCGCACATGGTGTTCGTCGGGCGCCAGGCGGTGGCCGCCGCTCAGGCGCGTCAGCAGTGCCGCCGGTTTGCCCTGCAGCGAAAACAGCAGCTCGCCGGCGGCGTCAGCCTGCGGGTCGGGCACCGGGATGCCAGCGCCGGCCAGGTGTTTCATCAGCCACAGGTAATACGGCAGCTGCTCGGCCGTCAGCCGCTCGAAGACCGTCAGCACATAGGCGCCACGCGCCGTGTCAACGAACCAGTTGCTGTTTTCGATGCCGGCCGAGATGCCCTGGAAGCCACACAGCTCGCCCAGCCCCAGGCGGGCGACGAGCGCACGCACCTCGGGCTCGCCGACGACGGTGTAGACGGCCACGGCCTTAGAAGCTGAACAGGCGCCAGACGCGCTGACCCGCAGCGCGGCGGTCCTGCGCGCTGTCGCGGCCGGGCTCGGCCGGCAGGATCTGATACTCGGGCAGGGCCGCGCCCTGCCCGCCGGCCTTGGGCCGCACGACGATGCGCTGCGTGACCCCGCGCACGCGCAACTCGTCGATGCGCACGTTGTCGTCTTCCTGCACGGTGCGCTGCACGGCTGGCTCGGGGGCGGCGACGGCGGGCGCAACAGCCACGAACAAGGGCAGTGCGATGAGAAGGCGACGGACCATGCCTTGATTCTACGGGCCGCGCCACAATGCCTGGATGAAACGCCCCCACGCTCACTTCGTTCGCTGCCCCCCGAGGGGGCGCTCAGCGCCCTTGGGGCGGCCCGGCAGGCGCTGATGGACGCCCCCCTGATGCTGCTGGTCGACGGTTCCAGCTACCTGTACCGTGCCTACCACGCCTTGCCCGATCTGCGCTCGGGCGACGGTTTCCCCACCGGCGCCATCCACGGCGTGGTGGCGATGATGAAGTGGCTGCGCGAGCGTTACCCGGCGGAACACGCCGCCTGTGTGTTTGATGCCAGCGGCCCGACCTTTCGCGACGATTGGTATCCCGCCTACAAGGCCCAGCGCGCGCCGATGCCCGATGACCTGCGGCGCCAGATCGAGCCCATCCACGAGGCCGTGCGCCTGCTGGGCTGGCCGGTGCTGGTGGTGCCCGGCATCGAGGCCGACGACGCCATCGGCACGCTGGCGCGCCAGGCCGCGGCCAGCGGCCACCGCGTGATGATCTCCACAGGTGACAAGGACCTGGCGCAGCTGGTCACGCCGCAGGTCACGCTGATCAACACCATGGCCAAGCCGCCGGAACTGCTGGACGAAGCGGGGGTGCTGGCCAAGTTCGGCGTGCCGCCGAACCGCATCGTCGACTACCTCACGCTGATCGGCGACACGGTGGACAACGTGCCCGGCGTCGACAAGGTCGGCCCGAAAACCGCCGCCAAGTGGATCGCCGAACATGGTTCGCTGGACGGTGTGGTGGCCGCCGCCGCCAGCATCAAGGGCGTGGCCGGCGAGAACCTGCGTGCGGCGCTGGATTGGCTGCCCACCGGCCGCAAGCTGATCACCGTGGTGACCGACTGCGCGCTGGACGGCCACGTGCCTGGCTGGCCGGCGCTGGAGGGCCTGGCCCTGCAGCCGGTGCAGCAGGACGGCCTGCTCGATTTCTACGGCCGCTACGGCTTCAAGAGCTGGAAGAAGGAGTTGGAGAACACGCTGGGCGTGAGCGCCGCGGCGCCTGCAGCACCTGCCGCCGATGCAGCGCCGCCCGTGGTGCTGGCGCGCGACTACGAAACCATCACCGACGTGACACGCCTGCAGGACTGGATCGCGCGCCTGCAGGCCGCCCCGGTCAGCGCCGTCGACACCGAAACCGATTCGCTGGACCCGATGGCGGCGCGCATCGTCGGCATCAGCTTCGCCGTCGAGCCCGGCCGCGCGGCCTATGTGCCGCTGGCGCATGCCGGGCCCGATGCGCCCGAACAGCTGCCGCTGGACCAGGCGCTGGCGCTGCTGAAGCCCTGGCTGGAGAGCGAGACCCACGCCAAGCTCGGCCAGAACCTGAAGTACGACATCCATGTGCTGGCCAACCATGGCATCACGCTGCGCGGCGTGGCGCACGACACGATGCTGCAGAGCTACGTGTTGGAAGCCCACCTGGGCCACAGCCTGGAAAAGTTGGCCGACCGCCACCTGGGCCGCAAAGGCCTGAGTTACGAAGACCTGTGTGGCAAGGGTGTGCACCAGATCCCGTTTGCGCAGGTGGACGTCGCCCGCGCCACCGAGTACAGCGGCGAAGACAGCGAGATGGCGCTGCAGGTGCACCAGACACTCTGGCCGCGCCTGCAGGCCACGCCGCGCCTGGCCGAGGTGTACGAGCGCATCGAGATGCCGGCGATGAAGATCCTGCAGCGCATCGAGCGCCACGGCGTGTTGATCGACGCCGCCGTGCTGGCCGCGCAGAGCCGCGACCTGGGCGAGCGCATGGTGGCGCTGGAACAGGAGGCCTACGCCATCGCCGAGCAGCCCTTCAACATGGGCAGCCCGAAGCAGATCGGCGAGATCCTGTTCGGCAAGCTGGGCCTGCCGGTGAAGAAGAAGACGGCCACCGGCGCGCCCAGCACCGACGAAGAGGTGCTGCAGGAGCTGGCGGCCGATTACCCGCTGCCGGCGCGCATCCTGGACCACCGCAGCCTGGCCAAGCTCAAGGGCACCTACACCGACAAGCTGCCCGGCATGGTGAACCCGCACACGGGCCGCGTGCACACCAACTACGCGCAGGCCGTGGCCGTGACCGGCCGGCTGGCCAGCAACGACCCCAACCTGCAGAACATCCCGATCCGCACGCCGGAAGGCCGGCGTGTGCGCGAGGCTTTCATCGCGCCGCCCGGGCATGTGATCCTGTCGGCCGACTACAGCCAGATCGAGCTGCGCATCATGGCCCACATCAGCGAAGACCCGGGCCTGCTGCGCGCCTTTGCCGAAGGCATCGACGTGCACCGCGCCACCGCCAGCGAGGTCTTCAACGTGCCGCTGGACCAGGTGAGTTCCGAGCAGCGGCGTTATGCCAAGGTCATCAACTTCGGCCTGATCTACGGCATGGGCGCGTTTGGCCTGGCCAGCAACCTGGGCATCGAGCAGAAGGCGGCGCGCGACTACATCGAACGTTATTTCGAGCGTTTTGCCGGCGTCAAACGCTACATGGAGCTCACCAAGGCCGGTGCAGCCCAGACGGGCTACGTGGAGACCTACTTCGGCCGCCGCATCTACCTGCCCGACATCATGGGCGGCAACGGCCCGCGCCGTGCCGGTGCCGAGCGCCAGGCCATCAACGCGCCGATGCAGGGCACGGCGGCCGACCTGATCAAGCTGGCGATGATCGCGGTGCAGGACACGCTGGACCGCGAGGCCCGCGCCACCCGCATGGTGATGCAGGTGCACGACGAACTGGTGTTCGAGGTGCCCGAGGCCGAGCTCGACTGGGCCAAAGAGGCCGTGCCGCGCCTGATGGCCGGTGTGGCGCAGCTGAAGGTGCCGCTGCTCGCCGAGGTGGGCGTGGGGCGCAACTGGGACGAGGCGCACTGAGCACCGGGACCGCAGCCTTTCAGCCGCCGCCCGAGAAGCCCCGTCCGATGCTGCCGAAGCCGCCGCGTTTGACCGCCGTGCCCTGTGTAGATTTTGCCGGGCTGGCGCCCGGCGCTGCCGGCACGTTGGCGTAACGCCCCGTGGGGCTGGCATAGACCTGGCGCGGGCTCAGCAGCCGGCTTTCGAAGGCCTGCGCGTGGCTGACGTTAACCGGCACCTGCTCCACCCGGCCGTTGTAGCGGTAGACCTGGCCGCTGCGGGTGTAGTACGGGCCCCACCAGCCCAGCCGGCCGCCGCCACCGATGACCGTGCCATTGGCGTCGGTGCGGCGTGGCTCGCACTCGCTTTCGTCGCGCCAGTCCTGCAGGCAATCTTCCATGCTGGCGTATTGCGCACGGCTCATGGGCTCGGGCGTGTCCAGCGGGTCGGGGCCGCAGCCGGGCAGCAGTGCGGCGGCGGAGCTGATCAGCACCAGCTGCAGGCCGCCACGGTGGTGGCGGCGCGTGGTGGGTGGGTTCGTGGCCATGTGCAGACGGCTCAGTAGCTCAGGCAGGCCGCGTTCAGCGCGCCGAGGCCGACGGAAAACGCACCCATCACCAGGCCCACGCTCGTCTGGCCGGCCACGATGGCCTGGCTCAGGTTGCGGAACACCAGCGAGCGCAACGCCACCCACAGGCCCAGCTGCGCTGTCAGCGCCACCAGGGTCCACCAGAGGAAGTCCACCAGCCCCACGGCGTGCAGCACCAGGCTGGCCAGCGGCAGCGCCAGGCCCAGCACTGCGCCGCTGAGGCTGCAGGCCGCGGCCAGGTTGCCCTGCTGCACCAGCGTGAATTCGCGGTAGGGCGTGAGCCGCACGTACAACGTGATCGCCGCGGCCCAGCAGGCCAGGGCGACACCGAAGTACAGCAGGAAGTTCAGCAGCGGTGGAGGTGTCATCGTCGGCTCAATCCAAGGGGTTCATTCGAAGTAGTGCGGCACGAAGTACGCGGTGTTCTTCGTGATCGGGCTCGGGTCTTCGCGCACACACAGGCCCACGGCCTCGTCGCCGACGACCCAGCTGCCCAGCACCGCGTGGATGGCGGGCAGCGGGCCGTCGATGCTGGTGTTTTCCGGCGCGGCATACCGGGCCACCGGCGCCAGCGCCTGGTAGACAAAACCTTCTGCACCATACGGCCCGGGCGTCTGCAGCGTGCGCTGGCCCTGCTGGTGCACGCTGATGTTGGCGCCTTCGCGGCTGAGCAGCGGCTTTTGCAGGTAGGGCCCGGCGTCGGGCCCGGACTCGAAAGGCGACGCGCTGAAATGCGCCGGCAGCAGCTGCGGGTGGCCGCGGTGGCGCTCCCACAGCAGTGGCAGGATGGCCTTGGTGGACAACAGCAGTTTCCACGCCGGCTCCAGCCAGGTGTGGCGGCGCGCGGCCAGGTGCTCGGCCAGCGGCTCGTGCACCAGCCACTCCCAGGGGTAGAGCTTGAAGCAGGCCTGCAGCGGCTGGTCCTGCGCATCGGCATACCGGCCGTCGGGCAGCACGCCGATGTCGCCCATGTCCAGCAGCTGGCCCTCCAGCCCGGCCTGCAGCGCCACGTCCAGCAGGTACTCCAGGTTGCCCACGTCCTCCTGCACGTCGAACAGCCCGGTCAGGTGCAGGCGCTCAAAGCCGCGCTGGCCGGCGATCAGCCGCAGGCGTTCCACCAGGGCCTCGTGCACCGAGTTGAACTGGTCCGCCTGCGGCTGCACGTCCTGCTTCCAGTGCCACTGCGCCACGGCCGATTCGATGATGCTGGTGGGCGTGTCGGCGTTGTATTCCAGCAGTTTGGGCGGGCCCTCGCCGGTCCAGCTGAGGTCGAAGCGGCCGTACCAGTGTGGGTCGCCGGCCTGCCAGCTGGCCACGGCCAGGGTGGCGGCGGCATCGCCCAGCTGCAGGCGGGCCAGGTCGCCGCTGCGCACCAGGTCGGCCGCCAGGTCCATCGCCATGCCGTGCAGCTCCTGCGTGGCGGCGTACAGGGTCTCGACCTGGGCCTCCGTGAAGCGATAGGCCACGTCCTCGCGCCAGTACAGGAACTTGGACGTGCTGGCAGAGCGGTCCACCCCTTCGGCATCGATGGAGTGGAAGTGGAAGCCCTGGTCGTCCAGCCGGCGCCGCCAGTCGGGGCGCGGGGTTTGCGGCAGTCTTTGCACGGGGTGGAGAAGGAGTCTGGGCCGCGACGATACCGTGCGGCGGGCGCTACCATGGGCAGGCACCATGACAACAATGCCACGCCACTTCCTGCCCGTCGCCGTGGCGCTGGCCGCCTTCGTCTTCACCGGCTGTGCCATGACCGACGCCTCGATGAAGGCCCTGGCGCCCGTGCCGCCGGTGCACCAGGCCGAGCGTTTTGACGCCGCCTCACCACACGCCCGCCGCCACGAGCGCAGCGCGGCCGACCTCTGCGAAGCCGCCCGCCGGGCCTTGATGAGCCAGGGTTATGTGTTGACCCGCAACGACCGCGCCGTGCTGGTGGGCCGCAAGTACTTCCAGCCCGAAAAAGAGCGCCATGTGGAGCTGCAGCTGCAGGTCACCTGTGTGGCCGAAGGTGCGGACGACCGTGCCGGCAGTGTCTACGTCACCGCCTGGGAAGACCAGTACGTGGTCAAGAAATCGGGCACCTCGTCCAGCCTGGGCGTGAGTGCACTGGGCTCGATCTCGCTGCCCATCGGCGGCAGCGAAGAATCGCTGGTCAAGGTGGGCGTGGCCACGGTCCGTGACCCCGGCTTCTACGAACGTTTCCACCAGCTGCTGGTGCGGCAGCTGCAAACGGCCCGCTGAGCCCGGCACGCAGGCCGGCGTGCCGGGGGGCCTACACTCCCGCCCGCCATGGACGCCGACCTCTTCGACCCCGCCGCCAATGCGGCCGAACCCACCGACAGCATCACGCTGGCCCACTACGCCGAACGCGCCTACCTGGAGTACGCACTCTCGGTGGTCAAGGGCCGCGCGCTGCCCGATGTCTGCGACGGCCAGAAGCCGGTGCAGCGCCGCATCCTGTACTCCATGCAGCGCATGGGCCTGGGCTTCGGTGCGAGCGGTGCCCCCAAACCCGTCAAGAGCGCGCGCGTGGTGGGTGATGTGCTGGGCCGCTTCCACCCGCACGGCGACCAGGCGGCCTACGACGCGCTGGTGCGCATGGCGCAGG
>JADMJD010000124.1 GCA_018780805.1 Rubrivivax sp. | reverse complement strand
GGCTTCTTGCAGAACAGGATCTGCGGGCCGAAGGGCCACACGCCCAGCAGCTTGACCTGGAACTGCTTCTGCAGCCGCTGGTCCAGCGTGTCGAAGTAGGCCTCGTAGACCTTGCGCGCGGCGGCGTAGTCGGGCGAGGCGCCGACCAGGTCCATGCCCAGCAGCGTGGGTTCGTCGCGCGAGTTCTGCGAGACACGCAGCGAGACGATGTCGAACAGCCCGGCCTTCATCACACGCAGCTGCTCGGTGTCCTTGATGCCCAGCTGGTCGATGGCCTTGTAGTCGGCGTCGATGGGCAGGCCGGTGCGCTTTTCGAACTCGTCGAAAAACGGCTTCTCCTTGTTCTTCTGGATCATGCCGGTGGCGGCCGGCTGGCCGATGACCTTGAACGTCATCCGGTCCTGGGCCTGGGCGAGCGGGGCGCTGAGCAGCAGGGCGGTGGCCAGGCCGGCAACGAGGCGGGTGGGTGTCATCAGGGTCTCCTTGGTGGAACAGGGGGTCAGGGAAGGGTGGATCGCCGCGGCAGCAGCGACGGGGTGCCACAGGGCAGGAAACGGCCGCGGCCGGGGCGGGGGTGGAACTGCGTGCCGTCCCAGACCACCTCGCCGCTGGCCAATGTGAGCGCCGGCCAGGCGCGCAGCACGTGGCCTTCGTAAGGCGTGTAGTCCACGGCGTGGTGCAGGTCGGCGTTGCGGATCACCCGCTCGCCCTCTTGCCAGACCACGAGGTCGGCGTCGCTGCCGATCGCAATGGCGCCCTTGCGCGGGTGCAGGCCGTAGGCGCGTGCCGGGTGCGTGGCGGTGAGCTCCACAAAACGCTGCAGCGTGATGCGGCCGCCGAGCACACCTTCGGAGTACAGCAGCGGCATGCGCGTTTCCAGGCCCGGGATGCCGTTGGGGATGTGGCGGAACGGGGCTTCTTCGCCGCCCGGGTGTTTGCCTTCGGCGCCGTCGAAACAGAACGGCGCGTGGTCCGAAGAAAACACGCTGAACAGGCCGTCGTGCAGGCCGCCCCAGATCACGTCCTGGTTCGCGCGGTCGCGGGGCGGCGGGCTGCAGATGCAGCGCGCGCCCTGGTAGCTGTCGTCGTGGCCCAGGTCGTCGGCGGTCAGGAACAGGTACTGCGGGCAGGTCTCGGCCAGCACGTTCAGGCCATGGGCGCGGGCCCAGCGGATCTGCTCCACCGCCTCGCGCCCCGAGACGTGCACGATCAGCACCGGTACGTCCACCAGCTCGGCCAGCGCGATGGCGCGGTGCGTGGCCTCGCGCTCCACCAGCATCGGTCGCGCGTGGGCGTGGAAACGTGGCGCCGTGCGGCCGGCAGCCTCCAGCCGTTGGCTCAGCCACTCGATGCAGTCGGCGTTTTCGGCGTGGATCATCGCCATCGCGCCGTGTTGCCGCGCCACGGCCAGCACGTCCAGGATCTGGCCGTCGTCCAGCTTCAAGTCGTCGTAGGTCATGTAGACCTTGAACGAGGTGTAGCCCTCTTGGATCAGCGCCGGCAGCTCCTGCTGCAGCACCGCGGGCGTGGGGTCGCTGACGATCAGGTGGAAGGCGTAGTCCACATGCGCGCGGCCTTCGGCGCGGCGGTGGTAATCGGCCACGGCCGCGCGCAGCGAGCCGCCTTTTTCCTGCGCCGCGAACGGGATCACGGTGGTGGTGCCACCGCAGGCGGCGGAGCGGGTGCCGGTGTCGAAATCGTCGGCCATGCGCACCGGGGGCGCCATCGGCTGGTCCAGGTGGCAATGTGCGTCCACACCGCCGGGCGTGACCACGCGGCCGGCGGCATCGATCTCCCGCCGGCCCGGCCCCAGGCCCTGGCCCAGCTGCACGATGCGGCCGCCCGACACGGCGATGTCGGCATCGAACACGTCGCTGGCGGTGGCGACGCGGGCGTTGCGGAGCACGAGGTCGAAAGGGGCAGTGGCCATGATGGGGTGGGGTCGCCTCGTTGTGGTGCATGTTGTCCACACCAGAACCGGGCAGATGTGGAGCACGCAAGACCCGGGCCATGTCAACAATGTGCCCGATCAAGTTGTTGACAATACTGTCGACAACATCGAATCCGCAAGGCATCATCGGGTTTGTCTGGAGAGGAGACCCCGTGCCATCCACCCTGCGCCTGGGCGTGCTGACGCCTTCTTCCAACACCGCGCTGGAGCCGCTGACCAGCGCGCTGGCCGCCGCCGTGCCCGGCTGCAGCGCCCACTTCTCGCGCTTCAAGGTGACACAGATCGCCTTGTCGGACCGCGCGCTGGCCCAGTTCGACGACAGCAAGATCCTGGCCGCGGCCGAACTGCTGGCCGACGCCCATGTGGACGTGATCGGCTGGAGCGGCACCGCCGCCGGCTGGCTGGGCTTCGACAGCGACCGTCGGCTGGTGCAGCGCATCACCGAGCGCACCGGCCTGCCGGCCACCACGGCCGTGCTGGCGTTGAACGAGCTGCTGGCGCTGCGCGGCGTCACGCGGCTGGCGCTGGTCACGCCCTACACCGCCGATGTGCAGCAGCGCATCGTGGACAACTACCGCGCCATCGGCATCGAGGTGGTCGCCGAGCGCCACCTGGGCATCACGGTGAACCACGACTTTGCCCTGGTGGAACCGGCGCAGCTGCTGGCGCTGATGCGCGAGGTGGCGACCGCGGTGCCCAACCCCCCGCAAGCGATCACCACCTTCTGCACCAACCTGCGCGCCGCGCCACTGGCCGAACAGGTGGAGGCCGAGCTGGGCATCCCGCTGCTGGACACGGTGAGCACCACGGTCTGGGGCCAGCTGCGCGCAATCGGTGCCGACCCGGCGCAGGTGTTGGGCTGGGGCAGCCTGTTTGGCACCCGCTGAGCCGGAGGATCGCCTGGGCCGCGTGTTGGGCGTCCCTACAATCCTGCGGGCGGTCGAGTCTCTGGCCGCGCCTCCCGCCGACCCCATGCCGACCCGCAGCCCCCGCAAGTCCGCCTCGGCCGCCCGGCTGCAGCGCGAAAACACACACGACGAGATCTACGAGCGCATCTACGTCGCCATCCTGGAGCACCGGCTGCACCCCGGCACCAAGCTGGTGGAAGAGCGGCTGGCCGAGATCTTCAACGTCAGCCGCGCGCGTGTGCGCGAGGTGCTGGCGCGGCTGGCGCACGAACAGATCGTCGAGATCTACCCGCAGCGCGGTGCCTTCGTGGCCAAACCCAGCATCGAGCAGGCGCTGGACGTGTTCGAGGCCCGGCGCCTGATCGAGCCCGCCGTGCTGCGCCGGCTGATCGAGACGCTGACGCCGGAAAAACTGGCCCGTTTGCGACAGCACCAGGAACTGGAGCTGGACGCGCGCCGGCGCGACGACAAACGTGCGGTGATCCGGCTCTCCGGCGAGTTCCACTCGCTGGCGGCCGAGCTGGCCGGCAACTCGGCGCTGGCGCGCCAGATGCGCGAACTGAGCACGCTGACCTGTTTGATGATCTTCCTCTACGACGCACCCACCGCCACCAGCTGCCGTGCCGACGAACACTCGCAGATCATTGAAGCCATCGCGCGCCGCGACACGGTGCGCGCCGAAAAGCTGATGCTGGAGCACCTGGCCCACATCGAAAGTGGCATGAAGCTGGAGCCGGCGGCCGAAGAGGTGGACCTGGAAGCCATCTTCCGCAGCTGAACCGGCGGTCGCTGTGCGCATCCTGCTGTTCAACCCCAACCGCTCGGTGCACATCACCGAGCGCATGGCCGCTTCGGCACGTGCCGAACTGCGTGCACCGCACCAGCTGCAGGCCGTCACGGGCAGCGCCGGCCCGCGGGTGGTGCACGACGCCGCCACCTTGCTGCAGGCCGATGCCGAAGCGCTGCGCGCCGTGCCGGCGCTGATGCAGGATGCTGATGCGCTGCTGCTCGCGATCTCGCTGGACGGCGTGATCGACGCCCTGCGCCCCCGACTGGCGCCCAAAGCCGCGCTGGGCCTGACCGAAGCAGCCGTGGCCGCGGCCGCCGCGCTGGGTGGGTCTGTGGGCCTGCTCACACTCGGCCAGGGCCTGCTGCCGCTGTACCAGGCGCGGCTGGCCGCGTTGCTGCCGGCCGAGCGCATCGCCGGCCTGCAGGCGCCCGAGTTGCCCCAGGCCTTTGCGCCTGATGCGGACCCGGCGGCGCTGTTGCCCGTGTTGCTGGCCGCCTGCCAGCGCTTGCGGCAGCAAGGCGCCGACAGCATCGTGCTGGCCGGCGCCGTCCTGTGCGGCTACGACGACGCGTTGCAGGCCGCGTTGGGCCTGCCGGTTCTCGACGGCGTGCGCTGCGCGGTGCGCCAGCTGCAGTGCCCACTTCACGACCAGGGAACACCCTGAGGAAACAAGGCCCGGGCCCGGCCGTACACCCGGCGTGCATCTGCACGACACCTGGAGACTGCCCATGCGTTCACCCCGGCCCCTGCTGCTGCTGGCCACCTGCGCCACCGCGCTGCTCACCGCCTGCGCCACCACGCCCCAGCCCATGGGTTTTTTCATCACCAGCGTGGGCAGCGGCAAGGGTGCCGACCTGGGCGGCATTGCCGGCGCCGATGCCCATTGCCAGAAGCTGGCCGCCGCGGCCGGTGCCGGCAGCCGCACCTGGCGTGCCTACCTGAGCGTGGCGCCCACCTTCGCCACCGCCAACGCACCTGCTGTGCCCGCCATCAACGCACGCGACCGCATCGGCACCGGCCCCTGGCACAACGCCAAGGGTGAGCTCATCGCCCGTGACCTGGCCCACCTGCACAACGGCAACAACCTGAGCAAGACGACGGCGCTGGACGAGAAGGGCCACGTCATCAAGGGCCGCGGCGACACGCCGAACGAACACGACATCCTGACCGGCTCGCGCGACGACGGCACGGCCTTCGCGCCTCAGACCGACACCACGTGCAAGGCCTGGACCAGCAGCACCGATGGCGCCGCCATCGTGGGCCACCACGACCGCATCGGTCCGTTGCCGGAGAACTGGGCGAAGTCCTGGAACTTCTCGCACCCCACCGTGGGCTGCAGCCCCGAGGCCTTGATCCGCACGGGCGGCGCGGGCCGCTTCTACTGCATGGCCGCGAACTGACCTGGCGGCTCAGCCGCGCAGCCGGTGCTCGCAACCCGGGTCGTCGCAGTTGTCGCACGACCAGGTGCGCGCCGCCGGCTCGGCATTGCGCTGGTCCAGCCGGCTGAACAGGCCGCGGCGGGGGGCCGGCCGGCTGCGCAGCAGCGGCGCCACGGCGTCCAGCGCGCTCTGCAGCCGCTGCGCGCCGCTGCCGCTGACCAGTGACCAGCGCAGCCCATGTGCCAGCAGCAGCTCGCGCACCAGGTTGTCCACCGGCTCGCGCACCTGCGGGCCGTCGCGCTGCAGGCCGTCGGGCAACCAGGGGATGTCCAGCGCCGTCAGCAGCGTCAGCTGCATGCGCAGCTGGTGCATCACGGCCAGCGGCTCCAGGCTGCGGTCGTTGAAGAGCAGCCGGCTGTAGACCGCCGTCATCACCGCCGTGGTGTCGCAGACCACGATGTCGTGGTCCCGTGCCGCGGCGTCGATCTGGGCGTGCTGGGTCTCGGCGATGACCAACTGCTCGTCGAGTCGCGGCGTGCGGCCTGCGCGTTCGCACCAGCTGCGCAGCCACTCCGGCACCGCGGTGCAGCGCAGGCCGGTGGCCTCGGCCAATGCCGCCGCCAGGTCCTGTGCCAGCGTGGACTTGCCGGTGCTCTCGGCACCGAGGATCGCGATCTTCAGCGTCATCGCGCCAGCCTGGCCCAGGTGCGCCAGCCCACCACGGCCATCACGGTGAACACGGCGTAGAGGATCACCGTGAGCCACAGCCCCTTCACCGCAAACAGGGCGACGCTGACGATGTTCACGGCCACCCAGGCGGGCCAGTTTTCCACCAGCTTGCGGCCCAGCAGCACCTGCGCCACCAGGCTGCCGGCGGTCGGCAGGGCGTCGAGCCAGGCGATGTCGCTGTCGGTGAAGCGCTGCAGCGCCAGCGCGATCAGCGGCCACAGCAGCAGCGTGGCCGCCACCGCCTGCCAGCGCCCGCGTGACGGGAGTCGGTGCACCACCAGCGCAGCCCCGTCACTGCTGCGGCCCCGCAGCCATTGCCACCAGCCCCAGACGGCCACGGCGATGAAGACGAACTGCAGCGCCGCTTCGCCGTAGAGCTTGAAGTCGGCGAACAGCAGCGCGTAGGCGGCCGACGACAGCATCGCCAGCGGCCAGGCCAGCGGGTTGACGCGCCAGTTGCAGACCACCATCCAGACGGCCAGCACACACGCCACGATCTCGAGCCCGGTGACCGGGCTGCCCCAGAGCGTGAACGCCGGGGCAAGCAGAGTGGCCAGCAGGGTGGCCAGCACGCTCAGGGTGTCTTGGTGACTGCGACCTGCACCAGGATCTCGTCGGCCTTGAGCATGCCCAGCTGCGCGCGGGCACGTTCTTCGACGATCTCCAGGCCTTCCACCAGGTCACCCACTTCGGCGTCGATGCGCGCGTTCAGCGCACGTGCCTCCACGTTGGCGGCCTGCTGCGCCGCCAGCTGCAGCTGCAGCTGCCACACGTAGCGCAGGTTGCCCTTGCCCAGCCACAGGTCGGCCTGCACCAGCAGCAACAAGGCCGCCAGGATGCCGGTGGACCAGGGCAGGCGCATGAAGCGGTTTATCGGAGGTTGTAGAAGGTGCTGCGGCCGGGGTAGTGCGCCACCTCGCCGAGGTCTTCTTCGATGCGCAGCAACTGGTTGTACTTGGCGATGCGGTCGCTGCGGCTCATCGAGCCGGTCTTGATCTGGCCGGCGTTGGTGCCCACGGCGATGTCGGCGATGGTCGAGTCTTCGGTCTCGCCCGAGCGGTGGCTGATCACGGCGGTCCAGCCGGCGCGCTTGGCCATCTCGATCGCGGCGAAGGTTTCGGTCAGCGTGCCGATCTGGTTGATCTTGATCAGGATCGAGTTGGCGATGCCTTTCTCGATGCCTTCGCGCAGGATCTTGGTGTTGGTGACGAACAGGTCGTCGCCCACCAGCTGCACCTTCTTGGCCAGGCGTTCGGTCAGGTGTTTCCAGCCGTCCCAGTCGCCTTCGTGCATGCCGTCTTCGATGCTGATGATGGGGTACTTGTCGCACCAGG
>JADMJD010000012.1 GCA_018780805.1 Rubrivivax sp. | reverse complement strand
GCAACAAGAGCGAGATGGCCACCGGTTATTGCACGCTGTACGGCGACATGGCCGGTGGTTTTGCGGTCATCAAGGACGTGGCCAAGACCCTGGTCTACCGGCTGGCCGAGTGGCGCAATGCGCAGGGCCCAGAGATCATCCCGCGCCGCATCATCACGCGGCCGCCGTCGGCCGAGCTGCGGCCTGACCAGACCGACCAGGACAGCCTGCCACCCTACGAGGTGCTGGACGCGATCCTCGCGCGTTACATGGAAGGCGACCAGGGCATCGAAGACATCATCGCCGCCGGCTTCGAGCGCAGCGACGTCGAGCGTGTCACGCGGCTGATCAAGGTCAACGAGTACAAGCGGCGCCAGGCGCCGGTGGGCATCCGCATCACCCACCGCGCTTTCGGACGCGATTGGCGCTACCCCATCACCTCGAAGTTCCGTGCTTAAATCAAGCCAATTCGACGCACGCAGGAGCCCGGCATGAAGCAGATCACCGCCATCATCAAACCCTTCAAGCTGGAGGAAGTGCGCGAGGCGCTGGGCGACATCGGTGTCTCCGGCCTCACCGTCACCGAGGTCAAGGGTTTTGGCCGCCAAAAAGGCCACACCGAGCTCTACCGCGGCGCCGAGTACGTGGTCGACTTCCTGCCCAAGGTGAAGGTCGAGGTCGTGGTGAAGGACGCCGAGGTCGACCGCTGCATCGAGGCCATCGTGCGTGCCGCCAAGACCGGCAAGATCGGTGACGGCAAGATCTTCGTCACCGCCGTGGAGCAGGTGCTGCGCATCCGCACCGGCGAGACCGACGAAGCCGCGATCTGAGCCGGGCCGGTCAGATGCGGCTGTAGTCGTCGGGCGCCGAGGCCAACGCAGCTTCGGCCAGCACGCGGCGCAGCAGCGCCACCGGGTCGGTGTCCACCACGGGCATGCGGCGTTGCACTTCATCCAGGAATCCCTGGGCCACCGTGTGGTCCATGAAGCGCAGCAAGTGGTCGTAGAAGCCGGCCAGGTTGAGCACGCCGATGGGTTTGTCGTGGTAGCGCAGCTGGCGCCAGGTCCAGACCTCGAACAGCTCTTCCAGCGTGCCGATGCCGCCCGGCAGCGCGATGAAGGCATCGGCGCGTTCGGCCATCATGCGTTTGCGCACGTGCATGTCGGGCACCACGAACTGCTCGCTCAAGCCCTGGTGGCCTACCTCGCGTTGCACCAGGGCCTCCGGGATCACGCCCACGACCGGGCCGCCTGCGGCCAACACGGCATCGGCCACGATGCCCATCAGGCCGACATTGCCACCGCCGTAGACCAGGCCGTGGCCCTGGCTGGCGATCGCCTGGCCCAGGTCGCGCGCGGCCTGGGCGTAGGCCGGCAAGGCGCCGGGCCGTGACCCGCAATACACACAGATGTTCATGGCGCCCGATTCTGCCCGGGCCGGGGGGCCGACCAGCGCTCCATGCGGGTGCCGCACAGCAGGTCGTGCAGGTATTGGCGCGAGGGGGTCAGCCGGGCGATCAGCATGTACACCGCCACGCCGGCCAGCAGGGCGGCCGAGGTCGCCCCGCCGCCTCGCACGCCGGTGGCGGCGATCAAGGCCAGTGCCGGCAGGAACATCAGCCACGCGGCCACGTAGCGCAACAGCGCGCGGGTCTGGCTCAGCGGCTGGCCGTCACGTGTCATCACACGCAGGTGCCAGGTTTTCATCGCCAGGGTCTGCCGGCCCAGGGCCCAGAACCAGGTGAAGTAGATGCCGATGACCACGAACAAAAAGGCCTGCAGTCCCGCCGTGCCCACCAGCGCGTGGCGTTGCTGGGTCAGCGTCGAATACAGATAACCTGCGATCGCCACCACCCCGAACAGCAGCAGACCTTCGTAGACCAGGCAGGCCATGCGGCGGGCAAAGCCCGGGGGCGGTGCATGACCTTGCAAACCGGGCTCAGCGCTTGCGCGACGGGGCCGACGCAGCCGGCTTGGCGCTGACGGCTGCCGCCTGCGGCCCGCGGCGCGGCAACAGGGTGGCAGGGTCGACAAAACTGGACGTGGCGGCGATTTTGGGCTGGCCGGTGTGGTGGTGCGGCGGTTCAGCCCGCGGCGTGGACATCGGCCGGGTGGTTGCACCGCTGCCGGCCCGAACCGACGTGGGGGTGGCCGTCTGGCGTGGCATCGCGTTCGGCGTGCTCGCTTCGAGCACATTGCGTTTGTCGGCCGGCGTGGCCTGGGCGCGGGCCTTGGGGCGGGCGGCTTCTTCGAGTTTCCAGCGCTCGGCCAGCACCTGCCGGGCCTGCGGGTCCAGGCTCTGGTAGGCCTCCCAACGCTCCTGGCGCTCTTCAGGTGTCCAGGCTTGTGCTTCCTGGAACTGCAGGCGGGCCTGGCCGCGCTCGGTCGGGCTGCGCCCGGCCCACTCGGACATGCGCGTCTGCATGCGTTGCTGCTCGGCAGGCGACAGCTGCGAAAAGCGGCCCGCCACCTCCAGCCACTTGTCGCGCCGGGCGCCATCCATGCTGGCCCAGCTGGCCTGCAAAGGCGCCAGGGCCGAGCGCTGAGCGGCGCTCAGGTCCTGCCAGCGGGCGGGCGCGGCATGCGCCCACGACCCCAGGCACAGCGCCAGCAGGAGTGCAGCGCCCCGGCGTTTCACGGCTGTCGCAGCTTGAGGAAGGCGACGAAGCCCGGATCGGCATAGGCCTCGGGCGGCAGGTCATCGGCCAGCAACGCGGTGTCGATCTCGACGGCCACCGAGACGTTTTCACGCTCCTTCAGGTCGGCCAGCGTCAGGCCACCGAAGGCCAGCACCAGCACCGGCAGCATCGCACCGAGCCGGGGCCACCACGAGGCCATGCGGCCCAGCAGGGCGGCACCACCGGCCCCCACACCGACAACGGCGACCTCCTGGCGGGCCAGGGCGCGGGCCACAGCCTGCTCACGCGCGACGCGCAGGCGTTCATCGACACCCGGCGGCAAGGTCTGGCTGGCCAGCGACAACGCACCCGCCAGGCGGGTGCCCAGGCGTGCCTCCACCAAGGCCGGATCGGCCATGGCTGCGTTGTTGCGGAACTTGTTCACCCTTCCAACCCCCCTTGAATGCCTTTGGCGCGCAAGGCCGTCGCCAGCGCATGCACCGCCCGGGAGCAATGTGTCTTCACACTGCCTTCCGAGCAACCCATGGCCGCAGCGGTCTCTGCCACGTCGAATTCCTCCCAGTAACGCAACAAGAAGGCTTCGCGTTGACGGCCAGGCAGATCGGCCACGGCCTGCTCGATCAGGTGCAGGATCTGTGCCCGGGAGACGCTGTCAGCGGCACTTTCAGATCCCATCGCGCCGTCGACGGTGTTCAGCATCTCCAGCAGGTCGAAATCGCCGTCGTCGTCGCCGCCGTCAAAGTCCGACAGGTTCTGCACCACGTTCTGGCGCACCTTGCGGCGGCGGAACCAGTCCATCGTGGCGTTGGACAGGATGCGCTGGAAGACCAGCGGCAACTCGGCGGCGGGGCGGTCAGCGTACTTTTCGGCCAAGCGCATCATCGCGTCCTGCACGATGTCCAGCGCCGCATCGTCGTCGCGGACGGTGAACACCGTGCGCTTGAAGGCACGCTTTTCGACGCTCTTGAGAAAGTCGGAGAGTTCTTGGTCGGTCGCCAACGGATGGGGCGGAGTGCCTGCGAAGAAACGCGCCGGATTATGGCACCCGACCGGTGCGTGCCCCGGCGTCCTGCGCGGCGATGTCATAATGCTGCTTCGCACAACGCATCTTTTCTGGTCTCAATCCGTTCGACCGACCTGGCCGACGGTTTTTTGACCGCGCAGGCCGCGATTCCGCCTCACGAGGGCGCGAGGAGCGGCACCGATGGTTTTTCGTCAGAGAAATTCACAAAGGTTCGAAATGGACATGTCTGCCGCGGAAGTCAAGCGTGCCGCATCGGCACAAGCTTCTTCTCTTTCCCCCGACCACCCCTCTGCCGACCCCAATGGGTCGGAAATCCTCGTCAAGTGCCTGCAGGCCGAAGGTGTCAAGTTCCTCTGGGGCTACCCCGGCGGTGCGGTGCTGTACATCTACGACGCCCTGTACAAGCAGGAAACGATCGAGCATGTGCTGGTGCGCCACGAACAGGCCGCCGTGCACGCGGCCGATGGTTATGCCCGTGCCACGGGTGAAGTCGGTGTGGCCCTGGTCACGTCCGGCCCCGGGGTGACGAACGCCATCACCGGCATCGCCACCGCGTACATGGACTCCATCCCGATGGTGATCATCACCGGGCAGGTGCCGACACCGGCGATCGGGCTGGACGCCTTCCAGGAGTGCGACACCGTGGGCATCACGCGCCCCATCGTCAAGCACAACTTCCTGGTCAAGGACGTCAAGGACCTGGCGCTGACGCTCAAGAAGGCCTTCCACATCGCCCGCACGGGCCGCCCCGGCCCGGTGGTGGTCGACATCCCGAAGGACGTGTCGCTGAAGACCACGCCCTTCCACTACCCCGAGCAGGTGGTGATGCGCTCCTACAACCCGGTGCGCAAGGGCCATGGCGGCCAGATCCGCAAGGCCGTGCAGCTGCTGATGCAGGCGCGCCGGCCCTACATCTACACCGGTGGTGGCGTGATCCTCGGCAACGCCTCGGCCGAGTTGCGCGAGCTGGTTGATCTGGTCGGTTTCCCGTGCACCAACACGCTGATGGGCCTGGGTGCGATGCCGGCCGGCGACCCGCGGTTCCTGGGCATGCTGGGCATGCACGGCACCTACGAGGCCAACATGACGATGCAGAACTGCGACGTCCTGCTGGCCGTGGGCGCCCGGTTCGACGACCGCGTGATCGGCAACCCCAAGCACTTTGCCTCGGTCGAGCGCAAGATCATCCACGTCGACATCGACCCCTCCAGCATCTCCAAGCGCGTGAAGGTGGATGTGCCCATCGTCGGCGACGTGAAGGACGTGCTGCAGGAGCTGATCGCGCAGATCCGCGAATCGCAGGCACGCCCTGAGAGTGCGCATTTGTCGGCCTGGTGGAGCCAGATCAACACCTGGCGCAAACGTGAGTGCCTGGTCTACAAGGGCAGCACCGAGGTGATCAAACCGCAGATGGTGGTGCAGAAGCTGCACGAGCTGACGCGTGGACGCGACACCTACATCACGTCCGACGTCGGCCAGCACCAGATGTGGGCGGCGCAGTACTACGGCTTCGATGAACCGCGGCGCTGGATCAACTCCGGCGGCCTGGGCACCATGGGCGTGGGCCTGCCCTATGCGATGGGCATCAAGCTCGCCAAACCCGATGCGGACGTGTTCTGCATCACCGGCGAAGGCAGCATCCAGATGTGCATCCAGGAGCTGTCGACCTGCCTGCAGTACAAGACGCCGGTCAAGATCGTCTCGCTGAACAACCGCTACCTGGGCATGGTGCGCCAGTGGCAGCAGCTGGATTACGGCGGCCGTTATTCGCACAGCTACATGGACGCGCTGCCCAACTTCGTCAAGCTGGCCGAGGCTTACGGCCATGTGGGCCTGCTGGTGGAGAAACCGTCGGACGTGGAGCCGGCGCTGCGCGAGGCCATGAAGCTCAAGGACCGCACCGTCTTCCTGGACATCCGCACCGACCCGACCGAAAACGTCTGGCCCATGGTGCAGGCGGGCAAGGGCATTTCGGAGATGCTGCTGGGTTCCGAGGACCTGTGACCGGCTGAACCTGCACCGGCGCGCTGCGGTCACCGCCGCAGCGCGGGGGGTGCGGGGGATCCCGGTCGCAGCCTGCGGAACAGGCATCTCACCATCCATCCACACGGGTGTGGCCAAGGGCCGGCGGTTACCGCCGACGGCCTGAAGAGCGCACCCGACAAGGACATCGCATGAAACACATCATCGCCGTGCTGCTCGAAAACGAGCCGGGCGCCCTGTCGCGCGTCGTCGCGCTGTTTTCGGCGCGCGGCTACAACATCGAGAGCCTGACCGTCGCGCCGACCGAAGACGCCTCGCTGTCGCGCATGACCATCGTCACCACCGGCAGCGACGAGGTGATCGAGCAGATCACCAAACACCTGAACCGGCTGATCGAGGTGGTCAAGGTCGTCGACCTGACCGAAGGCAGCTTCACCGAGCGCGAGCTGATGCTGATCAAGCTGCGCGCGGTGGGCAAGGAGCGCGAGGAGATGAAGCGCATGGCCGACATCTTCCGCGGCCGCATCATCGACGTGACCGAGAAGAGCTACACCATCGAGCTGACCGGCGACGCGTCCAAGCTCGATGCATTCATCGGCGCGGTCGACCGCGCCGCGATCCTGGAAACGGTGCGCACCGGCACCAGCGGCATTGGCCGCGGCGAGCGCATCCTGAGGGTGTAGGAACAAGAGCGGGCCCGATCCGGGCCCTTCAAGGATTTTTTGGAGAGAACCATGAAGGTCTATTACGACAAAGACGCCGATCTGAGCCTCATCAAGGGCAAGAACGTCACCATCATCGGCTACGGCTCGCAGGGCCATGCCCACGCGCAAAACCTGAACGACAGCGGCTGCAAGGTCACGGTCGGCCTGCGCAAGGGTGGCGCCAGCTGGAGCAAGGTCGAAAAGGCCGGCCTCAAGGTGGCCGAAGTGGCCGATGCGGTGAAGTCCGCCGACGTCGTGATGATCCTGCTGCCCGACGAGCAGATCGCCGCCGTGTACGCGAACGACGTGGAACCCAACATCCGTGAAGGCGCCTCGCTGGCCTTTGCGCACGGCTTCAACGTGCACTACGGTCAGGTCGTGCCGCGGGCCGATCTGGACGTTTGGATGGTCGCCCCCAAGGCCCCCGGCCACACCGTGCGCGACACCTACAGCCGTGGCGGCGGTGTGCCGCACCTGATCGCCGTGCACGCCGACAAGAGCGGCAAGGCGCGTGACCTGGCCCTGAGCTACGCTGCGGCCAACGGCGGCGGCAAGGCCGGCATCATCGAAACCAACTTCCGCGAAGAAACCGAGACCGACCTGTTCGGCGAGCAGGCCGTGTTGTGCGGTGGCACCGTCGAGCTGATCAAGGCCGGCTACGAAACGCTGGTCGAAGCCGGCTACGCGCCGGAGATGGCCTACTTCGAATGCCTGCACGAGCTGAAGCTGATCGTGGACCTGATCTACGAAGGCGGCATCGCGAACATGAACTACTCGATCTCGAACAACGCCGAGTACGGCGAGTACGTGACCGGCC
>JADMJD010000054.1 GCA_018780805.1 Rubrivivax sp. | reverse complement strand
TGGTGGGCGCGATGGTGGCCGAGCTGCCCACCGGCGCGCAGGCCGGGCTGGGCGCGCGGCTGCTCACGGGCTCGTACTACGGCAACACCGTGGGCATCTGGTCGGCGCTGGTGCTCTCCGCTTTGCTCGGGCTGCTGCTGACCGGCGCCGTGGCGCTGGCCGAGAAGCTGCTGCTGAAGAAGAGGCACGCGCCATGAACGCCGCACGGCCGTTCCGAAGGTGTTCGCGCCCCCTTGGGGGGCTGGCCCGCAGGGCCTTGGGGGCCTCATGAACGCCATGACGCTGATCGGTGGCCTGGTCGCGCTGGCGCTGGCCGTGTGGAGCGTGCGCCGCTGCGCCGCCATCGAAGGCCCACGCTGGGCCGGCCCGCTGACGGCAGGTTTGTTCGGCGCCTGGGTGCTGTTTTTCTGGCAGGCCGGCGTCACGGTGTTCGAGGTACCGCGGGTGCTGCTGCCCGCGCCCTGGGCCATCGTGCACAGCATGGCCGACAACCTCGCCACGCTGGGCCGCGACTTCGTGCAGACGGTGCTGAAGGCCGTGGTGGTGGGCTGGGTCCTCGGATCAGCCCTCGGTTTTGCGGTCGGTGTCGCGATCGACCGCGCGCCCTTCCTGCAGCGTGGCCTGCTGCCGGTGGCCAGCCTGACCAGCACGATCCCGCTGGTGGCCGTGGCGCCCATCATGGTGATGTGGTTCGGCTTCGAGTGGCCCAGCAAAGCCGCGGTCGTGGTGCTGATGACGTTTTTCCCGATGCTGGTGGCCACGCTGGCCGGCCTGCAGGCCGCCGGCAAGCTGGAGCGCGAGCTGATGCACAGCTACGCCGCCAGCTACGGGCGCACGCTGCTCGATCTGCGGCTGCCCTGCGCCGTGCCCTTCATCGTCAGTGCGCTGAAGGTCAACGCGACGCTGGCGCTGATCGGCGCCATCGTGGCCGAGTTCTTCGGCTCACCCACCGTGGGCCTGGGTTTTCGCATCAGCACCGAGGCCGCGCGCATGAACATGTCGCTGGTCTGGGGCGCCATCGTCGTCGCGGCGGTCACCGGCTCGGTGGCCTATGCCCTGCTCGTTCTGCTGGAGCGCCGCTGGGCGTTCTGGCACCCTTCGGTGCGTTCGTCGTGAACGGCACCTTTGTCGTCCTGTCCGTCATTCCAACCCCGAGGAGCCTGGTGATGAAACGATTGACCCTGAAGCTGCTGGCCGCCGCCGCTGTGCTGGCCGCCACCGCCGGTGCGCAAGCGCAAGAGAAGTTCACGGTGCAGATGAAGTGGGTGCCGCAGGCCCAGTTCGCCGGTTATTACGTGGCCGCCGCCAAGGGCTACTACAAAGCCGAGGGCCTGGACGTCACCATCAAGCCGGGCGGCCCCGATGTCTCGCCGGTGCAGGTGATCGCCGGCAACGGCGCCGACGCCATCGTCAACTGGATGCCCGATGCACTCGCCGCGCGCGAAGCCGGCGTGCCGCTGGTCAACATCGCCCAGGTGTTCAACCGCTCGGGCCTGATGCTCACCTGCAAGAAGGCCAGTGGCGTCAGCAAACCGGCCGACTTCAAGGGCAAGACCCTGGGCGTCTGGTTCGGCGGCAACGAGTACCCGTTCCTGAACTGGATGGCCAAGCTGAACCTGAAGCCCGACACCGACATCAAGGTGCTCAAGCAGGGCTTCAACGTCGACCCGCTGCTGCAGAACCAGGCCGCCTGCATCAGCACCATGATCTACAACGAGTACTGGCAGGTCATCGACGCCGGCGTCAAGGAGGCCGACCTGGTGACCTTCTTCTACGAGGACCAGGGCGTGGCCTCGCTGGAAGACGGCCTCTACACCACCGAAGCCAAGCTGAAGGACCCGGCCTTCGTGGCCCGTGCCGCCAAGTTCGTGCGCGCCACGCTGAAGGGCTGGAACGACGCGGTCAAAGACCCGGCCGGTGCGGCCAAGATCGTCGTCGCCGCCGACCCCTCGGGCAGCGCAACGGTGAAGGTGCAGCAGCGCCAGATGGAAAACGTGGCCAAGCTGATCACCACCGCCAACTCGCCCAAGATGGGTTACCTGGAGCCGGCCGCGTATGAGCGCACGGTGAAGGTGCTGCTGGCCGCCGGCAGCGCCCCGGTGATCAAGAAGGACCCGGGCAAGGCCGGTTACACCCACGCGGTCTGGGAGGCCGCGACCAAGAAGTGACCGACTCGGCGGACGCCCCCGCCAAAGGCCGGATCCGCGCCGCCAACCGGGCGCGGATCCTGGCCGGGGCCGAGCAGGTCTTTGCGCGCGCCGGCTTCGGCGGCGCGACGATGGAGGCCATCGCCGCCGCCGCCGGCCTGCCCAAGGCCAACCTGCACTACTACTTCGGCAACAAACCCGAGCTGTACCGCGAGGTGCTGGCGGGTGTGCTGCACGACTGGCTGCTGCCCCTGGACGGCCTGCAGCCCGGGGCCGACCCGCGCCAGGCGCTGGAGGCCTACATCCGCGCCAAGATGGCGCTGTCGGCCAGCCGGCCCGATGCGTCGCGTGTGTTTGCCAACGAGCTGCTGCACGGCGCGCCGGTGCTGGGCGACCTGGTGCGCGGCGAGTTGCGGGCGATGGTGCGCCACAAGGCCCAGGTGCTGCGCGGCTGGATGGCCGAAGGCCGCATGGCCCCGGTGGACCCGGAGCACCTGTTCTTCACGATCTGGGCCGCCACGCAGACCTACGCCGATTTCGACGTGCAAGTGCGCGCGGTGCTGGGCCGCACCAAGCTGACGGCACGCGACCATGAACGCGCCACGGAACACGTGGTCAGCCTGCTGCTGCGGGGCTGCGGCCTGGGGTGAGTGCATCGCGCTGCGCCTGCAGCGCCTGCAAGGCCGCCAGCAGGCCGGCACCGGATTCAAAGCGCTGGCAGCTGCCGCTCAGCACATGCTCCAGCTCGCCGGCCAGGCCGTTGGTGTCTGGTGTCGGGCCGCGCAGCCGCAAGGCATAGGTCTGTTCGCACAGGGGTCGGGGGGCGGGGGGCATGGGTGATCTCGCTCGAAAGGGGGATGCTGCAGTGTGCGCACCCCCGCAAAGCAAGTCGTCAGCTTCCCGTCGGCTTCTGGTCGGGCCCGGCCCCGGGGCGCAGAATCCGCGCGGTGACTGCGCCCCCCGAGCCCCCTGCCCTCCGCCTGTCGTTCGATCATTTCGAGCTCGACATCACCAACGCCCGGCTCTGCCGTGCGGGTGTGGAGGTTCCGCTGCCGCCCAAGTCCTTTGCGCTGTTGGCGCACCTGGCCCAGCGCCCCGGTGAGCTGGTGCTGAAGGACACGCTGCTGGACACCGTCTGGGGCCGACGCTTTGTCAGCGAGGGCGCGGTGAAGACGGTGGTCAGCGAGTTGCGCGCCGCGCTGGGTGACGACGCCCGGGCGCCGCGCTGGATCGAAACCGTGCAGCGCCGGGGGTACCGCTTCCTGGGGCAGGTGCGGCCCGCCGACAGTGGGCCAGCAACCGCACCACCCGCACCACCCACACCACCCTCCACCCCGGCCGCGGCACCCTTGCCGATGCCGTTGCCGGCAGCCCCCACCCGCGGCAACCTGCCGGCCGGTCTGCAGCGCCTGGTTGGCCGCACCGCGGCATGGGCCCAGGTGGCCACGCTGCTGGACAACGCGCGCCTGGTCACCATCTGCGGCCCGGCCGGGGTGGGCAAGACCAGCCTGGCGCTGGCCGTGGCCGACGGCCGGCGCACGCATCACCCCGGTGGCGTCTGGCTGGTCGAGCTGGCACCGCTGCCGGCCGACAGCACCGATGCCGCGGCGCTGCGTGGTGCGCTGGCGCGGGCCTGCCAGATCCCACCCGCCAGCGTGCCCGACGATGCCGCGCTGGCCCAGGCCCTGGCCGGCCAGGGCCTGCTGCTGGTGCTGGACAACGCCGAACATGTGCTGGAGCCGCTGGCCCCACTGGTGGGCCGGCTGCAGCGCGAACTGCCTCAGCTGCAGTGGCTGGTCACCAGCCGCGAGCCGCTGCAGATCCCGGGGGAGCAGGTGCTGCGCCTGGCACCGCTGAGCCTGCCCACGCCGGGCGACGACGAAGACCCGGCACAGCTGCAGCACAGCGGCGCGATGCAGCTCTTGGTGCAACGCGTGGCCGCGCGCCTGCCGGGTTTCGAGCCCGGGCCGGGCCAGCGGCGCGCGATGGCCCAGGTCTGCCGTGCGCTGGACGGCCTGCCGCTGGCGCTGGAGCTGGCCGCGGCACGCGTGCCGGTGCTGGGCATGCACGGCCTGGCGGCCCACCTGGCCGACGACAGCGGCACCCGGCTGCAGCTGCTCACACAGGCCAGCCGCACGGCCGAGCCGCACCAGCGCACGCTGCGCTCGGCGCTGGACTGGAGCCACACGCTGCTGAAGCCGGCCGAGCAGCGCGCCTTTCGCCGGCTGGCCGTCTTCCGCGGCGGCTTCACGCTGGCCGCGGCGCAGGCCGTGTGCGCCGACCCCGGGGAGGCCCCGCTCGCGGTGCTGGATGCGCTGGAGGCCTTGGTCGAAAAATCGATGGTCGCCGTCTCGGCGCAAGGGCAGCACGAGACCGGTGCCGGTACCGACGCCAACACCGACAGCGACACCGCGCCCCGCTTCACGCTGCTGGAGAGCCTGCGCGAATACGCCAGCGAACAAGGCCAGGCTGCCGATGAAACCGCCGCGACGCACCGCCGCCACCTGGCCTGGATGCGCGGCTACTGGGCGGCGGCCGATGGCCTCGCGCTGTCCCAGCCCGGCATGGCCTGGACCGCCCGCCACCTGCCCGAGCTGGACAACCTGCGGGTGGCCATGCGCTGGGGCCAGGCGCAGGCCAGGCCGCCCGGCCAACCCGACCCCGATGGCAGCACCGCCGACTGGCTGGCCCTGGTGGGCCACTCGGCGATGCTGTGGCAGCGCGCCGGCCTGATGCGCGAAGCCGCGCCGGGGTGCCTGGCGGCGCGGCCCCACGCCGAGCAGCAGCCCGACGCGCTGCTGCGCGCCGGCGTGGACCTGGCCCTGGCCGGCCTGAGCCGCTACATGCCACTGCTGCCGCCCACCGAGGCGCTGGCGCTGAGCGAACGCGCCGCCGCGGCCTACCGTGCGGCAGGCGACGCGGAGCGCGCCTACTTCAGCCTCTACCTGGCCTGGGCGCTGGCGCTGGAAGAGGGCGAACATGTGCCGCGCGGCCACTTCGTCGATCAGATGGCGGCGCTGGTGCAGCCGGGCTGGAACGCCCTGCTGCGCCGCTATGCAGGCCTGGCGGCGGCGCAGGACCAGCGGTTGCAGGGCAACTTCCAGGCCTTTCTGCAGCACAGCCGCGAGGCCTACGTGCAGTTCCGGGACCTGGGCGCGCAGGGCGAGACCTGGTCGGCCGGCATGGGCCTGGTCTGGGCCGAACACGACCTGGGCCACACCGACCGGGCCATCACCATCGGTGCGGCCCTGGTGGACGACATCCGCGCCGCGGGCCGGCTGCGCACCTACGCACAACTGCTGGCCATGCACACCACGATGCGCGCCGAGAGCGGCGATGTGGCCGGCACCCGCGCACTGCTGCCCGAGGCCCTGCCGATGCTGGCCACGGTGAGCGCCTGCGAGGTGCTGCACCTGGCGCTGGCCTGGCTGGCCGCACACGAAGGGCGGGACGAAGACGCCGCCCGGCTGCTGGGCTGGTTCGACTCCCCCACGCGGGGTGGTGGCGCCTACGGCCCGAACACCTTCACCCGCCGCACCGCCACCGCGCTGGGTGCGCGGCTGGACACCCGGCTGGGGGCGGCACGCCGGCAGGCCCTGCAGGCCGACGCAGCCGGGCTGGGCGACGAACGGGCGCAGCAGATCGGGCTGGCCAGGCCGCAAACCGACGGAAACCCGACGGCATCCTGACGACGCCGGCCGGCAGGCCCGGAACACTGCGGGGCATCGACACCAGAGGTCGACAGCCAACCCCGAGGAGATCCAGACCATGCACACCCCCCGCACCCTGCTCGCCGCCGCCGCAGCCGCCTTGTTCAGCACCGCCGGCGCCGCCCCGGCCCCCACCGCCCCCTCTGCCCTCACCACCCATCCCGCGCTGAGCGCCGAAACCCTGCGCCAGGCCCTGCCCAGCCCGCTGAAGGCGCGCGCCCCGGGCCTGCTGCGCACCTACCTGCAACTGCGCGGCCAGACCCCGGCCCCCGAGAGCGACAGCGAGCCCGATGCCGAACGTGCCGACCCGGCGCTGGCCCCAGTGGCCCTGCCGCAGGTGCTGGCCACCATCGACCAGGTGCTGGCCACGGCGCCGACAGCCATGATCGGTGCGCTGCAGGCCGCCCGCAGCGGCCACAGCCAGGCGCTGGCGCTGATGCAGCAGGGCGGCACGGACGCGTCGCCGCTGTTCCTGGTGGGTGCGCTGCAGGCCATGGGCGCCGGCCAGACCGGCCTGGACCAGGCCCTGGACATCGCCGCCGCGGTGGACCCGGTCGCCATCGGACTGCTGCTGCCGGCGGTGCAGAAGGTGCGCGAGGCCGCGGCCCGCATGAGCACCGGCATGCTGGACATCGCCGCCGCCGCCGGCGTCTCGCCGGGCCGCCTGGCGCCGGCGCAAGAGGCGCTGCGCCTGGCCGATGCACTGCACGCCTCGGGCGACTACGGCGGCGCCGGCGCGCAGTACGCCAACGGCTTCGGCCTGGCCGCCAACACCGTGGTCTTCAACATGGACCGCTTCGAGCAGAACCTGCGCGACAGCTTCACCAACCAGAGCGTGGGTTATGCGTATGCCTTGTCACAGGCCGGGCAATTGGTGCGTCAGAACGGCGTGGGCCTGGCCCGCACCGGCGCCGACCTGCCACAGACCGCGCAGGCCGCGACCAAGAAGATGCACGTGGCCAGCGTCAGCAAGACGATGACGGCCATCGTGCTGATGCGCCTGCTGGCCGAACGTGGGCTGAGCGTGGACACCGCCATCGGCGCCTACCTGCCCGCCGACTGGGCGCGTGGCGACGGCGTCAACAGCATGAGCTTTCGCCAGTTGCTGACGCACCGCAGCGGCTTCGGCCAGAACGCACCGGGCGGCAGCGACTACAACAACCTGCGCGCGATGGTCGGCCAGGCCGTGCCGTCCAAGGGCAGCTTCGACTACGAAAACGCCAACTTCGGCCTGATGCGCGTGCTGGTGGCCGTGATGCTGGGCGCGGACCTGCCGCTGCCCGGGCTGGACAAGGCCGCCTTCACCACCGCCGTGTTCCTGAACTACGCCACCGCCGCCTACAACGGCGTCGGTGTGCCCTTCAGCTGCGAGCCGGCGGCCAGCGCGCCGACGCTGCAGTACGACTTCCCCGACACCGGCAACCCGGGTTATGTGGAGCCGTCGCGCAGCCTGAGCTGCGGGGGCTTCGGCGTGATGGTCAGCGCGCAGAACCTGGCCCGCACGCTGGCCTTCCTGCGCTACACCACCGACCTGGTGCCGGCCGCCAGCTACCAGCAGATGAAGAGCGGCTACCTGGGGTTCATGGACCCGGCGCGTTACGGCTTTGCGCAAGGGCAGTTCGGCGTTTACCACACGCATGGCGGCGACTGGGACCACAGCGGCGGCAGCGGCAACGGCGGCCTGGACGCCTGTGTGATGGTGTTCCCGATCAACGTCGAAGCCAGCGTGCTGGTCAACTCCAGCCGCAAGAACCTGGGCGTCGGTTACCCCAACGGGGGTTACCAATGCAGCGTGATCAAGACCGCGTTCGAAAACGCCTGGGTCGCCAACTGATGTTTACACACCAAGGAGAAGCACCATGCACACCCGCATCATCAAGCTGGCGTTGGCCACCAGTCTGCTGGCCACCACCATCGGCGCCCAGGCCGCCTGGTACATGAAGATCGACGGCATCGACGGCGAATCCCGCATGAGCACCACGCTGACCGACTTCCGCTGGTCGCAGGCCCTGGCTGGGCCCAACTTCGACCCCTACCAGCCCGCCCACGCAGGCGGTGTGAAAGTCGCCGTGGGTGACGTGACAGGCGACGGCCGGCTGGACAGCTTCGTGCTGCGCGCCAGCGATGCCGACGGCAGCGTCTTCTTCGAATACAAGCTGAAGGATGTGCTGGTCACCAGCTACCAGACCGGTGGCAACGCCCCGGCAGACAGCGACCACAAAGACTGGATCATCATCGAGTCGATGTCCAGCCCTCTGATGCGCTGGGCGCCACCCACGGCCACCGGCGGCCGTGGCGACTGGATCGAAGGCGGGTGGGACGATGACACAGGTCGCTTCTTCGGTGACCCGGCCGTGTTGGGCGCCTTCGACGACCTGGGCGCGGTGCGCTGGGCCGATGGATCACTGGCCATCACCGCGGCCGTGCCCGAGCCCGGCAGCTGGGCCCTGATGCTGCTGGGTGCGGCGGCCTTGGGCAGGTTCAAGCTTCGCGCGCAAACCGCACGAGCGTCGCACCCGGTGCCGCATGCACCAGCGTCGGCATGATCAGAACGCAGTGGTCATACGGTGTCCGCACCGGCTGGCCACCGCTCCAGCCGACCAGGGTGCCGGCCTGCGGCACGGTCTCGCCGCTGCGCCAGGGCTGGGCCAGGCGCGGCGGCTCGCCGGCAGCGACCGTCACCGCCTCGGTGACCGTCAACAGGCGTTGTGTCGGGGCCGGTGCCGACACGCGCCACCCGGTGGGCAGATCGGTTTCGTCCACCGCGCCGCTGGCCACCAGGAAGCGCGCCAGCATGTCGTGCGCCACGGCCACCGACGACGGCGCACCATGGAAACCGCACTCCACCAGCAGGGCAAAGTGGTCGGCCAGGCCAGCATCACCAAACGGTCCGTGGTCGCGCATGCGGCGGCCGGCGCGGTGGCCGGCGTCGGCCACCACCAGGGCCGGGGCGCCGAGTTGCAGCGCCTGCGCCGCGTGGTGGGGCAACGGGCCGGCCAGCCCCAGGGGCTCGCCTTCTTCGTGCATCGAATGCAGGTCCAGCAGCCATTCAGCACCTTCGATGAATGGCGCCAGCGCCAGCACCCGCCGGTGTTCGACGGTGTGCGCAGCGGTGTCATGCCGCCAGTCCATCGCGCCCCACAGGCGGTTCATGTCGGTGCCGACAAAACGCGAGGCGTCCGGCACCGCGGGGTCGAAGCGGTCGAACGCATCCAGGTTGGCGAAGAGGACGGTCAAACCACCGCGGCGCGGGCGCAGGCCCGCCTGCAAGGCCGAACGCAGCGCCCAGGCGCCACAGAGCTCGTTGCCATGCACCAGCGCACTGACCAGCACCTGGCGCCCGGGCTGGCCGGATTCGAAGCGCCACACACCCTCGACGCCGGTGTTGCCGGCGCGCCAGGGGGCGATGTCCGGCACCGCCAGTTCAAAGGCCCTCGAGCTCATTCGCGGATCTTCGCGTAGTCGACGATGCGGCGGTACTTGCTGATCTCGGCCACCTGGAAGTCGCCCAGCTCCGCCCCCGGCGGCGCCACGGTGGCGCCCGACTCGCCCATCTTCTGCCGCAACTCCGGCGCCGTCAGCGATTCGGCCAGCGCCGTGCGCAGGCGCTGCACCACGGCCGGCGGCATGCCGGGCGGTCCCCACAGGCCGAACCAGCTGCTGATGTCCACGTTGCGCAGCTTCGGGTGTTCTGCCAGCGCCGGGATCTCGGGCGTGACCGGCGACCGTTTGGCCTCGGTGGTGCCCAGCGCCACCACCTTGCCGCTGCGGATGTGCGGCAGGCCGCTGGACAGCACAAACACACCGAACTCGAGCTGGCCACCCAGCAGGTCGGTGGTCAGCGGCGCCACGCCGCGGTAGGGGATGTGCACGATGAAGAGGCCGGCCGCTTCTTTCACCATCTCACCCGCCAGGTGCAGCGCGGTGCCCACACCCGACGAGCCGAAGCTGAATTGGCCCGGGTTGCGCCGCACCAGCTCGATGAAACCGGCCACGTCCTTGACGCCGCTCTTCGGGCCGGCCACCAGCACCATGGGCTGCGACGCCACCCGGCCGATGGGCGTGAACTGGCGCACCGGGTCGTAGCGCACGTTGGGGTTCACCAGGCCGGCGATCGCCATCTCGTTGTTGGCACCCAGCAGCAGCGTGTAGCCGTCGGGTGCGGCCTGCTGCACCTTCAGCGCCCCCAGCGTGCCCCCGGCGCCGCCGACGTTTTCGACGATCACTTGCCGGCCCAGCCGGCGTGCCAGCTCCACCGCGACGGTGCGGGCCGTCAGGTCGGTGCTGCCCCCGGGCGGGTAACCGCAGACCAGGGTGATGGGTTTGGCCGGGTAGGCCTCGGCCTGGGCCCAGGCGCTGCGTGTTGTCATGGCAGCCCCGGTGGCGCCGATGAAGAGCGCGCCTGTCTGTGCCAACCAGCGCCGACGATCGGTTTTGTGCATGTGGATTCCCTGCGGGCCAGGAGCGGCCGGTGGGCCGCATTGTGAGAACACGCCACCGCTGCCACGTGCCGCTTGGGCACCGGCCGGTGCAAAAATGGCACGCATGTCAGCGGTCGGTCGCGCTCCAGATCGCTTCGACCAAGGACGACTGCGGTGCCTGGTGGCGGTAGATCCGCACCTCGAAGTGGATGGGCTCGGCCTTGCCGCCCAGGGCCTTCAGCAGCCCCTGGCGGAGGGGCTGCACCACCAGCGAGTGTGGCAACCACGCCATGCCAACCCCCTTGAGCGTCAGCTCCAGCATGGCATCGGCCGAATCGCAGACCACCTGGGGGGGTGGTTGCTGCCGGGCGGCCAGGCGGTCGCCCAGCAAGCGCCCGAGCGACAAGGATTGTGCGTAGCCGATCCAGTGCGGGCTGCCCAGTTCATGCCGCACCCGGCCACTGGCATCCACGCGTGAGACCGGCAGCAGCCGGTCGCTGGCCAGCGTGGCGTGGCGGAAGCGCTGGCCGGACAGGCCGCTGGACAGCGCCGGGTGTTCGTAGCAGACCAGCAGGTCGGTGTCGCCGCGCTCGAAGCTGGCCGCGGCCTCGGCCATGGCCGCCGTGCGCAACTCCACCCGGTGCGCGCGCCAGA
Source organism: Rubrivivax sp. (assembly GCA_018780805.1). Classification (GTDB taxonomy): domain Bacteria; phylum Pseudomonadota; class Gammaproteobacteria; order Burkholderiales; family Burkholderiaceae_C; genus Rubrivivax. The sequence goes on along the minus strand of JADMJD010000054.1, from coordinate 33,647 downwards.
CCGGGCGCAGCCGCGCCAGCCAGTCGGCCACCAGCGAGTGCGCCAGCGTGCGGCCGGTGCCCACGCGCACGGTCAGCGTGGCGGGGTCGGGGCTGCGCTGCTGCTGCCATTGCGCCCGTGCCCGCACCAGCGCGCCCAGCAGCGGCTCGGCCTCGGCCAGCAGCGCTTCACCGGCCGGCGTCAGCCGCACCGGGGCCCGGCCGCGGGCCACCAGCGGCACGCCGGCCCAGGCCTCCAGCGCGCGGATGCGGCGGCCGAAGGCCGGGTGCGTGACATGGCGCGCTTCGGCCGCCCGCACGAAGCTGCCGTCGCGCCGCAGCGCCAGGAGGTCTTCGATCAGCTTGATGTCCATGGTCCAGGGTCCGGACGCGGCTCGGGCAGCACGCAGCCGGACCATTGTGTCGGGCCCCGCCGGCGGCCCGCTCCCGCACAATGCGGCCATGACAACCGCCATTTCCCTCATCGGCGCGCCGACCGACATCGGCGCCGGGGCGCGCGGCGCCAGCATGGGCCCGGAGGCGCTGCGTGTGGCCGGGCTGCGGGCGGCGCTGGAAGCGCATGGCCTGGTGGTGCACGACCGCGGCAACCTGGCCGGTCCGGCCAACCCCTGGTTGCCGCCGGTGGACGGCTACCGCCACCTGGCCGAGGTGGTGGCCTGGAACGAAGCGGTGCACCAGGCCATGCACGCCGAGCTCACGGCCGGCCACCTGCCCATCCTGCTGGGTGGTGACCATTGCCTGGGCATCGGCAGCATCAGCGCAGTGGCGCGCCATTGCCGCGAAACCGGCAAGAAGCTGCGTGTGCTGTGGCTGGACGCCCACGCCGACTTCAACACCAGCGTGCTCACCCCCAGCGGCAACATCCACGGCATGCCGGTGGCCTGCCTGTGCGGCCACGGACCGCAGGAGCTCATCCAGATCGGCGGCACGGTGCCGGCCATCAGCCCCAAGGTCGTGCGCCAGATCGGCATCCGCAGCGTGGACCCGGGCGAAAAGCGCTTTGTGCACCAGATGGGCCTGGAGGTGTTCGACATGCGCTACATCGACGAAATGGGCATGCGCCACACGATGGAGCTGGCACTGGCGACGATGGACGCCAACACGCACCTGCACGTCAGCTTCGACGTCGATTTTCTGGAGCCCGACATCGCGCCCGGCGTCGGCACCACGGTGCCGGGCGGTCCCACCTACCGCGAAGCCCAGCTGTGCATGGAGATGATCGCCGACAGCGGCCGCCTGGCCAGCCTGGACGTGATGGAGCTGAACCCGGCGCTGGACATCCGCAACAAAACCGCGCTGGTGGCGGTGGACCTGATCGAGAGCCTGTTTGGCAAGAGCACCTTGATGCGGGTTCAGGGATGACAGACCACGGGCAGTGGTGCTAGCGTCTCGGCACGCAAACGCTCAGGAGGAGCCCGCATGATCCGTACCCTGTTCCTGCCCGCTGCCAGCGTCGCCATCGGCCTGGTGCTCGTAGCCTCATCGCCCTACGCCCACGCCGACAAACGCATGCGCTGCGAGAGCAAGGGTTACCGCCACACCATCTGCGGCATCCCGGACCACGGCTATGTGCGGCTGGACCGGCAGGTCTCCAGCACCCGCTGCGTGCAGGGCCGCAACTGGGACTACAACCACCGCGAGATCTGGGTCGACGACGGTTGCGGCGCCGACTTCCTGATCGAATCGCGCGAGCATGGTGGCAGCCACAGCGACGGCGCCAAGGTGGCCGCGGCGGTGGCCGCACTGGCCATCCTGGGCGTGGCGGCGGCCAACGCCGGCGACAAGGACCGTGACCGCGACGACGACGACCGGGGCCACAGCGGCCACAGTTCCCACCTGCCCAAGTGGATGGTCGGCGACTTCAAGGCCTACAACGAGCAGGTGCGCAGCGATGTCTACATGACGATCGAGGCCGACGGCCGCCTGCGCGCCAAGACCGAGGACGTGCGGGTCACAGGCTACGTCAACGACCGCAAGCTCTACGTCGGCAACAACGTGTTCGAAGTACAGCGCACCGACCGCGGCTTCGACACCGTGCAGGTGGGCCGCTGGAGCAACCGCGTCAGCTACACGCGGCGGTGAACCCGGCCGTCGACATCACCATCGTCGGGGCCGGCATCGCCGGTGCGGCGCTGGCCCAGGCCCTGGCGCCGCAGGCCTCGGTGCTGCTGCTCGAACGCGAAGCCCAGCCGGGTTTCCACAGCACCGGCCGCAGTGCGGCGATGTTCATGGAAAGTTACGGCCCGCCGCAGGCCCGTGCACTCACACGCGCCAGCCGGGCCTTCTACACGGCACCCCCGGCCGGCTTCTGCGACACACCGCTGTTGTTGCCCCGCGGGGCGCTCTACGTCGGCTGGCAAGGCCAGGAAGCGTTGCTGGACCGCAGCGAAGCCGGCCTGCGCAGCACCGGCACCGCCATCGAACGCCTGGATGCCGCCGCCACGCTGCGGTGTGTGCCGGTGCTGCGCGCCGAGGGCCTGGCCGGTGCGCTGTGGGAGCCCGGGGCGATGGACCTCGACGTGCAGGCCTTGCACCAGGGTTTTCTGCGCGATGCGCGCCAGCAGGGTGCCACGCTGCTGTGCAACGCCGAACTGGCCGGCGCACGGCGTGAGGGTGGACACTGGCAACTGCGGCTGGCCGATGGCCGGCTGCTCCAGGCCCGCCACCTGGTCAACGCTGCGGGCGCCTGGGCCGATGGGGTGGCTGCACGTTGCGGCAGCGCGCCGGTCGGCCTGCAGCCCTGCCGGCGCAGCGCGTTCACCTTCGACCCACCGGCTGACACCCTCTTCCGCGACTGGCCGGTGACGGCCGGCATCGACGACCGCTGGTACTTCAAGCCCGATGCCGGCCAGCTGCTGGGCAGCCCGGCCAATGCCGACCCGGTGGTGGCGCATGACGTGCAGCCGGAAGAACTGGACATCGCCACCGGCATCGCCGAGCTGGAGGAGCACACGACCTTGCGCATCCGCCGCCCGCGCCGCACCTGGGCCGGGCTGCGCAGTTTTGTGCCCGACGGCGAGCTGGTGATCGGCTTCGACAACAACGGCCTGTTCTGGCTGGCCGCACAGGGCGGCTACGGCATCCAGAGTGCGGCCGGCGCCGCGCTGCTGGCGGCTGCACTGCTGCGCGGGCAACTGTTGCCCGAGGCCCTGCGCGCGCACGGTGTGGACCCGGCGCTCATGGCGCCAACTCGGTGGCACTGAACGGCGCCTCGGCGTCCGCCAACAAACGCGCCAGCAGCGCCGGCACCTCGAACACCGCGCGGTTGTGCTGCGCGGCCACCGTCAGGCGGTAGGCCGGCAGGTCGCCCAGCAACTCCTGCACCGCCGGCCGGATGGCGCGGAAGCTGGGCGCCACCGTGCCCAGGCCGGCCTCACGCACCCACTCGGTGTTGTAGCGCTCCTGCGGCATCGTGAAGGCGTTGCGCACCGTCACCACCGGCAGGCCCAGGTGCACCGCCTCGCTCAGGCTGCCGGGGCCGGGTTTGCCGATGAACCAGTCGGCCAGCCGCATCCAGCGCTGCACCTCGGGTGTGAAACCCAGCACCACCCGCGGCGCCGTGGCCGGCAGCGCACGCAGCTGCGACGCCAGGGCTTCGTTGCGGCCACACAGCAGGATCAGCGGCAGGTCGTGCAGCTGGCGCGCCAGCGTCAACATCACCTTGGAACCCTGGCCGCCGAACATCACCAGGCCGACCGGCTGCTCCGCCGGCAGGCCCAGCGCGCGGCGCGCGGCGGCGCGGTCCAGCGGCGGGGCATCGTAAAAATCGGGCCGCAGGATCATGCCGGAGACCCGGTGCAGCCGCGCCGCGTCACAACCCGCGTCACGCGCCTGCTGCCAGGCACGCTGCGTGCCACAGATCAGCTGCTGCTGCGGCAGATCGGGTTCGATCCAGAACGCGGGCGGGTGGTCGGCCAGGTCCGTCATCACGGTGACAAAGGGCACACCCGGCAAGCTGCTGGCCAGGCTTTCGCCCAGCGCGCGGTTGAAGTTGGGCACCAGCGAGACCACCAGATCCGGCTCCGTGCGCAGCCAGTGCTGCTGCAGCGTGCGCACCAGGCCCGGGTGCGCCAGTCGGATCATGGCCTGCAGCAGCTTGAGCTCCTGCGCCAGGCCCAGCGTCCAGCCGCGCGCCAGGCGCTGGTTGTAGTAGTCCTCCGGGCGGTGGCCGGTCAGGCGCTGGAAGCTGCCCTGCGGGTCCAGCACCTCCATCAGCTGCACCAGCTCCACCTGCCAACCGGGCTGCTGCACCGCCAGCACCTGGGCCAGCGCCGTGGCCGCGGCACGGTGGCCGCCGCCGGCGTCGAAAAAAACCAGGGAGACGCGGCGGCGTGGCGCGTGGGTGGTGTGCATGCCGGCATGCTGGCCGGCGCCGATGACAGCGGCGTGAAGGCCGGCCGCCAGCGGCCTGTGCTCAGGCTCTCAGCCCGGCGGCGCTGCGCCCGGCCGCTGCGCACACTCCGCAAAGATGCGCGCCGTGCAGCGTGCGCAGGTGTCGTTGTCCAGCCGCGCGACGATGCCGGCCAGCGCCGCCGGTTTGCTGTCGAAGACATGGTCGGCGCCCAGCCGGTCCAGGAAGCCGCTGCGGCGCCACAGGTCCAGCACCGGCGGACGCGGGCGGTGGAAGTACAGGTCGCCGCCCATCGCCACGCGGCGGATGCGCTCGGCCTCCCACACGTCGGCGCCGGCCAGGTCGATGGTGGTCATGCTCTTGGCCATCACCAGCAGGTGGCGCTGCGGCGCGGGCCCCTCGCGCAGCCGGTGCAGGTGGTCGGCCACGTGCGCCACGGCGCCGAAGTAGACCGAGCCCTCCATGCGCAACAGCTTGAGCTGCGGGCACTCGGGCAAGGCCTCGGGTGGCGCGTCGTCGATGACGATGAAGGGCCGGTAGCCGCGGTGGCCAGGCGGCAGGTCGAAGCCCATGCTGCGCAGCGCCGGCTTGGCACTGCGCACCAGGTAAGTCACCAGCGAAGCGGTGACACCACCGATGATGGCCACCTCCAGCGACAGCAGCAGCGTGGCAGCGCAGGTGCCGGCGGCGATGGCGGCCTCGGTGCGGTCCAGCCGGATCACACGCTGCCAGTGTGAGCGGTCGAAGAGGCTCCAGGCCACCAGCAGCAGCAGCGCCGCGATGGCCGCCAGCGGGATCCAGGCCAGCAGCGCAGCACCCAGCAACAGCAAGGCCGCCACGATGAGTGCCGAGGCCACCGCGGCCAGCGGGGTGCGGGCGCCGGCCTGCTCGTTGACCACGCTGCGGTTGAGTGAGCCGCTGGCCACAAAACACGAGAAAAAACTGCCGACGATGTTGGACGCACCCTGCGCCAGGCACTCGCGGTTGGGGTCGAAGCGGTCGCCGTGTCGCACCGCCAGCGCTTTGCCGATGGCCATGGTCTGGCCCAGCGAGACGATGGCCAGCGCCACCGTGATGCCCACCAGGCGCTGCAGCGTCGTCACGTCCATCGGCGGCGGGCTCAGGTCCGGCAGGCCGGCGCTGATGGCGCCGACCTGGGCCGTCGGCCAACCCGCCATGTGCAGGCCGGCCGCGCCCAGGCCACCGGCCAGCAGGCCGATCAGCAGGTGCTGCCCGCTGCGGAACCAGCGCCGCGCCAGCAGCGCCGCTGCCAGCGTGAGCGCGCCCACCGCGGCCTCGGCCCAGCCCAGCGCCAGGTCCTGCGCCGCGTGCCCGGCGATCAGCAGCGCCGCGCCGGTGGTGAAACCCAGCAGCACCGAGGGCGACACGAAGTTGGCCAGCGCCCCCAGCCGCAACACGCCCAACGACGCCTGCAGCAGCCCCAGCCCCAGCGTGGCCGCCAGCGCCAGCTGCAGGTAACCCGGCGTGCCGGCGGCGGCCAGCGGCGCCAGCATCGCGGCCAGCGCCAGTGCTGTGGCGTTGGATGGGCCCGACACCATCAGCCGGCTCGAACCGCCGAGCGCGGCCACGATGCAGGGCACGATGCTGGTGTACAGGCCCCAGGCCGGCGGCAGGCCGGCCAGCGCCGCGAAGGCGATGCCCTGCGGCAGCACGATCAGCGCACCCACCAGGCCGGCCAGCGCGTCGGCGCGCAGCGTGCGGCGGTCCACCGCTGCCACCCACGGGCCCAGCCAGCGGGTGGCGTGGGCGGTCCAGGCGGGGGGCATAGCCATGGCCACAAGCCTATCAGCCTGCTGCGGGGTCACTACACTGTCACGGATGAGTGACCACCGGCCCCTGCTGATCGGCATCTCCGCCCGCATCTACTACCCCCGCGGCCCGGTGCTGGACCTGGGCGGCGTCTGGACCAAGACCCTGCACTACCTGGAGCAATCCGTCGCGCACTGGCTGATGTCGCCCCGGGTGCTGGCGGTGATGATCCCCGCCGTCGAGAGCGACAGCCTGGTCAAGCGCGCCGACCTGAGCCTGCGCGGGTATGCCGAGGCGCTGGACGGCCTGGTGCTGCAGGGCGGCAACGACCTCGCGCCGCAGACCTATGGCGAGACCCCGCTGAAACCCGAGTGGCAGGGCGACCGCGTGCGCGACCGCTACGAGATGGACCTGGTGGACCGTTTCATCCAGGCCGGCAAGCCGGTGCTGGGGGTCTGCCGCGGCTGCCAGTTGCTGAACGTGGCCTTCGGCGGCACGCTGTACCAGGACATCCCGACCCAGCGCCCCGACAACGTGGGCCACCTCGACCTGGCCCACTACGAACGCCAGTTCCATGCCGTGCGCTTCGTGCCCGGCACACGCCTGGCTGGGCTGTACGCGGGGCAGGAGACGGCCAGTGTCAACAGCATTCACCACCAGGCGGTGAAGGACCTGGGCCGCGACCTGGTGGTCGAAGCCCAGGCGCCCGACGGCTTGGTGGAGGCCATCCGCTGGCGCGGGCCGAGCTACGTGTTCGGCATGCAGTGGCACCCCGAATTCATGGCCCTGGACCAGCTGCACGCCGAGCAGCTGGACGGCCACCCCATCCTGAACGACTTTCTGGAGGCGGCGCGCGGGGTGCGCGACCGCAGGTTCGCATGAAACGCTTTCTGTTGCTGGTGCTGGCCCTGCTGGGCACCGCGGCCACGGCGCAGACGCTGAAGATCGCCAGCGCCTTCGACCCGCAGACGCAAGACCCGCATGCGCTGGCGCTGCTGTACCACTCGCGCATCGCCTACCAGGTGCACGAATCGCTGGTGGGGCGTGATGCGTTGTTCAAGCTGGAGCCGGCGCTGGCGCTGTCGTGGTCGCAGCCCGAGCCGCGGCGCTGGCGCTTCCAGCTGCGGCCCGACGTGAAGTTCCACGACGGCAGCACGATGACCGCGGACGACGTGGTGTTTTCGCTGCAGCGCGCGATGGGCAAGACCTCGCAGCGTGCCTTCCAGCTCAAGGGCGTGGCCGAGGTGCGTGCCGCCGGCCCGCTGGCAGTGGACTTTTTGCTGGAAGCGCCCGACGCGGTGCTGCCCGAAAAGCTGCAGTACATCTCCATCATGAGCCGTGCCTGGAGCGTGCAACACGGCGCGCAGGTGGCGCAGGATTTCAACGCCAAACAGGAGACCCACACCGCGCGCTACGCCAACGGCACCGGGCCCTACAAGCTGGCCAGCTACGAATCCGACCTGCGCACCGTGCTGCAGCGCCACGATGCGTGGTGGGGCCGCGGCGATGCGCGCAACGGCAACCTGGCCGAGGTGCAGTTCATCGTCATCAAGAGCGACGCCACACGCCTGGCGGCGCTGGCCTCGGGCGAGGTCGATCTGGTGCTGGACCCGCCCTTCCAGGACATCGCCCGCCTGCAGCGCGAAAGCAAGCTCAAGGTGACGGGCGTGGCCGAGCTGGGCCAGCAGTACTTCACCTTCGACCAGGCGCGGCCCGAGCTGGAATTCAGCGACGTGAAGGGCCGCAACCCCTTCAAGGACCTGCGGGTGCGCCAGGCCGTGGCGCATGCGCTGAACATCCCGCTGATCATCGACAAGGTGCTGCGCGGCCAGGCCGAGCCGACCGGGGGGTTTTTGTCGCCGCTGGTGGATGGCGTGGACGCCAGCGCCAGCAAACCCCTGCCATTCGACCCGGCGCGGGCCAAGGCGCTGCTGGCCGAAGCGGGCTACCCCAACGGCTTTGGCGTCACGCTGGATTGTGTGAACGTGACGTGGCGGCAAAACGTCTGCCAGGCCGCGGTGTCGATGCTGACGCAGGTGGGCATCCGCGCCACGCTGCGCGCCAGTGCGCCGAGCCAGTTTTTCCCCAAGCTCACGCAGGGCACGGCGAGTTTCATTGAATACGGCTGGACCGCGTCACCCGACCCCTGGAACTCGCTGAACGGCCTGTTCCGCAGCTACGACAAAGACGGTCTGGGCAGCTTCAACGCCGGGCGCTACAGCAACCCGGCGCTGGACAAGCTGATCGACGCCATCCGCGTCGAACCCGACCTGGCCAAACGCCGCGGCCTGGTGCGCGAGGTGCTGCAGAAGGTCGCAGCCGACCTGCCCTTTGTGCCGCTGTACCGCCGCAAGCTGAACTGGGCGATGGCGCAGAACGTGGACCTGGTGCAGTGGCCCAACGACATGACCGAGCTGCGCTGGGCCAAGAAACGCTGACTCAGCGCACCGCGCTCACAGCACGGCATAACGACCGGGCCGGTGGTTGATGGCGATGAACAAATTCATCACCACCGCGGCCAGCACCGACCAGGCCACACGGTCGGGTGGCACCACGGTGAGCGCCAGCAGCACGATGCTGCAGTCGATGCCCATCTGCACCGCGCCGGCGCGCCAGCCCCGGCTTTGCTGCAGGTAGAGCGACACGATGGTGGCCCCGCCCAGGCTGGCGCGGTGGCGCGCCAGGAACAAACAGCCCGAGCCCAGCAGCAGCCCGCCCAGCACCGCGGCATAACCCGGGTGCAGTCGCTCGATGGCAAACAGGCGCGGCGAGAACTCGGTGAAGGCCGACAGCAGCGTGATCGCGAGGAAGGTCTTCAGCGTGAACTCTCGCCCCATGCGCCGCCAGGCGAACCAGTAGAACGGCAGGTTGATCAGGAAAAACAGCTGGCCCAGGCCGATGCCGGTGGCGTAGTGCAACACAAAGGCCGCGCCCGCCGTGCCACCCGTGAGCAGGCCCACCTGCGCAAACAGGATCAGCGCCAGGCTGACGAACAAGGTGCCGGTGAAGAGCGCCTGCGCGTCTTCGAACAGCGTATGGGTGCGGATCTCTTCGGGCAAGGCGGCGGTCATGCCGCGAGGGCGTGCAGGTTCCGTGCCGGGGTGCTCGGTACACCGCATTGGCGATGCCCGTGGGTGGGGTTGTGACCACACTGGCGGCCCAGAGTCGGCCACGCTAGGTTCAGCGTGCGTCCGGCTCACGTCCCTGTGGAGGAATGCGCCATGCGCCCCAGCCGTCCCTCGCTCAGCATCGCCAGGCTGGCAGCCCCCGCTGCGGCGCTGACCCTGACCTTGGGTTGCAGCATCCTGCAGCCGCTGCCCAGCCGCCAGGATAACCGCCGCTTTCCGCTGCACACAGGCGGCCAGGTCGAGCGTGCCCACGTGCCCTGCGTGCCGAAGGATGCCCACGACACACGTTGCGCCGCCCTGGCCATCGACATCGATGGCTTCCACGGCGGCCTGGGCCGTGCAATGTGGGAAGCCGACGAGTGGCGGCGCGAATTGGTCACCCTGTCTGTCGAGCGCACCAACCTCAACACCGCGTACAACGCCCTGCTGTGGCCGCTGGGCTCCTTCTTCCTGGCCAAGAAGGTCCGTGAGCCCGCATGGCGCACGATCGACACCGTCGCGTTTGCCACGGCGACCTACGGGCTGCTGAACGCCGGCATCCCGGAGCGGGACAAGATCTACGCCCGTGTGGCCACACGCATGGCCTGCGCGATGGCCGAAGCAGAGGCAGAGGTCTACCCCCAAGGCCTGGCGCCCGACGACGGCGGCCCGGGGCTGCTGGCGCTCAACGCAGCGTTGGCCCGGGCCATCACCGACCATGCCCAGGCACGCACACGTGTCCTGCTGTCGCTGCATCTGAAACCGAAGGCCCCCGTCCAACGCGGGCAGACCGAAGTACAGCGCACGCGGCTGTCCGCCATCGGCCAGGGTGGCGCACCCGTGCCCCTGCCCGACCCGACACAGGCCTTCACAGACAGCACCGCCGCCTTGATGAAAAAGGCCAACGACGAGTGGGCGGCGGCCACTCGGCTGGCACGCGAGCTGGGCGGCGCGGGCACACGGCTGCGGCAACGGCGGGGCACGCTAAACAGCGCCCTGGAGCAGGCCTTGGCCGGCCGTGCCGCCGAGCCCCGCAATCCCTTCGACGCGGCCCGCGAGATCGCCCAGGCGTTCGAACAGGGCATTGCGGCGGAGCGTCGCTTCGTCAGCCGTGCCACGGGACAGAGCGGCGCCGCGCCGGCCACGGCGTGGGTGCCGACGCCAGCCCGCTTGGCGGGGCTGACCGTCGACTCGGCGCAAGCAGTGAAGGACTTCTGGCTGCACGAACAAGCCCGGCTGGAGCAGCAAGCCGCACTGACGGCACATTGGCGGACCCAACATGCAGCCCGTGTCCTCAGCGCCCGCAACCATGCCGCCGACCTGGGTTGCACCGAGGGTGATCTCGGTGGCTTCACGGCCGAATTGCTGCGGCGCGCCACCGACAGCGCTGCTGGCGCCGCCAGCAGCGCCAGCAGCACCCCGCAGGTCCAGGTCACCCCCATCGGGGCTCTGCGGTGAGCCGGCCCGCCCTGTCGGCCTTCCAGATCGCCAGCCGCCATCTGGCCTGGCGCTGGTACCGCCACGACGGCGTCGGCCCCGACTGGTGGTGCCCCCAGGCCGTGCAGGCCATCACGATGCCGCTTCGGGCCGCACCCGGCACCGCGCTGCAGGTGGTCTTGCGGGAAGGCGTGAGCGTCCGGACCGTCCCGAAGACTCTGCATCTGGGCGGGCACACCCTGCCGCTGGTGGCCTTGCACGCCGGGCAGGCACGGGCGCAGGCGGCGGTCCCGCCGCAGCTGACGGCGCAACGCACAAACGAGATCGGCACCGCCACGGCGCTGGTGCGCGACCGGCTGAGCCCGGAGCGCCACTACCTGCTCACCTGCGCCCACGTGGTGGCCCCGGACGCGGCAGCACGCTTCCGCGACGGGGTCCACATCGGCCACGCGGCGCTCGGCAGCGTGACTGGCCAACTCTGCGAATGGGCCCCGCTGCGCCCGGTGGGTCAACCCGCCACGCGGTTGGACGCCGCCCTGGTGGAACTGGACAGCGGCAGCCTGCACGCCTTGCGCACACTGGATCCCGAGTGGCTGCCGGCGGGGTTGAACGACCAGATCGGACCTGCGCTGCCCGTTGCCCTGCAACGCCCGGGCGGGCCGCTGGACGGTCGTCTGCTGGTGCAGTGGTCCGGTGAGGTCGTGACCGGTGCCAACGCCACCAGCACCTACTTCCTCGAGGACGGGCTGGGCTACGCCACCGCTAGCCCCACAGTAGCAGGCGACAGTGGCGGGGCTCTCTGGAGCGCGGGAGACCACCTGCTCGGCATGCACATCGGCGCGCTTGACCCGGCCAGTGCCATGGGCGCCAACGCCCTGATGACGCGGGTAAAGCCGGCGCTGGACTGGTTCAGCGTCAAACCCTTCACACGGCACGACCTGGCCACACTGCGCGCGGACGATTGGCCAGCGTTGCCGGCACCACAAGCCCCCACGGTGGCGCCCGCGGTCACGCCTGGCGCCGGCGGCCCGGCGGCACACGACTTGCAGGTTCTGGCACGGACTTTGTGGGGCGAAGCCCGCGGCGATGGAGAGCCGGGCATGGCGGCCGTGGCGGCCGTGGTGCTCAACCGCTGGCGCACCGGCTATCGCGGCCGCGCCAGCGTAGCCGAGGTGTGCCTGGACCCTGCGCAGTTCAGCTGCTGGAACCGCAATGACCCTAACCGCTCAGCGCTGGAGCGGGTCGCAGCACAGAACGACGCGCCGTTCCTGGCGGCGCTAAACATCGCCGCGCAGGCCCTGGGCGGCCAGTTGCCCGACCCCACGGTCGGCGCCCGGCACTACGTGGCCACGTGGCTGCGTACGCGGCCTCACTGGCTGAACGACAAACGCCCTTGTGCGGTGATCGGGCGGCATGAGTTCTACAACGACATCCGATAGGCGGCGACATGGACAACGTCTTGATCGAGGTGGCCATCGGCCTGGTGCTCATCTATGCCAGCCTGTCGCTGCTGGTGATGAAGGTGCAGGAGATCTGGCATGGGACCTTTCTGCGTGGCCGCGTGCAAAACCTGCACCGGCTGGTGCACGAGGCCGTAGCGCAGGATGACGACCTGCAGCAGAGGCTTTACGCAAACCCGCTGCTGTTTGCACTGTCCGATGGCGACCAGGCCCAGCCGGGCAGCATGATGCGCCTGAAGGTGACCCGCGGACCATCGGCGATTCCCCCGGATCTGTTTGCCCGCGCGCTGCTGATGGAGTTGAACCCCAAGGGGCGCCACGCCAGCGAAGACTTCGCCTCGCCGGACCGGTTTCTCGACCAGATCGACCAGGCCACCGGCGCCAACAGCCGCCGCGCAAAGCTGATCCGCGGCCTGCGTGGATTGGTGGTGGGCAACGAACGCAACTGGGGCGGGTTTGAAGCGGCCATCGCGCGCTGGTTCACCGACATCGGTAACCGGTCCGAGGGCTGGTACAAACGCCGCGCCGGTCAGGTCGGCCTGACCCTGGCCTTGCTGATGTGCGTGCTGCTGAACGTGGACACGGTCCACATCAGCAACACGCTCGGAGCCGACCCCGAACTGCGCGCCGGTCTGGGCCGGATCGCGGACCGCGTCGTAGAGCAAAAGGACAGCGCTGCGCCGGTGGGCGGTGCGGTGACGGTGGTGGTCGATCCGGAAACCCGTACCGTGGCCCGGCTCATCGACGCCATCGCAGCGCTGCGTGAGGCCTTTCGCCGCGACAAGGCAGTCGCGGGCTACGGCCACTACGTGTCGGACGCCGAGACCCTGTGCAAAGACGTGAAGGACGCCACCGGGGTGCCCAAGGCCGTGCCAGACAAGGCCTGGGAGGAGGGCAAGTACCTGTCGAACGCCGATACCTGGCAGACCATGCTGCCGGCTCTGCTGCCGTACATCGAACAAACGATCCAGAAAACGCAAACCGACCTTGGCGCTGGCAGCCCGCACCGCCTACGCGCCGCCTACAACTGCATGAGCCACGTGTCGGCCTGGGTGCGTGCGGCCAGCACGGCCAGCGCAGCGGCCGACACGCGGCGTTTGATGCTGGATGCAGCACAAGCGCTCGAAGACAGCAAGTCGGGCCTGCTCGCGCTGATCCGCCACAGCGAAACACGCGGCAGCCTGCGCCTGCTGTTTCAGACCGACCCCTCGGCCTACAACCGCTGCGCACGCCTGGGGCCGACTTCGATGGACCAGTTCGACACCTGCGTGCGCCGCGAGTTGCAGATCATGGACCGCCTGCCGCTGGGGCATTCCAGCGCCAACCGCCGGCGTCAGTTCTGCACGGTGGTGGAACCGGCGCCGACCAGCGGCGGGGCCAGCCAGTGGGCAGCGAGCTGGTGCGGTGGCGCCGCAGCCGTGCCCTTGCCCACGCTGGGTGCAGGGACGATGGTCTTGCAATTCGAGCCCTGGAGCCTGCTGCCCTGGCTCGCTGGCGTGCTGCTTTCAACCATCTTTGTCTCGCTGGGTGCGCCGTTCTGGTTCGATCTTCTGAGCAAGCTGGTGCGGGTGCGCAATGCCGGCGCCGTGCGCGAGGCGCAGCAGGGTGCGCTCAAGGGCATCGGCACCCTGCCCTTGCCGCCGGCCGCAACGCCCAGCGCGGTGGCGCCGTCGGCTCCCAGGCCACAAGGTGGACCGGGCGACCCGGCGACCCTGCCTGCCGTGGAAGGTGCCGGCAACACCTTTGAAGACCAGCTGCTGCCCCGCGAGGTCATTGCGCTGCAGATTGCGCTGAACGTGCAGCCGGCCAGCGGCAAGCTGGACGAGACCACCCGCGAAGCCATTCGACGCGAGTGCCGCGACCGGGGCCTGGGTGACACTGACCGCCTGAGCCTGGCCACCTACACCCGGCTCGTCGGGCGTCCGCCGGTGCAGGCCCGTGACGTGATCGGACCGGTGCTGGGCAGCCGCCCTCGCCTGCGCAGCCCCTGGGCGTTGGCATCGGCACTGGGCCAGAACCTCAACCACAAGCTGGCCTTCCCGCAGCGCATCCCGCTGACCGAAGACCGCTTCAGTGACGACCTGCGGGCGCTCGCGGTGCTGTACCGCTACAAGGCCGACAACACCACACCCTTGCGGCAACGCAAGGTGGTGACAGCCGCTGTGCAACACCCGGAACAACTGGACGAACTCGACGAAGCCCAGATCCAGACCCTGCTCGCACCGGCCACGGCGGTGTTCCCGCGTGACCCCGTTTCACCGTGGATGGACTGGGCCCTGGGCGAGCTGGGCCAGGTGGAACTCAACGGCAGCAGCCAGGCCACCAGCAACCCGCGGGTGTGCAGCTACCTCCAAGCCTGCGGCCGCGGGCTGGCCCCACAGGGCGACTCCACGCCCTGGTGTGGCATGTTCGTCGCCTGGGTGCTGGAGCAGCACAACAACCTCGTCCAGCCGGCCCAGACCCTGGCCATTCCGGTGGCGCCCGAGGGTGCCAAGAACTGGCGCGGCTGGTCACGCACCGGGCCGATGCCGGCGACGCCACCCGCCACCCCGCCGTTGCCGCCGGCAGCCGGCGACGTGGTGGTCGTGAACGTGCCCGGGGGCGGGCACCATGTCGGCTTTGTGCTCGAGGTCGCGGCGTCGCAGTCCGAGTTCTGGATGCTCGGCGGCAACCAGACCCGGGGCACCCGGGTCAGCGTGTCGCGGTGGACGTTTGCGGATCTGGCCTAGCGGCACCACTGCTGTTCGCAAGGCACACCGTCGTTGTTGCCGTCCATCTTCACGCCCGGGCAGTTGGCCAGGAAGTACCTGGCCTCGGCGCACGAGGTCATCTGCGAACAATGGGTGCGGCCATCACAGCGGGCCGGCACGGCCTTGCCCGTGGCAACCGGCGCAGGCATGGTGGGTGCGGCGGGTGCGGTGGGTGTTGCCTTGCCCGCTGTCGGCGCCGACGCCGCGTCCCCGCCACAGGGCCCCTTCTGCTTGCGGAACTCGCTGGGCATCACCGCCCCTGGCGTGGCGTGCAGGCCGCGCTTGAGCGCCTGGGCCATGCGCTCCTGCGACACCAACGGGCCCTGGTTCCACTTGGTGCGCGCGCTCCAGGCGTGGCCCTCGGCCACCATGCGCTGGTTGATGTTCATCTCGTCCACCGTCAGCACCGCCAACGTGCGGCCGTAGGTGTCCTTGCCCAGGGTCTCGATGCGCACCGTCTTGTCGCGCACGTAGTCCTGCAGGAAATCACGGGCTGCGGGGCCGCCGGCCTGGCAGATCTCGGGCGCGTCGATGTCCTTCAGCCGGACCTCCAGCGGCTTGCCGCCACCGGCCGGCTGGAAGATGAAGCTGTCACCGTCAAAGAGCTTGGTCACCTGGCCTTGCAGCGGCGCGGCCACGGCGGGCAGGGCCAGCAGGGTCGCGGCCAGCAGGGCCACAGCGAGCAGGTTCTTCATGGACAAGGCTCCAGGGTTCAGGTGCCTATGCTGCCACGGCGGCGGCGACGCGCGGGTGAAGCGGTGAGTGCAGCAGCGGGTGGATCGGTGAGCGCTTGTTCTGCCTCGGCCAGCAGACGCTGCAGCCGATCGTTCAGCTTTTCGGTGCTCAGCTGCTCGCGCAGGCGCTCCACCATCAAGGGCAGACAGAACGGGCTGGCGCTGCGCAGCGGCACCAGGTCCAGCGCACTGGCGGCCAGGCGCTGCAGCACGGCCTGCAGGCGGCCCAGCTCCAGCTCTTGGGCCAGCACCTCCTGCTCGGCCTGGCCCAGCAGCCGGTTGCCGGCGTCGTACTGGCGGAAGACCTCCCAGAACAGGCTGCTGGAGGCCTGCAGCTGTTTCATGCTCTTGGGCGCGCCCGGGTAACCGCTGAAGACCAGCCCGGCCACGCGTGCGATCTCGCGGAAGCGCCGCTGCGCCAGCGCGCCACTGTTCAGGCTGGCCAGCACGTCGGCCATCAGGTCCTGGGTGTCGAACAAGCTGCCGTCGTGCAGCGCCGCCAGGTCCGGCGGCTGCGCGGCCACGATCTCCAGCCCGTAGTCGTTGACGCTGAGCGAGAAGGTGTTGGGCTGGGTCCGGGCCAGCCGCCAGGCGAGCAATTGGGCCAGGCCGATGTGCACGTTGCGCCCACCGAAGGGGTACAAAAACAGGTGCTGGCCTTCGCGTGTGGTCAGCGTCTCGGCCAGCAGCCGGCCGCGCTGCGGCAGCTTGGACAGCCTTGCCTGGGCCGCCAGCATCGGCTGGGCGACCGTCATCTCGGGCTCGCTGAAATCACCCCGCGCCGCATCGTCCAGCAGCGCCTGCACGGCCTCGGCCATCTCGCTGGACAGCGGCATCTTGCTGCCGCCCCAGCTGGGCACGATGCCCTTGGGTTTGCTGGCGCGTTTGACCAGCGCCGCCATGTCCACGGTGCGCACGTATTCCAGCACACGCCCGGCAAACACGAAGTGGTCGCCTTTGTTCAGGCGTCCGATGAAACTCTCTTCGATGGTGCCCAGCGTGCCGCCCCCTCCTCCCCCTGACAGCCACTGCACCTTCATCACCGCGTCACCGACGATGGTGCCCACCTGCAGCCGGTGGCGGCGCGCGATGCCGCGGTCGGGCACGCGCCACAGGCCGTCCACGTGTTTCACGCGGTGGTACTCGGGGTAGGCGTACAGGCTGTTGCCGCCACGTTCGACGAAGGCCAGGCACCAGTCAAACTCGGCGCGGGTGAGCGTGTTGTAGGCCGGCGCGCTGCGCACCTCCTCCAACAGCGCATCGGCCTCAAAACCCCCGCCCAGCGCCACCGTGACCAGGTGCTGCACCAGCACGTCCAGCGGCTTGTGCGGCGTCACCCGCGATTCCACCTGCCCGGCCAGCGCAGCGCGGCGCGCGGCGGCGGCTTCCACCAGCTCCAGCGTGTTGGTGGGCACCAGCGTGATGCGGCTGGCGCGGCCCGGCGCATGGCCGCTGCGTCCGGCGCGCTGCAGCAGCCGCGCCACGCCCTTGGCGCTGCCGATCTGCAGCACACGCTCCACCGGCAGAAAATCGACGCCGAGGTCCAGCGACGAGGTGGCCACCACGGCCTTCAGCTGCCCGGCCTTGAGCCCGGCTTCCACCCACTCGCGCGTGGCCTTGTCCAGGCTGCCGTGGTGCAGCGCCACCCCGCCGGCCCAGTCAGGGCGTGCGGCCAGCAGCAGCTGGTACCAGATCTCGGCCTGGCTGCGTGTGTTGGTGAAGACCAGCGTGGGGCCGGAGCGCTGGATCTCGTCGACCACCGGCTGCTGCATCTGCGCGCCCAGGTGGCCGCCCCAGCTGAAGCGGCCGGGGTCGGCCGGCGGCAAGGTGTCGATGACCAGCGCCTTGTCGATGCGCCCGCGCACCAGGGTGCCACCCGGGCCGCAGAGCGTGTCCATCGCCTCGTCCAGGTTGCCCAGCGTGGCCGACAGGCCCCAGACCACGAGCGACGGGTGCCAGCGCCGCAGCCGGGCCAGCGCCAGTTGCACCTGCACGCCGCGTTTGCTGCCGATGAGCTCGTGCCATTCATCGACGACGACGGTGTGCACGCCGCCCAGCTCGGCCCGCGCCTGCTCGCGGGTGAGCATCAGGCTCAGCGACTCCGGCGTGGTCACCAGCGCAGCGGGGAAACGCCTGTCCTGGCGCGCACGTTCGGCGCTGGGGGTGTCGCCGGTGCGCTGGCCCACGGCCCAGCCGGGCGCGAGCTCGGGCAAGGGCAGCTGCAGCGCCCGCGTGGTGTCGGCCGCCAGCGCGCGCATCGGCGTGAGCCACAGCACCTGCAGGCCGGTGCCCGGGCCGGGTGGTGGACGTTGGCGCTGCAGCGCGCCCATCCACACCGCGTAGGTCTTGCCGCTGCCGGTGGTGGCGTGCAGCAGGCCGCTGCGGCCACCGGCCATCGCGGCCCAGACGTCTTGCTGGAAGGCGAACGGTGCCCAACCGCGCGCGGCGAACCAGGCCGCGGGTGTCATCGTTGTCAAGGGCGCTGCACCCGCCGCGAGCCCCCGGCACGGCGGTTGGCGCGCACGTCCTGCACCAGCTCCTGGTTCAGGCGGCGGGCCTGGGTGGTCAGCGTGGTCAGGGCCCGGTCCAGCGCCTGCACCGCGGCCGGGTCCAGGGCCGCCACGACCGCGCTGTTGATCGCCGCCACCTGCGGGAAAACCTCGGCCACCAGCGCCTGGCCGGCGTCGGTGAGGGCCACCTGCGCACGCCGGTGGTCCCCCGGCTGCGGCACACGCGCCAGCAGGCCCTTGGCGCTGAGCGTGCCGATGGCGCGGCTCGTGCGGGGGCGGTCCAGCTGCGCCTCCTCGGCCAGGGCCGAGGGCGAGAGTGGCCCGCGCGAGGCCAGCAGCGCGATCAGCCGCCACTCGCGCCGCGCGATGCCGTAGCTGCCCTCCAGCAGCCGGATGACGGGCGCACCGCTGAGCGCATACAGCTTCAGCAGGCGGTAGTTCAGCAGATCGTCCAGCGTGCGCGGCTGGGTCAGGGTCGTCGTCAGGTTCATCCCCGGCATGGATTGTTTTCAACAACTGTACGGCCAGCCCGTAGATTGCGGCGCACACCCCTCGAACGGAGACTGCCCCCATGCGCCGAACCCTCTTGCTGGCCGCCACGCTGCTGGCCCTGCCTGCACTGCCCGCGATGGCCCAGGCGCCCGCGCCGCTGAAGATCATCGTCGGCTACCCGGCGGGCGCCACGTCCGACTCGCTCACGCGGGTGGTGGCCGAACACATGGCGGCCACGCTGAAGCAGACCGTGATCGTCGAGAACAAACCTGGCGCCGGTGGCCGCATCGCCAACGAGCTGGTGAAGGCCGCGCCGCCCGATGGCAACACGCTGCTGATGACACCCATCGCGACCATGGGCATCTTCCCGCACAGCTACGCCGGGCAGCTGCGCTACGACCCGTTCAAAGACTTTGCGCCGGTGGCGCACCTGGCCAACTTCCACGTCGGCCTGGGCGTGGCCACCAACGTGCCCGCCAAGACGCTGGCCGAGTACGTGGCCTGGGTCAAGGCCAACCCCGAGAAAAACGGCTTCTACGGCTCGGCCGCGCCGGGCAGCATCCCGCACTTCCTGGGCGTGATGTTTGCGCGCACCGCGGGCCTGAACCTGACGCATGTGCCCTACAAGGGCACGGCCGCGGCGATGCAGGCGCTGGCCGGTGGCGAGATCGCGGCGCTCTCGACCGTGGCCGCGGACGTGCGCACGCTGGTGCAGGCAGACCGTGCGCGCCTGCTGGCAATGGCCGGCGACCAGCGCGACCCGGCCTTCCCCAACGTGCCCACCTTCAAGGAGCTGGGTTACGACCTGGTGGCCAAACCCTGGTACGCGATGTTCGCGCCGGCTGGCACGCCACCCGCCACGCTGGACCGCATCGCCAAGGCCGCGATGGCCGCGGTGAACGACCCCGCGCTGAACAAGAAGCTGGTGGAGATGGGCCTGGAGCCGACGGGTTACGGCCCGGATCGCCTGGCCACCGTGCTCAAGGCCGACTACGAGCGTTGGGGCCCCGTCATCAAGGCCTCGGGCTTCAAACCGGATCAATGATGAACGTGTTGTTCATCATGGCCGACCAGCTGCGCGCCGACCACCTGGGCTGCGCCGGCCACCCGCACATCCAGACGCCGAACATCGACGCGTTGGCCGCGCGCGGCGTGCGGTTTGCCAATGCCTTCGTCAACAGCGGCGTCTGCGGCCCCAGCCGCATGAGCTACTACACCGGGCGTTACCCCATCAGCCACGGCGCCACCTGGAATCGGGTGCCGCTGTCGGTGGGCGAGGTGACGCTGGGCGAGATGCTGGGCCAGAGCGGCCACCGGCTGGCACTGGCCGGCAAGACACACGTGATGCCCGACCTGCAGGGCCTGAAGCGGCTGCAGCTGGAAGGTGGCAGCGAACTGGCCACGCTGCTGCGCCAGGGCGGCTTCCAGGAGATCGACCGCTACGACGGCCACCACGCACCCGGCGCCGAATCGGGTTACCCGGCCTACCTGCGCGCCCACGGCTACGGTGGTGACGACCCCTGGAGCGAACACGTCATCAGCGCCGTCAACGGCGAGGGCGAGGTGGTCAGCGGCTGGCACATGCGGCACTGCCACCTGCCGGCGCGCGTGAAGGAAGAACATTCCGAAACCGCCTACATGACGGACCAGGCCATCGGTTTCATCGACCACATGGGTGCCCAGCCCTGGGTGCTGCACCTCAGCTACGTCAAACCCCACTGGCCCTACATGGCGCCCGCGCCATACCACGCGCTGTACACGGCCGACCAGTGCCTGCCGGTGCAGCGCCACGCCGCCGAGCGCGAGAACCCGCACCCGGTGCTGGGTGCGTACTTCCAGCAGGAGGAGTGCCAGAGCTTCCAGCGCGATGACTGCATCCGCACGGTGCGTCCGGCCTACCAGGGCCTGATCACGCAGCTGGACCACCACCTGGGCCGGCTCTTCGAACACCTGGCCACACGCGGCCGGCTCGACGACACCTTGATCGTCTTCACCGCCGACCATGGCGACTACCTGGGCGACCACTGGCTGGGCGAGAAGGAGCTGTTCCACGACACGGTGCAGCAGGTGCCCTTCATCGTGGTGGACCCGCGCGCCGCGGCCGATGCCACACGCGGCACGGTGGAGCAACGTTTCGTGGAAGCGGTGGACGTGGTGCCCACGGTGCTGGACACCCTGGGCCTGCCGCTGCCCAGCCACCGGCTGGAAGGCCGCAGCCTGCTGCCGCTGCTGCGCGGCGAGCCGGTGGCCGGCTGGCGCGGCTTTGCCTACAGCGAGCTGGACTACGCCTACCGCCAGGCCCGGCTGACGCTGGGCAAGGCGGTGGACCGCTGCCGCGCCTTCAGCCTGCGCACGCCGCGCTGGCGCTACGTGTACTGGCTCGATGAACCCGAGCAGCTGTACGACCTGCAGGCCGACCCGCAGCAGTATGTCGACCTCGGCCGCGAAGCCGGCACGGCCGCCGTGCGCGCCGAATTGCGCACGATGCTGCTGGCCTTCCTGGCGGAACGGCGCCACCGCACCACGGTGACGCATGCGCAGGTGGAAGCCGCCACCGCCGGCCACAAACGGGCGGGCGTTTTCTACGGCCAGTGGTGACTTCGCAAACCCTTGATCAGCTGGTTTCGACCCCCGGCTGCACCAAGGCTTGTGGCAGCGCGCTGCTGCGCGGCCACCAGGCCAGATCGCTCGCCGGCTGGCGCGGGCTCGGTGCCAGGCTGAGCGTGTAGCCCAGGCCACGCACACCGTCGATGGCCAGGCCGTCGACGCGGCCCTCGCGCAGGCGGCGGCGCAGCCGGGCGACATAGACGTCCACGCTGCGGCAGTGCAAGGCCTTGTCGGGGCCGGCGGCCAGCGCCAGTGCGGCGCGTGGCACCACGCGCCCGGCTTCGGCCGCCAGCGCCAGCAGCAGACCGGCCTGCACCGCCGTCAGGCCCACGTGGCGGCCGTCGTCGTGCGCCAGGCGCTGCGCGGCGCTGTCCAGCGTCCACTCGCCCAGCCGCAGCTGCGCGCGGTCAGGCTGCGCCACCGGGCGCTGGCGCATCAGCGCTGTCAGGTGGGCGTGCAGCCGGCGCGGCGCCAGCGGGCCGGCCAGGTAGGCGTCGGCCCCGAGCTCCAGCGCGATGATCTCGTCCACCTCGTCGTGCCGCGGCGCCACCACCAGCACGGTGCAGGCCAGGGTCTGGCGCAGCGTCTCGATCTGCCGCACCGGCGGCCCGCCCATGGCCGGCGCGCCCAGCACCAGCGCGTCGAAACGCGCATGGGCCGCGGCCTGCAGCGCCGCCGCAGCATCGGCCAGCCACCAGCAGCGCCAGCCGCTGCGCGCCAGCAGCGTGGCCAGCTCGGCCTCGGGCTGCAGGCCGGGGCCCACGAAGAGCAGCAACCGCGGCGGCATCGCGCTGTCCGTGGGGGGCAGGTCGGCGGGGGGCAGATCGGCGGGGGAAAGGTGCATGGCGGCTGCATCATCGGCGGCGCGGCCGGCCCGCCGCAAGGGCCATTCCGGGCTGTGGCGGCGGGCCAATGGCCGACGGCCCACGCCTGTCGGCGCGACACGCCAACCATGCCCGCAGAACCGCCGTTCATCGGCGGGCGGTCGCCAAACATCTTGTGCACGGCCAGCATGCGCCATTCCCCTTCAAGGCAGGAATGGACTTCCTTTGAGCAAACGAGCCGCCGGTGCCCTGCTGCCCACCATGGCCGACGACGCGCACCAGCTGCGCGGCCGCCGTGCGCAGGTCTACCGCACCGTGGCCGAGCAGATACGCAGCGGCACGCTGGGCCCGGGCGCGCGCCTGCCCTCGGCGCGGCAGCTGGCGCGTGAATGGCGCGTGGCGCGCGGTGTCGTCGACGAAGCCTTTGCCCAGCTGCAGGCCGAGGGCCTGGTGGAGCGGCGCGTGGGCGACGGCAGCTATGTGCGGCACGATGTTCCGGTGGCCCACATCCCCGTGCCCGACACCCTGGCACCCGAGGCCAACCTGGCGGCGCGCCGAAGGCTGGAGCAGTTTTCGCCCTACCTGGCCTTGGCCCGTGCCTTCGAGCTGCCGCGCCAGCAGTTCCACCCGCCGGTGCTGCACCCGCGCGCGTGGCCGGAGGCCGTGTTTCCGCTGGAGCGCTGGCGGCGGCTGATGACGGCCGCCTTGCAGGAGGAGTGGCGCGACCACCTGGGCTACGGCCCCAGCGCCGGCCTGCCCACGCTGCGCTCGGCCATCGCGCGCCACCTGGCGCTGACCCGCGGGCTGCATTGCACGGGTGAGCAGGTCATCGTCGTCAACGGCCCGCTGCAGGCGCTGGAGACCATCGCCCGGGTGCTGCTCAAACCCGGTGACGGCGTCTGGATCGAAGACCCCAGCCACCCCAGCCTGCCACTGCTGCTGGAGATGCTGCATTGCAGGGTGACCGGTGTACCGCTGGACGACGAGGGCTTCGACGTCGCCCGTGCGCAGGCCCTGGCCCCCAGCGCGCGCCTGGCCTACCTGCACCCGCTGGCGCAGTTCCCGCTCGGCACCGCCACCTCCCGCACACGCGGCGATGCGCTGCTGGCCTGGGCCGCGGCGCACGAGGGCTGGATCGTCGAGGGCGTTTTCAACGACGAGATCGTGCACCGCCCGCCGGCCCCGGCGGCGCTGATGGCACGCGACCGCGCCGACCGCGTGGTCCTGATGGGCACCTTCGAGGGCATCGTGTTCCCGTCGCTGCGCATCGGCTACCTGGTGGTGCCGCAGCACCTGGCCGATGTGTTCATCACCGCCCGCGGCCCGCTGGGCGACCACACGCCGGTGGCGCAGCAGCTGGCGCTGGAGGCCTTCATCGACGGCGGCCACCTGAACACCCACCTGCGCAAGCTGCGCGAGCACCTGGGTGAACGCCGGGAAGCGTTGCGCCGCGCGGTGCGCCAGTGGCTGCCCGCCGACGTGATCCTGGGCCGCACCGACACCGCCTGGCACGCCAGCCTGCACCTGCCGCCGCACTGGTCCGACACGGCCGTGGCGCAAACATTGCGCGCGCGGCAGATCGGCGTGGAAGCCTTGTCGTCACGCTGCTGGCAGGCCACGGGCTTCAACGGCCTGGTGCTCGCCTACGCCGCGGGGACGCCCGCGCAGATCGACAAGGCGGTGCAAGGCATTGCCGAGGTGCTGGCGCAGACGCAGAAGGTGGGCTGAGCCGGCGAGAATCCGGGTCCCCCTGCTGCCGGACCGCCTGTGCACCGCACCATCTTCACGACACCTGTTGTCAACCACACGCTGCGTCTTTTGTCCGGGCTGTTCCTGCGCGCCACCGGCTGGCAGGTGGAAGGCGGTGTGCCGGCGGACGTGCAGCGCAGCGTGGTGATCGCGGCGCCACACACCAGCAACTGGGACCTGCCCTACACCCTGATGGTGGCCTTCGTGCTGCGGGCCGACATCCACTGGCTGGGCAAGGCCAGCATCTTTCGCGCGCCCTTTGGTGGGCTGATGCGTTGGCTGGGCGGCATCCCGGTGAACCGCGAAGAACGCAGCAGCCTGGTGGAGACCGCGGCGCGCCTGTTGCGCGAGTCGCCCGGGCCGCTGCACCTGGTGGTCGCCCCGGAAGGCACACGCGGCCGGGCGCGCTACTGGAAGAGCGGCTTCTACTACATCGCCCAGCAGGCGGGCGTGCCCATCCTGCTGGCCTACATGGACTACAGCGCCAAACGCAGCGGCATCGGCCAGGCCTTCCGCACCACGGGTGACCTCGACCAGGACATGGTCGAGATCAAACGTTTCTACGCACCCTTCAAGGGCAAGCGGCCGGACAGCTTCGACGCTGGCGCGTAGAAGCGCCGGCTTCAAACGCTGTGTCGTTCAGAAGCTGCGTCCTTCAGAAGCTGCGTCCTTCAGAAGCTGTATTTCGCCGACACGTAGCCATACCGGCCGCGCGCCGAATACACCTCGGCAAACCCCATCTGCGTGTAGGTGTTGCTGGACGCGTTCTGCACGCTGAACGGCGGTGCGTTGTCGAGCGCGTTTTTCAGGCCGGCCGACAGCTCCCAGCCCTTGAAGCCGGCGTACTGCACCTGCAGGTCCAGCTCTTCATGGTTGGCCACCTTGCGCGTGCCGGCGGGCAGTGGGAAGCCGCGGTCGCTGTCCCAGAAACCGCCCACCGTGCGCCACGCCCCGAAGACCGTCCAGGCGCCGATTTCACTGCTCACCGTGAAGGCGTTGCGGAAACGCGGCGTGGCGTAGGTGCCGTTGAACTCGGTGAAGTCCGCTCCCGCCGAATCCTTGGTCTTGTTAGTGGTGTAGTAGGTCAGCAGGTTGCGGAACGACAGGTTGCCCAGCGGCGTGCCACGCACGCGGAAGCGTGCATCGATGTCCACGCCCGCCGTCTCGCGCTCGGCGATGTTCTGCAGGTTGGTGAAGATGTTGATGCGCGGGCCATCGCGGTTCCACAGCCCCTGTTCGATGGCGCTGCTGATGGTGGGCGTGGAGATGTCGTCGGACTTGGTGATCTTCCACCAGTCGATGCTGGCGTTGAAGTTGGGGCCCACCTCGAAGATCAGTCCCAGGTTGAAGGTCTTGCCCTTCTCGGGCTTCAGGTTGGCGTTCGAGCCGTTGACCTGGAAGGCGTTGGCCACACAGGTTTCTTCGCCATCTTCGTCGATCGTCACCGGCACGCCCAGGATGCGGCACAGATCGGGTTCGGTGACCGTGGTCGCGCCTTCTTCGGTGGCGCCGTAGAGCTGCTTGAGCACCGGCGCGCGGAAGCTCTCGGTGTACGAACCGCGGAAGGCCAGTGTCGGCAGCGGGCTGTACTTCAGGCCGATCTTGGGGCTGGTCTGCTTGCTGCCGGGGTAGCTGTCGTAACGCAGCGCGAGCTGGCCTTCCAGGTCCTTCATCAGCGGCACCTGCAGCTCGCCGAACACGGCGCTGAAGTTGCGCGACGCACTCACCGCCGATTGCTGGATGCTGCCCACCACCTGGCCTTGTTGCGTGAGCTCGTCGGGCGTGTCCTTCAGCGACTCGCGGTTGTGCGAAAAACCCACCGCGTAACGCAGCACACCGGCCGGCATCTTGAAGAGCTCACCCCCCACCAGGCCGCTGACCGTGGTGAGCTTGGACTCCCCTTCGCGCACCGGTGTGACCTTCAGCGAATCCACCAGCGCCTGGTCGTTGGTCGTCACCGTGGGGTTGATGCTGCCGTTGCCGGTGGCCACGGCCCAGAGGTTGGCGTCGAAGTAGTTGCTGTCGGAATTCTTGACCTTGCTGACACCGTGGCTGACGCTGAACTTCCAGTCCAGCCCGGCGTTGTAGCCCTCGACCCCGAAAGCGGTGTTGAAGAAGTCCGACTTGCGCTGCGAGGTGCGTGGCCCGCCTTGCATGAAGCGCCCGGCGATGTAGACCGTGTCGGTGCCCGCGCCGTCGGCGTCCAGGATCTCGTAAGGGCGCTGTGTTTCATCGGTGATGGGCACGATGAAGTAGTCGGGCACCGGGTGCGCCAGGAAGGTGTCCTTCGAGCTCGAGAAGGTGGCCTCGGCAAAGGCCTTGATCTCCGGCGTGATGGCAAAGCTGGCCACGGCCAGCGCGCTGACCCGGTCCGCGCCGTTGTACGAGGTGAGCAGGCTGGAGTTGAAGTCGTAGCGGCAGATGTTGCTGGCGCCCAGGCTCTCCGGCGGGCAGGTGGTGTAGGGGATACCGACAAAACCGCCGGTGGCCGGGTCGACCACGTTGCCCTGCGGGGAGAAACTGCTGCGCCGGTCGCCGGCACCCACGGCACGGAAGTCCACCGACTTGGTGAGGTCGCGGTCCTTGCGGTAGATCGGGTCGCGCTTGAACACGTCCAGGCCCAGCAGCAGGTTGAAGCGGTCCTTGGCCAGGTCGCCAAAGCCGGCGGACAGGCCCACGCGTTTTTCAGTGCCGTCGCTGCGGCTGCTGGTGCCGTAGTTGGCCGTGAGCTCGATGCCCTGGTAGTCAGACTTGGTGATGAAGTTCACCACGCCGGCCACGGCGTCGGCGCCGTAGATGGCCGACGCGCCGTCCTTCAGGATCTCCACCCGCTCGATGGCGCCGATGGGCAGCGAGTTGATGTCGAAGGCCGCACCGGCCCCCGACGAGTCGTACAGTGCGTTCACCGGCACACGCCGGCCATTCAGCAGCACCAGGGTCTCGCTGTCGCTCAGGCCACGCAGGCGCACGCTGGCGGTGCCCGAGCCGGCAGGCGAGTTGGAGGCCAGTTCGCCCTGGTCGAAGATGTCGATCGACGGGATCGAGCGCAGCAGCTCGTTCAGCGACGTGGCGCCACTGCGTTCGATGTCCTTGCGCGTCACGATCTCCACCGGTGCCGGGCCTTCGACGCTGGTGCGCTTGATGGCCGAACCGGTGACCTCGATGCGTTGGACGGGCTGGGCCAGCGCGCTGGCACCGCTGAGCGCCATGACGGCCGCCAGCGCCAGGCGGCTGTGTGCCAGGTGGTTGCGCTTGATGTGCATGTTCCGATCCTCTCTCTGTGGGGTTGAGTGATCGGTGCAGTCTGTTTGCGTGACACGCTGTCACGCAGCCGTCATGGCCCAGGTGGGCGCTGCCCTGGGAGAGGCCGTGGCCAGGCAGCGACAGCGGCGGCCAGCCGCCGGTTTGTGTGACGCTTGTGTAACCGGGCTGCGGCTCAGCGCGCGCCCAGGATCCAGCCTTCCACCGGGTCCAGCACCGGCGGCAGGCCGTGGCCAGGCTGCGCCTGCGCCCAGGCGGCTTGCACCAGGCACAACACGGCGTCGAGCCGGTCGCCGCTGGTATCGGCCACCAGCGCGTCACGCATCGCGTGGCTGAGCTTCAGGCGCGGGGCATCGGGGTAGGCGGTGGTGGCCCGGCCCTGCTCCAGCGCGTCCACCAGGTCCTTGCGGGCGATCAGCCGGTCGGGCTCGGCGCTGTTCTTGTACGAACGGCGGCCGATCAGTGCATGCGCCAGCGCGCCGGGGTAGCCTTCGAAAGCCAGGCGCTGCGGATCACCCGCCTGCAGGCCGGGCAGGCCCACACCGGCGGCCAGCAGGCGCGACAGGCCTTCGAACCACATGAAACCCACCGGCACATACCGTGTCTGCAGCGGGCTGGTGCTGTGGATGCCTGGGCCCAGCGCGCGGTCGGTCAGCCGGTGAGGCAGGCCCCGGCCCCAGGCATCGACCAGCGCACGGAAGTCCATGCGCGTGGCGCAGCGGGCATGCACGGCGGCGCTGACCTCGGCGCAGCTGGCGCCCAGGCCCAGCGCGTCGGCAAACACCCGCGGCAGGCCGAAGGGAAAGTCAAAGGCGCCGCACCAGGGCCCGGGCTCGGCCAGCGCGGCCTCGAAGGCGGGGAAGCTGGTGCAGTTGTCCACCCGGTCCAGCCGCAGCACCAGCCCGGCCAGCGTGCCGCGGGCCACGGTGATGGGTTTGCGGCGCGTGGGGGCGCTGGTGAAGTCAACGCCGATCAGGGAACTGCTCATCATGGGATTGTCCATGGCCGGGCCGGCTTACAGTCCGCTCCATGAGTGCCAACCCCACCCTGGTCGAAGCCCTGCGCGGCGGCATCGTCGAGTCCTTCCACCGCGGGTCCGTGGCCGTGCTCGACGCCCACGGCCATGTGCACACCGCACTCGGCGACATCGATCGCCCGATCTTCCCGCGCTCGGCCGTCAAGGTGCTGCAGGCGCTGCCGCTGGTGGCCAGCGGCGCGGCCGATGCGCTGGGCCTGAGCGATGAAGAACTGGCGCTGGCCTGCGCCTCGCACGGCGGCGAAGCGCCGCATGCCCGCACCGCCGCCCACATGCTGGCCAAGGCCGGCCTGGACGCCAGCGTGCTGGAATGCGGCGCGCACTGGCCCTACCACGACGCGGCGCTCAAGGCCCTGGCACGTGAAGGTGCCGCGCCCAGTGCGCTGCACAACAACTGCTCCGGCAAACACGCCGGCTTCGTGTGCCTGGGCTGCCACCTGGCGGGCGGGCGGGATGCTGCCGCCTTCCTGCGCGGCTATGTGCAGCCCGGGCATGCCGTGATGCGCGAGGTCACGGCCGCACTGCAGGCCAGCACCGGCTTCGACCTGACCGATGCCGCGGCCGGCACCGACGGCTGCTCCATCCCCACCTACGCGATCCCGCTGCGCCACCTGGCGCTGGCGTTTGCGCGTGTGGCCACGGGCCAGGGCCTGAGCAGCGAACACGCCCGTGCGGCCAGCCGGCTGCGCAGCGCGGTGGCTGCGGCGCCCTTCATGGTGGGCGGCAGCGGGCGGCTGGACACACGGTTGATGGAACACTTCCGCGAGCGGGTCTTCTGCAAGGTGGGGGCCGAAGGTGTGTACTGCGCCGCCCTGCCCACGCTGGGCCTGGGCCTGGCGCTGAAGATGGACGACGGCAACAACGCCCGCGCGGCCGAGGTGGTGCTGGCCGCGCTGCTGCAGCGCCTGCTGCGCACCGACGGTGCGGACGACGCGCTGCTGGCCACGGTCAGCACGACGACGCTGCGCAACTGGAACGGCATCGAGGTCGGCCAGCTGCGGGCCACCGAGGCCCGCGCCTAACAGCCCCTGCCATGACACCGGCCCTGGACCTGGCCAGTTGTTCGGTGAGCGCCTGGCAGCAGACGCCGGACCTGGTCTGGCGCATCGTGCTGGGCATCGGCCTGCTGGTGCTGAGCGGCTGGACGGTGGCGCAGCGCTACTTCCCCGGTCAGCGCAGTTTTGCCGTGCTGCTGCTGGTGATGGTGGGCTGGCTGTGGGCCACCACGGCCGGCCACGCGGCGGTGGACCCTCCCTGCAAGTCCACCTGGGCGCTGCTGGCCTGGCCGATGATCCTGGCGCAGCCGGTGCTGTGGGCCTTGTTCCTGCACCAGTACGTCAACACCCAGGACGGCCTGCCCGGCCGCAGCCTGTCGGCCGTGGTGGCCGTGGCCGGGCTGGCGCTGGCCGCAGCCGCACTCGGCAACGGCCAGCACGGCCTGTTGTACGGGCCGGGCTCGGCCCTGGGGCCGCCGGAGCTGGGCGTGCGCCGCATGCACTACGCCTGGGGCCCGCTGTTTGCGGTGCTGGCGGCCTGGGGTTACGCCTGGCTGGCCGTGTCCCTGCGCATCCTGCTGCGCAGCTGGCGCCGCGCGGCGCGCGAAGAGCGCGGCCAGTGGCGCATGTTTGCACTCGTCATGGCGTTCCCGGTGGCCAGCAACCTGGCCTACGTCGGTTGGGGCTGGCGCCCGCTGGGCGGCGACCCCACGCCGCTGAGCTACGCCGCCGCGCTGCTGGGTTTCGCCTGGCTGATCCGGCGCCAGCAGCTGTTCACGGCCGTGCCACTGGCCCGCACCCTGTTGTTTGCCGAGTTGCCCGACCCGGTGCTGGTGCTGGACCCGCAAGGCCATGTGCGCGACGCCAACCACGCCGCCAGCCACCTGGCCGATGGCGCACGGCCTGCCGGCCAGCCGCTGTGCGATTGGCCTGGGTACGGCGCCGCGCTGGCCGAGGTGCTGGCCGCCGATCCAGCGGCCAACGCGGTGCTGGAGGTGGCAGGCCGCGTCTACGAGCTGCGGGCGCGCGACATCGGCCCCACCGGCCGGGTGCTGGGCCGGCTGGTGCAGCTGCGCGACGTGACCGAGCTGCGTGAGCTCTCGCTGCGCGACCCACTCACCGGCCTGTGGAACCGCCGTGCGCTGGACCAGCGTTTTGAGGCCGAGGCCTTGCACAGCGCCCGCACCGGGCAGCCGCTGGCACTGGCCCTGCTGGACCTGGACCACTTCAAGCGCATCAACGACAGCGACGGCCATGCCGCGGGCGACGCCGTGCTGGCTGCGGTGGCGGCACATCTGCGCGGTGGTGTGCGCGGCAGTGACGCCGTCTTCCGCATCGGGGGCGAGGAGTTTGCGCTGCTGCTGCCGGGCTCGGACCTGGCCGGCGCCCGGCAGCGGGTGGACGTGCTGCGCGCCACGCTGCAGGTGCCGGGCCGGGCCGTCACGCTGTCGGCCGGGGTGGCCCAGCTGGGCCTGCATGGCGGCAGCCTGGACGCGCTGTATTCGTCGGCCGACCGCGCGCTGTACGCCGCCAAGGCGGCCGGTCGCAACCAGGTGGTGGCGGCCGGCTGAACCCGGTCAGTCGCCGAGGACCAGGCCTTCGCGCCGCGGATCAGCGCCGCCTTGCAGGCGCGGCTGGCCATCCACCTGCACCTTCAGCACGGTGGACACACCGCTGGACTGTGCCGACACCGACACCACATGCCCCAGCGCCCGCAGCCCGGTGACCAGTGCATCACCGTTGCCGTTGTCGGCCGCGACGATGTTGGGGTGTTCACCGCCGATGCCGGTGGTGGTGCTGTTGCTGGAGCCGAAGTTCACCAGCGACGTGGCCTGCTGCGCGTCCAGCCCCCAGTCCAGCACACCCACCACGGTCTTGGTGACGAACTGGATGATGGTGGCGCCGCCGGGTGAGCCGGTGGCCATCAACAGCTCGCCGTTGGAGCCGTCGGCGTTGCGCTGCAGCACCACGGTGGGCGCCATCGAGCTGCGCGGGCGCTTCAGCGGCTGCACGCGGTTGGCGATCGGGCCGGCAGCGTCCGACGGGGTGGCGGAGAAGTCGGTCAGCTCGTTGTTGAGCAGGAAGCCGCGCACGAAGCGGTACGCGCCCATGCCACTTTCGATCGTGGTCGTCATCGACACCGCGTTGCCCTGCGCATCGACGATGGACACGTGCGAGGTGCCCTTGCCCTCCTGGTCGCTGCTACCCAGCGCCACGGCACCCGGGAACACACCCGGCAGCGCCACGCCCATGCTGGCGCTGAAGCTGATCAGGTTGGCGCGGTCGCGCAGGTAGGCCTTGTCCAGCATGCTGGACACGCCGTTGGCGGGCAGCGGCACGAAGTCGGTGTCGGCGACGTACTTGTTGCGGTCGGCATAGGCCAGGCGCTGCGCCTCGCTGATCAGGTGCACGCCCATCACGCTGGGTTTGCCCCCTTCGATGTCCAGCGCGCTCGGCCCGAAGGCGTTGAGGCCGAAGTTCTCCAGGATGCCCAGGGTCTGCGCCACGGCGATGCCACCCGACGACGGCGGGCCCATGCCGCAGACGCGGTGCGCGCGGTAGTCGATGCACACCGGGTTGCGGCGCACGGCCTGGTAACCGGCCAGATCGGCCAGCGTGGTGGCACCGGGCGTCAGCGCGCCGGGTGCGTCGGCACCGGCTTCGGTGCGGTTGATCTCGGCCACGATGTCGGCCGCGATGGCGCCGCTGTAGAAGGCCGCTGCACCGCCGCTGGCGATGGCCTGCAGCGTGGCCGCGTAGTCGGGGTTCTGGATGGTCTCGCCCAGCAGCTTGGACGTGCCGTCGGCCTTCAGGAAATAGGCGACAGCGTCGGGGTCGCGCAGCAGGTTGCTGCGGGCACCGGCAATCGCGTCGGCCATGCGGCCGCTGATCGGAAAACCGTTGCTGGCCAGCGCAATGCCGGCGTCGAACAGGCTGGCCCAGGGCCGGCTGCCGTGGTCGCTGTGCAGCATCTCCAGCACGCGCACCGTGCCGGGCGTGCCGATGCTGCGGCCACTGGCGCGGGCGTTGGGCAGCGGCGCGGTCTGCTGCGCATCGCTGATCCAGCGCAGGTAGTTTTCGGTCGCACCGGCGGGTGCCGTCTCGCGGCCATCGTAGGTCTGCACCGTCTTGCTGGCAGCGTCGTAGTAGACGACGAAGGTGCCGCCGCCCAGGCCGCTGGACTGCGGCTCCACCAGGCCCAGCACCATCTGCACGGCCACCGCGGCATCGGCCGCGCTGCCACCGGCGGCCAGCACCTCGCAGCCGGCCTGTGTGGCCCGCGGGTTGGCGGTGGAGACCATGAAGGTCTTGCCCGATACCGCCTGTTTGCCGACGCGGTAACCCGACGAGGGCTCGGGCAATCCCGGGTCGCCCGGCACGCCGGAGCCGACGGTCACACCGCCGGCATCGGTGCTGACCAGGCAGGCGGTGGACACCGGCGTGGCGTCGGGCAGCGGGCCCTTGTCGTTGTCACCACCACAGCCGCTGGCCCACAGCGCGGTGCTCAGCGCGGCCAGCAAGGGGGCCAGCGCAAAGCGCCGGCGCAGGGAAATCAGGTCACTCATCGGGAACTACCTCCGGTCGTTGTCCGTTGGTTGTAACCCGATTCGTGCGCGCTGTCAGTCGGCCGGCGTTTCCGTGTGACCCAGCAGCGGGGTCATGCTGTCCGGCCCGCCCAGCAGGCCCACGCCGGTGTAGATGCCCAGCTTGTGGCGCGTGTCCTGGATGTCCAGGTTGCGCATGGTCAGCTGGCCGATGCGGTCGGCCTGCGTGAAGGGCGCGTCTTCGACCTTCTCCATCGACAGCCGTTCGGCCGCGTAGGTGAGGTTGGGGCTTTCGGTGTCGACGATGCTGTAGTCGTTGCCACGCCGCAGTTCCAGCGTCACGGTGCCGGTGATCGCGCGTGCCACCCAGCGCTGCGCCGTTTCGCGCAGCATCAGGCACTGCGGGTCAAACCAGCGGCCCTGGTAGAGCAGCCGGCCCAGCCGCATGCCGTTGATGCGGTACTGCTCGATGGTGTCTTCGTTGTGGATGCCGGTGACCAGGCGCTCGTAGGCGATGTGCAGCAGCGCCATGCCCGGGGCTTCGTAGATGCCGCGGCTCTTGGCCTCGATGATGCGGTTCTCGATCTGGTCGCACATGCCCAGGCCATGGCGGCCGCCGATGCGGTTGGCCTCTTCGAACAACGCCACCGCGTTGGCAAACGTGCGGCCGTTCAGCGCCACCGGCTGGCCTTCTTCGAAGCGCACGCTGACGGTCTCTGCGGGCACTGAGACCTCGGGCTTCCAGAAGGCCACGCCCATGATGGGGTTCACGATGGACACCCCGGCGTTCAGGTACTCCAGGTCCTTGGCCTCGTGTGTGGCGCCCAGCATGTTGCTGTCGGTGCTGTAGGCCTTCTCCACGCTCATCTTGTAGTCGAAGCCGGCGGCCAGCAGGTACTCGCTCATCTCCTTGCGGCCACCGAGCTCGTCGATGAAGCGCTGGTCCAGCCAGGGTTTGTAGATCTGCAGCGCCGGGTTGGCCAGCAGGCCGTAGCGGTAGAAGCGCTCGATGTCGTTGCC
>JADMJD010000119.1 GCA_018780805.1 Rubrivivax sp. | reverse complement strand
GCACCATCACCAGCGAGCTCTGCACGCTCATCATGCTGCGGTAGCCGGAGTCCACACGCTCCACCTCGCGCGCGATCAGGCCGTAGCTGACGTAGCCCATGCCGCCGCCGCCGTAGGCCTCGGGGATGGTGGGGCCGAGCAGGCCCATCTCGCCCATCTCGCGGAAGATGGCTGGGTCCGTGGTTTCGTGGCGGAAGGCCATCTGCACACGCGGCAGCAGCCGGCCCTGGCAGTACTCGAACGCGGCGTCGCGGATGGCACGTTCGTCGGCCGTCAGCTGGCCGTCCAGTTGCAGGGGGTCGTCCCAGGCGAAGCGGGCTTTGGTCATGGGGTGCTCCTTGTGTCGGATGTGGATTGTGGCCTCGGCCCGAAGGCCAGGATGGCGGCGTGCAGATCGGCCGGCACGGCGATGGCGCGGTGGCTGGCCAGGTCGGTCGTCACCAGCACGACCCGTGCGCCCATGCGCAGTTCGGTGCCCTGTGTGATCTCGACCGCGAGCGTGATCGAGCTTGTGCCCAGGCGTTCGACCTCGAGCCCGAACACCACGTCGTCGCCCATGCGGCTGACGGCGCGGAAATCACATTCCAGCCGCACCGTCGGCAGGCCCACACGGCGTTGCGCCACCAGGCCGGCGTAAGAGATGCCCAGGCCCTGGTCGATCCAGTCTTCGACCAGGCCGTTCAGCAGCACCAGGTAGTTCGGGTAGAAGACGATGCCGGCCGGGTCGCAGTGGCCGAAGCGGATGCGCACCGTGCGCTCAAAGCGGCCGGGCACGGCTTCTTCGGTCATCAGTTGCCCTCGAACACCGGCTTCTGTTTCGCTGCAAAGGCCTCGTAGGCACGCCGGAAGTCCTGCGTCAGCATGCAGATGGCCTGCGCCTGCGCTTCGGCTTCGATGGCCTGCTCCAGCGTCATCGCCCACTCGTGGTGCAGCATGGTCTTGGTGATGCCGTTGGCGAAGGTCGGCCCGGCCACCAGCTCGCGTGCCAGCGTGTTGGCTTCGGCCAGCAGCGCCTCGGGCTCCGTCAGCCGGTTGAAGAATCCCCAGCGCTCCCCTTCGGTGCCAGTCATCGAGCGGCCGGTGTACAGCAGCTCGCTCGCACGGCCCTGGCCGATGATCCGCGGCAGGATGGCACAGGCGCCCATGTCGCAGCCGGCCAGGCCCACGCGGTTGAACAGGAAGGCGGTCTTGCAACGCGCGGTGCCCAGGCGCAGGTCGGACGCCATCGCGACGATGGCACCGGCGCCCGCGCAGACACCGTCCACCGCCGCGACGATGGGCTGCGGGCAGCCGCGCATGGCTTTCACCAGGTCGCCCGTCATGCGCGTGAACATCAGCAGCTTCGGCGCCGGCAGCTGCACCAGCGGGCCGATGATCTCGTGCACGTCGCCGCCGCTGCAGAAGTTGCCGCCCGCGCCGGTGATCAGCACCGCGTGCACGTCGGTCGCGTACTTCAGGCGGCCGAACAGGTCGCGCAGCTCGGCGTAGCTCTCGAAGGTGAGCGGGTTCTTGCGCTCCGGCCGGTTCAGCGTGACGGTGGCCACGCCAGCCTCGCAGGTCCATTGGAAGTGCGTGGCGTTGTAGCCGGCCAGGGCTTGTTTGTTGCCGGCGTCCAGGGCTTGCAGCAGGTCGGTCATGGTGTGCTTTCCGGGGGTTCGGTACGGTCGGCCATGGTCACGCGCAGCCGGCCCAGCAGGCCGTGCAGCGTGTGCCGTTCGTTGTGGTTCAGCCCACCCAGCAGCTCGACCACCCAGCCTTCGTGTGCCGCGGCCATGTGTTCGAAGGCCATGCGGCCAGCAGGTGTCAGGCGCAGCAGGAAGGCGCGCCGGTCGCCGGGTGCCGGCTCACGCTGCACATAACCCTCGGTCTCCAGCTGGTCGGTCAGGCCGGTGATGCTGCCGCCGGTCACCATCAGGTGGCGCGACAACTCGTTCATGCGCAGGCCTTCGGGGTGGCGGTGCAGCTGCGCCAGGTAGTCGAAACGTGGCAGCGTGGTGCCGAACTGCCCCCGCAGCCGGCGCCGGATCTCGGTTTCGATCTGCGTGCTGCAGGCCAGCAGGCGCAGCCACAGCTTCAGCGACGCGTGGTCGCTCTCGCCGGCACGCGCTTCGTGGCCCGCGGCCATCTGGTCGCCCAGGCCCTGGATCAGTCGCAGAGATTTGTTGCTCATGGTGCCCCCTTGGTCCTGCGGCCCGTCCCCCCGAGGGGGAGTGAGCGCCTTCGGAGCGGCCGTGCGGCGCTCACATCGTTTCTCCACCGCTCACCGACAAGGATTGCCCGTGCACCGAAGCCGCCGCGTCGCTGCACAACCAGGTGACCATCGCCGCCACCTCGTCGGGCTGCACCAGGCGGCCCTGCGGGTTGTGGCGCGTGAATTCGGCCATCGCCTCGGCTTCGCTGCGGCCGGTTTTCTGCACGATCTTCTGCACGCTGCTGGCCACGATGTCCGTGTCGGTAAATCCGGGGCAGACGGCGTTGACGGTGATGCCTTGTGTGGCCACTTCCAGCGCCAGCGAACGCGTGAGTCCGATCACGCCGTGTTTGGCCGCGGCGTAGGCGCTGCAGTAGGCATAACCGCGCTGGCCGGCGGTGCTGGCCACGTTGACGATGCGACCGGCACGTGCGGCCAGCATGCCGGGCAGGGCGGCGCGCGTGCACAAGAAGGTGCCGGTCAGGTTGACGGCCAGCATCTGCGCCCAGAGCGCGTCGTCGGTGCGGTGCAGCGGCGCGGTGGCGGCCTGGCCGGCGTTGTTGATCAGCACCTGCACGGCGCCATGGCGCTCACGTGCGGCGGCAAAGGCGGTGGCCACCTGCGCCGCATCGGCCACGTCGCCCGCCACCGCGTGGGCTTCGCAGGCCGCCGGCAAGGACGCGGCCAGGACCTGCAGCGCCGGCAGGCTGCGGCCCAGCAGCGTGAGCTTGAACCCATCGGTGGCCAGCCGCTGCGCAATGGCCGCACCGATGCCGCGGCTGGCGCCGGTGATGAGCGCGTGGCGGGGCCTGGCCATGGCCTCAGCCCTGCGCCTGTGCGCGCTGGAACAGCGCTTCCATCTGCGACTTGCCGGCGCGGTAGGGCGCGGGCCAGGTGAGGCCGGTGTAGCCGATCTTCGCCGCTTCGGTCAGCGTCCAGGCCGGGTTGGCCAGGTGCGGGCGGGCCACGGCGCACAGGTCGGCGCGGCCCGAGGCGATGATGCTGTTCACGTGGTCGGCTTCGCTGATCGCCCCCACGGCCATGGTCGGAATGCCGGCTTCCTGGCGGATGCGGTCGGCAAACGGCGTCTGGTACATGCGGCCGTAGGTGGGCTTCTGCTGGGCACTGACCTGGCCCGACGAACAATCGATCATGTCGGCGCCCGCGGCCTTGAAGGCGCGCGCGACCTCCACCGCGTCGGCCGGTGTCATGCCGCCCGGCACCCAGTCGTGTGCCGAGATGCGCACCGACATCGGCAGGTGCGCCGGCCAGGCCGCACGCACCGCGGCAAACACCTCCAGCGGGTAACGCAGGCGCTTGGCCAGCGAGCCGCCGTAGTCGTCTTCACGCCGGTTGGTCAGCGGCGACAGGAAGCTGGACAGCAGGTAACCGTGTGCGCAGTGCAGTTCCAGCCAGTCGAAGCCGGCTTCGGCCGCGTAGCGTGTGCTGCGCACGAAGTCCTCGCGCACACGGTCCATGTCGGCGCGGGTCATCGCGGCCGGCACGTCGCCGTCGGGCAGGTAGGGCAGGGCGGAGGCGCTCAGCAGCGGCCAGTTGCCATCCTTCCCACCGGGCAGCGGGCGGTCGGCACCCGTGTGGTCCCAGGGCGCGTTGGTCGAGCCCTTGGGGCCGGCGTGGCCGATCTGCAGGCCGATCTTCGCGTCGCTCTCGGTGTGCACGTGTTGCACGATGCGGGCCCAGGCGTCGCGCTGCGCATCGTTCCACAAGCCGGGGCAGCCCGGGGTGATGCGCGCGTCGGCGCTGGTGCAGGTCATCTCGGCCATCACCAGGCCAGCGCCGCCTTGCGCGCGGGCGCCCAGGTGCACCAGGTGCCAATCACCCGGCAGGCCATCCACGCAGCGGTACTGCGCCATCGGCGACACCACGACGCGGTTCTTCAGCGTCACCGAGCGCAGCGTGTACGGCGTGAACATCGGGGGGATGGCCGCAGCGCTGTCGACACCCGCACGTGCGGCCAGCCACCGCTCGTAACCGTCCAGCCATGCCTTGTCGCGCAGGCGCAGGTTCTCGTGGCTGATGCGCTGGCTGCGCGTGAGCATGGAGTACATGAACTGCTCGGGTTCCAACTGGTCGCAATAACGTTCGCCGCAGACCTCGAACCACTCCATCGCGTTCCAGGCCGCGTTCTGCAGGCGCAGCACGTCCACGCGCCGCAGCGCCTGGTAACGCGCCAGCACGGCCGGGATGTGCTCAGGCGAATCGCCTTGTTCCTTGAACTGGCGCGTCAATTCGATCGCGTCTTCGATGGCGAGTTTGGTGCCCGAGCCGATCGCGAAGTGCGCCGTGTGCACCGCATCGCCCATCAGCACCACATGCGAACGGCCGTTGTGCAGCGACCATTGTTCGCAGGTGATGCGCTGGAAGTTCAGCCAGGCCGACCCGCGCAAATGGCGCGCGTTGCTCATCAGCTTGGCGCCCTGCAGGTTGCTGGCAAACACCTTTTCGCAAAACGCGATGGACTGGTCCGGGTCGGCCTGGTCCAGGCCATGGGCCAGCCAGACATGCTCCGGGCATTCGACGATGAAGGTGGTGGTCTGGTCGTCGAACTTGTAGACATGGGCCTGGAACCAGCCATGTTCGGTTTTTTCGAACAGGAAGGTGAAGGCGTCGTACAGCTTGTGCGTGCCCAGCCAGATGAAGCGGTTGGGCCGCGTGACGATGTCGGGCTGGAAGCTGGCCGCGTACTTGCTGCGGATGCGCGAGTTGATGCCGTCGCTGGCGATCACGAGGTCGGCGTCCGGGTAGTCGGCGTCGGAGTCGGCTTCGGTCTCGAACACCAGCTTCACGTCCAGCTGCTCGCAGCGCGCCTGCAGGATGTTCAGCAGCTTCTTGCGCCCGATGCCCACGAAGCCATGGCCGCCCGAGCGGATCGTGCGGCCCTTGATCTGCAGCTCGATGTCGTCCCAGTGGTTGAAGGCCTGCTGGATCTGTGCGGCGGTGACCGGGTCCCACTCGCGCATGTTGTCCATGGTCGCGTCGGAGAACACCACGCCCCAGCCGAAGGTGTCGTAGGGCCGGTTGCGTTCGACCACCGTGATGTCATGCGCCGGGTCCAGCTGCTTCATCAGCAGTGCAAAGTACAGGCCGGCGGGGCCACCGCCGATGCAGACGATCTTCATGCCAGGACTCCGGAAGACAGCACGGGAAACAACAGGAGATACTTTAGACTTAAAGCATCTCCTGTCAAGTCCCCGGGTCAATCCGGGGTCAGTCTCTGGGTCAGATCCAGGCCTGGATCACGTAGTCGTAAGCGGCCTGGCCGTTCATCAGGTCCACGCGCTGCAACCGGATGCGCCACTGCCCATCTTGCCGCACCAGCGAGTGCCGGTAGCTGCCGCCGAAATGGCGCACGTTGTCGCGCCGCACCTCCATCAGCTGGAAGCGGGCGTAGAGCTCGGCGTGGTCTTCGCCGATCGCCTCGACCACGACGTTGCCCACCAGGTGGTTGGTGTGCCAGGCCGCCGCCTGCGACCAGGCGTTCGGGTGCTGCAGCCGGCCCAAACGCACCTCCATCAGCAGCCTGTCTTCGGCAAAGATGGAGGGCTGGCTCATCCAGTCGGTCTGCTCCGGGGCGGCCGGCATCCAGTACACGCCGTCGTTGGCAAAACAATCCCGCCAGTCGGCCCAGCGCTTGGCGTCCAGCATCGCCGCCTGGCGGTAGAGCAACTGCTCGAACTCCTGCTGCTGCACTGGCGTGACGGCCACACCCTGCGGCACATAACCGGTGGCCGGGCGCGCGCCGCGGCCCATGTGGTCCGGTGCGATGGAGTCGGCACCGGTCATCGACTCGATGGCCTCGAAGACCACCCCGGTGGCCAGCGCGTTCTTGACGTTCAATTCGCTCATGTTCGCGCTCCTCAGGCGGTGGTGACGGTGCTGACCCGGGCCGCCAGCGCCGGGGCCATGTAGTCCTTCCAGGCCAGGAACTGGCTGCGCATCACGACCTCGGACGTGCCCTTGTTCGAATAGCGCACACCGTCGCGCAGTTCGTCGCCGCCGTGGTTGCGGTGGAAGCTCACCCACTCACCGGCCTTGGCCGCCTGCAGGCCCCACTGGCCCTTGGTCCAGTTTTCCAGGTCGTCGGCGTTGATCAGCGTGGCCGGTGAGTTGACGAGGTTGAAGTACCACAGCGCCCGCCGGTAGATGG
Organism: Rubrivivax sp.; assembly: GCA_018780805.1. Classification (GTDB taxonomy): domain Bacteria; phylum Pseudomonadota; class Gammaproteobacteria; order Burkholderiales; family Burkholderiaceae_C; genus Rubrivivax. The sequence continues at coordinate 38,949 of JADMJD010000119.1, read as the reverse complement.
CTTCGGGTGCGCCCTTGAGGCGGAAGTGCCAGATCTCCGAGAGTGTCTTGTCGGCCGCCAGCGGGCGCAGACAGCGCAGCTGCTGAAGCGGGGATTGCACCGACAGGTACGGGTACACCAGCACATGGTGGATGCTGCGCGACAGGTACTCCTCGGCCTTCTCCTCGCCGTAGGCCTGTTTCATGATGCCTTCGTACTCCACCGTGTCGGGGTCGGTGGGGCGCAGGCCCATGTAGGCCTTCAGGATGCCGTGGCCATGCGGAAAGTTGACGGTCTGCACCTGGTCCCACTGGTCGAAGCTGGTGGAAAAGGCCGACAGGTAATGGAAGAACAGCGGCGCTGCGCCTTCTTCCTTCTTCACGCGCTGCTCCACGCGCCGCGCCGGCACGCCGGTGGACTGGTGCGTCACCGAGGGGTGCAGCGCATCGAGCTGGTTCTCCATGAAGAACTTCCAGTTCGAGTGCTGCACGACACGGTGGCACACGGGCACCACCTCCACCTCGCCCACGGGCGAGCGGTCGCACATGTCGTCGAAGGCGATCTTGGCTTCGCCCAGGAAGTCCAGCAGGGGGGGGCCTTCGGCGCTGAGGCTGGCGAAGACAAAGCCGCGGTAGCTGTCCACGCGCGCCGCGGCCTTCATGCTGCAATCCGGGTCCTGCAGGTTCAGGTTCGTGCCTTCGTAACCCTGCATCAGCGGGATCGCGCGCACCTTGCCATCGAGGTGGAAGCTCCAGGCGTGGTACGAGCAGACAAACCCTTTGCCGGTGTTGCCACTGTGGTTGCCGCAGAGCTGCACCCCGCGGTGCGGGCAGCGGTTGTAGAGCACACGCACCGCGCCGTCTTGATGCCGCACCATCACCATCGGCTGGCGGCCGATCTGCAGCGTGTGGTAGTCACCCGTCTTCGGCAGCTGCGATTCGTGGCCGCAATACACCCAGGTCTTCTCCCAGATGTGTTCCATCTCGATCTCGAAGAGCGCGGGGTCGGTGTAGACGCTGCGGTGCACCCGGTCGGGTTGCACGAGCTGGTCGATGGCTAGGGTGGGCATCTGAAGACTCCTGGCGAGGGGCTGGGGGCAAGGTTTGATCCACGATAACAAGCGCGGTCTTCCCCGCCAACAACCTGCCATACAAGTTTCATTACCATCGGTTATGGACTATCGAAAAATGCAAATGTTCCTGGCCGCGGCGCGGCTGGGCAACCTCACGGCGGCGGCGGACGAGCTGGGGCTGACGCAGCCGGCGCTGTCCAAGGGCCTGAAGGCGCTGGAGAGTTCGCTGGGTGTGCGCCTGCTGGAACGTGGCCGCTTCGGCGTCGCGCCCACGCCCTTCGGCGAGGCGCTGATCGACCATGGCCTGGTGGTCGAAGCCGAGCTGCGCAACGCGGTGGCGCAGATCGAGGCGCTCAAGGGCGCCAGCAGCGGCCATGTGCTGCTGGGCTGCGGCCCGACCGAGGCCACGCGGCTGCTGCCGCAGGCGCTGCTGGCATTGGCCGAGTCCCACCCCGATCTGCGGGTGACCGTGCTCTACGGGCTGAACGAAGCGCTGATGCCCATGGTGCGCCAGGGCGAGGTGGACTTTGCGCTGTCCTCCGTGCCGCCGCCGGCCGGCTCGGCCGCCGACCCTGCGCTGATGCACGAGCGCCTGTACGCCGAAGCCGGCGCCGTGGTGGCCCGCGCCGGCCACCCGCTGGCGCGGCGGCGCCAGGTGCCGGTGGCCGAACTGCTGAAGGCGCGCTGGGTGCTGCCGCGCCGGCGCGAGCTGGAGCGCCTGGCCTTCGACGACCTGTTCCGCGCGCAGCAGCTGGAGCCGCCCACCGCCGCGGTGGAGACCACCTCCACGGTGCTGATGAAGTCACTCGTGATGCACAGCGACACGCTGACCTTCATCCCCGAAGAGCTGATCCACTGGGAGCGCAGCGCCGGGCAGCTGGTGACGCTGAACGTGGCCGGCCCCGACTGGACCCGCTGGGTCGGCATCACACGCCGGCGGCGCGGCTCGCTGAGCCCGGCGGCGCGTCAGCTGCTGGAGCAGCTCAAGGCGGTGGCGGCGGCGCTGGTGTCGGGGTGACCGCAACAGCGTCCGCCAGCATCGGCAGCCGCCCTGCGGTCTGCAGCAGCGCTACGAAGCGCGCCGTGCTCTCGCGCCGGTAGGCCGGCACGTCGCGCTGCGTCCAGTCGTAGAAGCCCTGGCCGCTGCGCAGGCCGTTGCGGTTGCTGGCCATGTACTCACCGATGATGGGCGGGCTGGCGTAGCGCTGGTCGTTCAACGCCTCGGCCAGGTAGCGGCTGGCGTGGAACAGGATGTCGTTGCCACCGACGTCGATGAACTCCACCACGCCCATCGCCGCGTAGCGCAGGCCGAAGCCCGTGCGGATCGCGAGGTCGATGTCTTCGGCGGTGGCGGCGCCGCTTTCGATCATGCGCGCGGCTTCGTTCATGATCAGCACCTGCAGCCGCGGCACGATGTAGCCCGGCGTCGCGCTGCACAACACCGGCACCTTGCCGATGCGGGTCAGCAGTTCGCGCAGCCGCGCGGTGACCTCGGGGGCGGTGCCCGGGTGCGGTGACACCTCGACCAGCGGGATCAGGTGCGCCGGGTTCAGCCAGTGTGCGTTCAGAAACCGCTCCGGCCCGGCCACCATGCCGGCCAGCGTGGTCGAGAGAAACGTCGACGAGGTGGAGGCGATGATCGCGTCCGCTGCCATGTGCACCGCTGCAAACGCCAGCGCTTCGGCCTTGTTGTCCATCACCTCGGGCACTCCTTCGAACAGCAGGCCGACCTGCGGCAGCAGCGTGGCCGCCTCGTCGCGGCCAGCCACCTGCACACGCGCGACGATGTGGTCCACCGTGGCGGCCGGCACCAGGCCCAGGTCCACCAGCGCCGTGGCCTGGCTGCGGATGTCGTCCAGCGCCTGGTGGCGCAAGGCATTAAACGCATCCGCGCCGCGTGGTTTGCTGTCCAGCAGCAGCACCCGCTGGCCGGCCGCGGCGTAACACAGCGCAATGCCGCGGCCCATGCGGCCGGCGCCCAGTGCTGCCACCAGCGTGGTCATGTCGGTTCGCCTTCGCTCAGCAGTGCCTTCATCGCTGCCGAGCTCAAGCCCGCCAGGCCCAGGCCGCCCAGCGTGCGCGGGCCCTGGCGCAGGTCCTGCCCGCAGATCGCGCCGGCGATGGCCAGCAAGCCCGCCGCCACCGGTGTCTCCACCCCGGCCCAGGCGCCCACCGAGACCAAAAAGGCCAGGCCCATGTGCACGTCTTCCAGCATGTAGCGGTGCTGCAGCAGGGGGATGTGCTCGCGCCAGTCGCCACTTTTCACCAGCTGGCGGTGCGCGTCGCCGTACATCCAGCGGTCGTTCTCGTAGTGGTCGCGCAGCGGGAAATGTTCGTGGCTGTAGCCCAGCGCCCGCCGCACGGCGATGCGCTCTTCGTCCAGCGCGTTGGTCACGCGCCGGATCGACGGCTGCGTGCCTTCGTTGTGGATGTCCCAGCGCTCGAAGTGTTCCAGCGGCCCGGCGTTCATCAGGATCAGCGGTGGGTGGATCACCGGGCCGGCGTTCAGCAGCGCGCCGGCCAGCGCGTCTTCCGCTGGCTCCACCGACGGGAAGGCCGCACGCAGCACGGCGAAGGCCTGCGCCGCGTGCCGCGCCGGGTAGATGCCGGTCGGCAGCCGCGTGGCACGCACCGTGACGTTGATGCTGGTGGGCCCGTGTTTGCGCGCCAGCCAGGGCAGGGTGCCGGTTTCCGCGAAGGCCACGTCGGCGCGGCAGCCGGCGGCGCGCAGCGTGCGCATCATCGTCACGCTGCCGAAGGTGCCGGGTGGCAGGAAGATCACCTGCCCGTCCTGCAGGTGCGGCGCCATGGCCCGCGCGATGTCGTCCTGCGCAAAGGCCGGCACCGGCACCACCACCAGCGCCGCACCGCGCAAGGCCTGCGCGATGTCGGTGGTCACCTTGGCCAATGGCACCAGGTGTTCACCACTGCTGTTCTTCAGCGTCAGCGTGAGGCTGGCCAGCAGCGGCGCCAGGCCTTCGGCGTCACGCCGCCACAGCGCCACGTGGTGGCCCAGGTGGCTGAGGTCGGCCGCAGCCGCATAGGCGCCGTTGCCGCCGCCCAGAACACAGATCTGCATCAGAAGTCTCCTCAGAGCAGCAGGCCGGGCAGCCACAGCACCAGGCCCGGGAAGACCCACATGCCCAGGATGCACAGCACGTAGGCCGCCGCAAAATAACCCGCACCCCAGAAGATGCGGTGCACCGGTATCTCGGGTGCGATGCCGTGCACGATGAACACGTTCACACCCACCGGCGGTGTGATGGCGCCGAGTGTGGTGACGATGGTCAGCAGCACGGTGAACCACACCGGGTCGTAACCCAGCGTCAGCGCCAGCGGGAAGAAGATCGGTGTCGTGACGACCAGGAAACCCAGCGCGTCCATCAAGGCACCGCCCACCAGGTAGATGGCCACCACCACCAGCAGGATCAGCGTCGGCGACACCGGCAGCGCGGCGGCCCACTCGGCCAGCTCGAAGGGCAGGCGCGAGACGGTGAGGAAACGCCCGAACAACACCGCACCGGCGATCATCAGCACCACCATCGCCGAAATGCGCAGGGTCTCGCCGACCGAGAGCACGATGTTGGCCCAGTTCAGCTGCCGCCGCACCAGGCCGATGAGCAGCGCCCCGGCCGCACCCGCCGCGCCGGCTTCAGTGGGTGTGAAGAAGCCGGCGTACAAGCCGCCGATCACCAGCATGAAGAGCAGCAGGGTCTCGACCACGCCACCGAGTGCACCGATCTTCTCGCGCCAGCTGGTGGCCGGGCCGGCCGGGCCCAGCGCGGGCTTGCGCATGCACATGAACAGGATGGTGGCGATGAACAGCGCCGTCATCAGCAGCCCCGGCACCAGGCTGGCCAGGAACAATCGCAGCAGCGATTGTTCGGTCTGCACCGCGATCACGATCAGCACCACGCTGGGCGGGATCACCACGCCCAGCGTGCCGCCCACGGCCACGGCGCCGGCACTCAGCGCGGGGTCGTAGTTGCGCCGCCGCATCTCGGGCATCGCGATCGTGCCCATCGTCGCGGTGGTGGCCGAGTTGGAGCCGCAGATGGCGGAAAAACCCGCCGAGGCCATCACCGTGGTGCAGGCCAGGCCGCCGGGCAGCCGGCCCATCCAGGTGTAGGCCGCGGCGTACAGCCGGCCGGTCACACCGGCGCGGTAGGCAAACTGCCCCATCAGCACGAACAGCGGCACCACGCTCAGGCCGTAGGACGAAAACTGGTCCCAGAGGTTGGTGGCCAGCAGGTGCGTGGCGGCGCCGCTGGACAGGATGAGCGCATTGCCCACTGCGCCAGCCAGCAGCATGGCAAAACCGATGGGCATGCCGGCGACCATCAGCAAGAACATGCCGACGAGGCCCAGCAGGGCGATGGTGATGGAATCCATGAAGCCCGTTCAGTCCGTGCCGCGCAGCAGCCGTTGCAGGCCTTGCAGCAGATCGATCAACAAGGCCAGCGCCAGGCCGGCAAAACCCAGGCCCAGCACGTAGACCCAGGGGTAGACGATGACCTTCAGCGTCTCGGACAAGGAGCCGCTGGCCTGCAGCGTGCTGCCGTAGCGCACGATGTAAAAGGCCGCGGCGCCGAACAGCGCCAGCGCCAGCGCGCTGTTCACCACCTCCAGCAGCGCGGCGGCGCGGCCTTTCAGCCGGTCGGACACCAGGGTCATCGCGACATGGCCGCGGTGCAGCTGCACATAACCCAGCGCCAGGGCCATCGCCGCGGCCGACAACCAGCCGATGACCTCGAAGGAGCCGGCCACCGGCCGGCCCAGGCTGCGCAGCAGCACATCACCGGCGGTGAAGACCATCATCGCCACCAGCGCCAGCCCGGCGATGGCCGCCAGGCCGCGGTTGACCAGCGCGCTGAAGCTGCTGAGCGCCGTCATGTGCGCGTCACTTGCCAGCGGCGAACTGGTCCCGCAGCGCCTTGGCGCGCTCGATGTAGCGTGTGGCCGGCAGGCCCTTGGCGTTCATCTCGGTGATCCAGTCGCTCACCATCGGCGCGAGTTTGTTGTCCCAGGCGGTTTTTTCAGCCGGCGTCAGCGACACCACCTGGAGTTTGTGCGTCTGCTGGGCCCAGGCCATCGCGCCGCCGACGTTTTGCTGGTCGTGGTACTTGCCCGTCCACACCGGCATCTCGTCGGCCAGTTCGTCGATCACCTTCTTCACGTCGGCCGGCAGGCCGTCCCAGCGTTTCTGGTCCATCACCGCAGCGAAGGCGACGATCACGCTCGGGTAGTCGGTGACGAACTTCAGCGATTCCGCCAGGCGGAAGTCCTGCAGCACCTCGCGCGAGGTCATGGTGCCGTCGATCACCCGCGTCTGCACGGCCTGCGGCACCTCGGGCATCGGCATGCCGACCGGCGCGGCGCCCAGCGCCTTGAGCACCGGCACGCCGGTGCCGGCGGCGCGCAGCTTCATGCCGGCGATGTCGGCCGCGCTGCGCACCGGCGCCCGCGACTGGATGTAACCCGGCTCGCCGGTGAACATCGCGATGATCTTGTAGCCCTCGTACTCCTTGGGCTTGAACTCCTTGGTGATGGCCCACAGCGTCTGGCTGGCCACCACGGCGTTGGGGAAGCCCAGCGGCATCGCCATGCCGGAGGTGAGCGGGAAACGGCCCGGGTCGTACGAGGGCGAACCCAGCCCGATGTCGGCCACGCCCTTGCTGACCCCGTCGTAGATGTCGCGGGCGTTCAGCAGCGTGCCCCCCGGGAAGAGTTTGACCTCGACCTTGCCGTTGGTGCGCTTCTTCAGCTCTTCGGCCCAGTGCGACATCTGCCGGCCCGGGAAGGTGCCGGCCGGCGCAAAGAAGGCATAGGTCAGCGTGACGTCGGCGGCGCGGGCCGGCAAGGTGCCGAGCACCAGCGGAACGGCGGCGGCCACCGACAGCAGCAGTTGGGACAGGGATGCGGCTCGTTTCATGCGCGGTCTCCAGGTGGGCTCAGGGTTGGCACGTCACCTACGCAAGTGACGTGCCCGTTGCGGCGGCTGCCGCGGCGGTCGAAGAGGCTGCATCGACGGCAGATCAGCGCCGACATGGTGCCGATCATTGGGTTCTCGATACTTGAAGCCTCAAGTTTGTGCATGCAGTGTCCCGCGCGCGGCCGAGCCCGGCATCGGGGCAGACCCGAGCGTGGCGAGTTGCCGGTCCAGCGCGGCGCCATCGGCGTCCTGCAGCGCGGCGGTGCGCAGGCCGGCCAGCGTGGCCGCCGCATCGGGCCGGCCGCACAGCCTCAGGCCGGCGGCGATCAGGCGGTCGAAGCGGCTGCTGCCGCGGGCGTGCGTGTCGCTGTAACCCTTGACCAGGCGGCGGCAATGCAGCATCTCGGCGGCCAGCGCGGCGTCTGTGGCCAGCACATGGGCCACGGCATCCAGCCAGGTCTGCAGGTGCGCCATTTCTTCGGCGTGGCGCCGGTTGCCACGCCGCCAGCGACGCAGGCCGGCGGCGGCGCGCAGCTGCAGGTGGCCGCGCAGCGTGTGCACCTGCAGGCGCCGGCCACGGTCCAGCCGCGGCGCGAGCCAGGCGCGCAAGCGGGGCGCCTGGTCCAGCCAGTTGGCCCAGCGTTGCGGCAGCAGGCCGATGGCTTCGTCCAGCCGCGGGTGGAAATACTCTTCGCTGCCGACCACGGCCAACGCATCGGCGCCGATCTCCTGCCGCAGCCGCGCGCTGCGTTCAGCGCGGGTTTTCAGGTCGGCGACACGGATCACGTCGTCGTACGCCATCGCCACGGCGATCCAACGTGCGGCCTCCATGCAGACGGTGTCACCGGCGCGGGAGAACGGCGCGACACGGTCCAGGTACTCGCTGCCGTAAGCGGCATCCTGCCAATCCACCACGCGTGCCAGGCCTTCGCCCAGCCAGTCCCAGGCGTTCGGCGGGAACTGCTGGCGCACACGGTCCAGCAGCGGCTGCAGGGCCGGGCTGGCCGCGCGCTGCGGCAAGGGGCGCGGCGCGGTCAGCATCGGGTCGGCCTGCGGTGCAGGCGGTGCCGCGCGCTGGGCCACCGCCACCGCGGCGCGCAGCGCCGCCAGGCTGGCCTTCACGCCCACGCCGCTGCGTTCCACCACGGCCTCGAAATCGGCCTGCAAAAAGGGCAGGGCGCCGCTGCCGGCCAGCGCGCCGAACAGGCTGGCCGAGATCACGCTGCCATGGGCCTGCGCCAGCGCCTGCATGTCGTCGATCACCAACTGCTTGGCCTGCGCGCGCACGATGGCCAGCACCGCGGCGCTGTCGGCCAGGCCGTTGCCGGGCACCGTTTTCTCCTGGATCGCGTAGGTGCGGTGCTGGCTGGCGATCACGGTGGTGCGGTCGGGCGTGACCAAGCCACGGTCCACCGCGCGGCCGGCTTCCATCAGCTCGGCGGCGATCAGCACGTCCACATCGCCCGGCACGGCCATCAGCGCCAGCACCGGCTCGCGGCCGGGCGTGGGCGCCACCAGCTCGATGTAGTAGATCGTGGCCCCTGTGCGCTGCGCGACCCCGGCCACCGACGTGGCCTGCGCCGTCCAGCCGGCGTGTTCGGCCAGGTCGACGATCCAGTCGACCAGCACCCCACCGCCCTGGCCGCCCAGGGCCATCACGGCGATGTGGAAGGTTTGTGGGTTCATGTTTCTTGTTTGATCGTCAACTTCAGCTTGCTGGTAGCGCGAGAGCGCGGGCCGACGGGGCACTGGGCGCCCTTCATGTCCCCCGCCACCGGCCTGCGGCCGCTGGCTCCTCCTTTACTTCCGGTCGCCCAGCGCCCCGCCGACCCGCGCCGGCACCAGCGTTGGCGTTCGACGCAGGCGCGCCACCCCACTGGCAGGCCGAGGGCGTTGGGTCCCCTCTCCCTGGAAGTAAAGGAGGAGGGTCGGGCGCTGCCCGGCCCGGGGGAGAGAGCCCGGACACAGACAGTCCAGTGGACTGTCTGTGCCTGGCGAGCGCCCGGGGCCTTGGCCCCGGGCATGGAAGGGAGAGGGGGCCCGCCGACCTCGGCACACGCGGCCGGTGCCGGTATCAAGGGCGCATGCTGATCGCTCATGACGGGTACAACGCGCGTTGCGCGCGCGCCCGCTGCTGCCGTGCCTGCAACCAACCCACCAGCCGCCCCCGCAGACCCGAACGCCAGCGCTCGAAGCCGCTGGGGTTGTGCACCTGGTGCACCTTGTAGAACGAGGGGCACAGCACCGCGGCATCGGCCACCTCGCCGCAGTGGCCGCAGGCCACGCAACTGCTGTCGACCTGGGCCACTGGGTCGGGCTTGAGTGCGTCGCCGCTGGGGGCCAGCGTCAGGCTGGGGCAGCCGGAGACGCGCATGCAGGCATGGTCGCCGGAGCAGACCGCGGCGTCGACACCAAAACGTTCCTGCACCACACGTTCACCGGCCTTCATGGCCTTGGCGCGCTGCGGCTTTTCGCGCCGCTGGCGGTTCAGCATGCACTCGCTCTGCGCGATCACCACCTTCGGGCCCTGGAAGCTTGAGGCCATCGCCTCGCGCAGCGCATCGCGCATCGCCGCCACGTCGTAGGTGTTGGTCAGCGTGCGCACCCACTGCACGCCCACACCGCGCACCGCGTTTTCGATGCTGTGCCGCGTGCTGCGGTTGGCGTTGTCCACGCGCGAGGACGGCACGTCCTGCCCGCCGGTGGCGGCGGAGTAGTTGTTGTCGACGATCACGAACACGTTGTCGTGCCGGTTGAACACCGCGTTGGCGATGCCCGAGGTCAGGCCGTTGTGCCAGAAGCCGCCGTCGCCCATGAAGGCCACCGCACGTTTGCCCGCGCCCAGCTGCCCGCCGGCATTGAAGGCCGAGGCACTGGACGCGCCCAGACCGTAACCCATGGTCGTGGCGCCCAGGTGGAAGGGCGGCATGCTGGAAAACAGGTGGCAGCCGATGTCGGCCGAGACATGGTGCAAACCCAGCTCTCGCTCCACGAGTTTGTAGGACGAGAAGATCGGCCGCTCCGGGCAGCCGGTGCACAGGCCGGGCGGGCGTGGCGGCAGCAGTGCTGACAGGCCCGCGGGCTTGGACGTTGCGGGCAAGGCTACCGCCACCGGCTTGGCAAACGCGGCGGGGTGGTGTTTTTCCAGGAAACCCTGCACGCCTTGTTTGAGCACCGCCACCGTGTAGTCGCCGCCCATCGGCAGCAGGTCCTTGCCGTGCACCACGGTGTCCAGCCCGTGGCGGCGCAAGATGGTGTTCAGGTGCTGCTCGTGGTAGTCCGGCTGGCCTTCTTCGACGACCAGAATGGCGCGTTTGCCCTGGCAGAAGCGCACCACCTCTTCGTCCACCAGCGGGTAGGCCACGTTCAGGATGTACAGCGGCACGCGGGAGTCGCCGAACAGGTCGGCCTGGCCCAGCAGCTTCAGCGCTCGCTGCACGTTGTTCGTCATGCCGCCCAGCATCACGATGCCGATGTGGCCGATGTCGCCGTCGATGAACTGATTGAGCTGGTGCTCGACGATGTACTTCAGCGCCGCCGGCCAGCGGTGCTCGGCCTTTTCGCGCTCGTGCTGGAAGGCGGCGGGCGGCAGCACGATGCGGCTGCTGTCGCGCCGCGGGTGCTCCAGCGCGTCCTTGAGTGAAAAGACCGGCCGCCGGTTTTCGCGTGTGGTGAAGTGCCCGTGCAGGTGGCAGGAGCGGATGCGCAGCTCCAGCATCACCGGCGTGTTCGTCGCCTCCGAGAGTGCAAAGCCGTCGTGCACCGCCTTCACGATGGAGGGCAAATGCGGCCGCGGGTCCAGCAGCCACATCTGCGACTTCATCGCAAACGCATGGGTGCGCTCCTGCATGATGCTGGAGCCTTCGCCGTAGTCCTCGCCGACGATGATCAGCGCACCGCCGGTGACACCGCCCGAGGCCAGGTTGGCGAGTGCATCGCTGGCGACGTTGGTGCCGACCGTGCTTTTCCAGGTGACGGCGCCACGCACCGGGTAGTGCACCGAGGCCGAAAGTGCCGCGGCCGCCGCGGCCTCGCTGGCGGCGGGCTCGAAGTACACGCCCAGGTCCTTCAGGATGGGCTGGGCATCGGCCAGCACGTCCATCAGGTGGGAGATCGGCGCGCCCTGGTAGCCGGTGACGTAACCCACGCCGGCCTCCAGCAGGGCCTTGGTGACGGCCAGGATGCCTTCGCCGTGGAACTGTGTGCCGGCGGGCACCGTCAGCTGCTGCACCTCGCGTGCAAAGGATCGTTCGGCCATGGCGGGTTCCGGCCGGCACCACGGGTGCCGTATAACGCCGATGGTGCGCGCGGCAGGGGCCGGTGGCTATCCACTTCCCGCCGTCCGCCATCCGATTTGCGCCCGGCCCGCCTGGAGTTTGCCCCCATGTCCCCGACCGCCGCCCCCCAGCTGCTGGACGCCTACCCGCTGGTGCGCTCGCGCAGCGTGGCCGACGCCAGCGAGCGCATCGGCCGCATCTTCTCGCGCCACCAGCTGGCCCTGCGCGGTGGCGAACTGGACGTGCGCCACAACCAGCTGCGCCTGAACGAGGTGTCGCTGAACGTGCTGCGCTACGGTGCCGAGGTCAGCATCGACCCCGGTGAACGTGGCGACTTCTACCTGGTGCAGCTGCCGCTGGCCGGCAGTGCCGAGCTGGCCAGCGGCGGCCAGCGAGTGCATGTGGACCCGGGTGTGCTGAGCGTGCTGCAGCCGCAGGCCCGCAGCCACATGGTCTGGAGCGGCGATTGCACGATGCTGCTGGTGCAGGTGCCGCGCCAGGTGGTGGACCGGCGTGCGGCCGGCATGGGCAGCGGCGCTGCACCGCGGTTTGCGTTGACACGTTCGCGGCGCGACCCGGCGGTGGCCGCCTGGTGGCAGGCCGTGCTGGACCTGACGCACAACCTCGACCAGTTCGGCCCGCAGTGGCTGGGCCAGCCGGCGGCGGCGGCGGCGATGTCGGAGTTCCTGCTGGGCGCCTTCACGTCGATGCTGTGCGAGCCGTCGGCCGCGCCCGCCGAAGCCATCACCGCGCCGCGTGCCGACGCCCGCTGCCTGCAGCGGGCCAAGGATTTTGTGCACGCGCACACCGACCGGGCGTTGAGCCTGGCCGAGATCGCACGCCACGCCTGTGTGGGCCCGCGCACGCTGGAGGCGGTGTTCCAGCGCCACGGAGAAGGCTCGCCGATGGCCTACGCCCGGCACTGGCGGCTGCAGGCGGCCCACCGTGCGCTGCAGGCCGCCGCACGTGACGGCCGGCCTGTGAGCGTGACCGACGTGGCCCTGGCGCACGGCTTTTTGCACATGGGGCGCTTCGCCGCGCAGTACCGCGCGGCCTTCGGCTGTGCGCCTTCGCACACGCTGCGCTGGCATTGATGCAACGCCTGAAACGCAAAACCACGCTTTTTCGCTGCACAGGAGCGCGCAAAGCCTAGAATGCGCCCGGCCCGCAACTGCGGACCCTCACTCCAACATCAGGACACCCCACACCATGGCAACTGCAAAGAAGGCAACCGCTGCACCGGCCAAGAAGGCCGCTCCCGCCAAGAAGGCCGCCGCGCCCGCCGCCGTGAAGCCGATCAAGACCGAGTTCAACAAGAGCACGCTGGCCGCCCACCTGGCCGAAACCTCGGGCGTCGAGGCCAAGCAGGTCAAGGCCGTGCTGGCCGCGCTGGAGGCCACGATGGCCGCTTCGCTCAGCAAGAAGGGCCTGGGCGCTTTCACGCTGCCGGGCCTGCTGAAGATCAGCGTCACCAACGTGCCGGCCAAGAAGGCGCGCAAGGGCATCGACCCCTTCACCAAACAAGAGCGCATGTTCGCCGCCAAGCCGGCCTCGGTGAAGGTCAAGGTCCGCGCGCTGAAGAAGGTCAAGGACGCCGCGGCCTGACCGTTGCCCCTTGAATGAACAAAAGCCCGGCTCGCCGGGCTTTTTGTTTCTGCGCCCGGCTCGCCGGGCTTTTTTGTTGCTGCGCCCGGCTCGCCGGGCTTTTTGCGTCTGCGCGCGGCCCGTCAACTGTTGCTGCAGGCCCGCACTTCCTCGATGGTCGTCAGCCCGGCCAGCACCTTCTCGATGCCGTCCTGGCGCAGCGTGCGCAGGCCCTGGCCCATGGCCGTGGCCTGGATCAGCTCGGCGCGGGTGCCGGTCTGGATCAAGCGCCGCTGCTCGCGTGTCACCTCCAGCAGCTCGTGCAGCGCCACGCGGCCTTTCAGGCCAGTCTGGTCGCAGGTCGGGCAGCCGGTGCTGTGGTGGAACATCAGCCGCCCGTCCTTGGCGTGGCGCGCGGTCCAGTCGGCCAGCAGCGTGTCTTCGGTCGGTTTGCCTTCGGCGTCGCCCCACACGTGCAGCCAGTCGTGGGCCAGTTCGTCCACCTCGTCGGCGGTGGCCGGGCGGGTGCTGCGGCATTGCGGGCACAGCCGGCGCACCAGGCGCTGGGCCACCACGGCCAGCAGCGAATCGGCGAAGTTGAACGGGTCCATGCCCATGTCCAGCAGCCGCGTCACGGTTTCGGCCGCGCTGTTGGTGTGCAGCGTGGACAGCACCAGGTGGCCCGTGAGCGAAGCCTCCACCGCCATCTGCGCGGTTTCGCGGTCGCGGATCTCGCCGACCATGATCACGTCCGGGTCGGCCCGCAGGAACGAGCGCAGCGCTTTCGCGAAGGTCCAGTCGATCTTGCTGTTCACCTGCACCTGGCGCAGGCCGGATTGTGTGATCTCGATCGGGTCCTCGGCCGTCCAGATCTTGCGGTCGGGTGTGTTGATGTGCGCCATCGCCGAGTGCAGCGTGGTCGTTTTGCCCGAGCCCGTGGGGCCAACACACAGCACCATGCCGTAGGGGCGCTGCATCGCGGCCTGCAGGCGCTTCAGGTTGTTCGGCGCCAGGCCCAGCTGCTCCAGCGGCAGCGGCTTGGCCGACGCCAGCAGGCGCAGCACCGCGTCTTCGAGGTTGCTGTGCGTGGGGATGGTGGCCAGGCGCAGCTCCAGCCGGGCGCCGGGCTGGAACTTGCCGAAGTTGATCTTGCCGTCCTGCGGCTTGCGGCGCTCGGAGATGTCGAGGTCGCACATGATCTTCAGCCGCGCCAGCAACGCCGCGCGGTAGGTGTGCGGCAGCTCCATGTAGGGGCCCAGCCGGCCGTCCTTGCGGAAGCGGATGCGCACCTTCTCGCGCCCGGCCGGGCATTCGATGTGGATGTCCGACACACCCTGGGCCTGGGCCTCCTGGATCATGCGGTTGATCAGCTTGACGAGCGAGTTGTCGCTTTGTTCGATGGGCGGCTCTTCGGGCTCTTCACGCTGCTCAACCTGCAGCTCCATCGTGGCCAGCAGGCCGCGTGCGTCCTGGATGTCTTTCTGCGCTTCGCGGTGCAACGACGGGTCGGGCTCCAGCGTCAGGCTGTCGCCCGGCAGCCAGGCGCCCACGCCCAGGCGGTCGTAGGCCCGCTCGATGGCCGCTGGAATCTGCAGCGTGTCGGCCAGCACCGACACCAGCTTGAGCTGCGCCACAAACTCCACCTCCTCCAGCGCTTCGCGCCGGCCGGGGTCGTCGATGGCCACCACCAGGCGGCCACCGCGCAGCATCAGCGGCAGCACCTCGCGGCGCTGGGCCACGGCGTGCGGCACGCGGGCCACAGCGTCGGCTTCGGTGGAGAACTGGCGCAGGTCCACCATCGGGTAGCCCATCTTGCGCGACAAGGCCACCTGCAGGTCGTGGCGCGACACCACGCCCTTGCGCACCAGCAGCTCGCCCAGCGGCATGCCGCGGTCGGCGCGCTGCAGGTCGAGCGCGGCATCCAGCTGCACCTGGCTGATGAAACCCAGGGCCACCAGGGCCTCGCCGATGCGCACCATGGGCATGCGGCCCTGTTCGGCGATGGCCGCCTCCAGCTGCTCGGCCGTGACCACCTGGCGCACCAGCAACACGTCGCCCAACTTTTGCGCGCGCAGCTGGGTCTGTTCCTGCGCGGCTTCTTCCACCTGCTCGCGTGTGGCGGCCTGCTGTTCAACCAGCAACTCGCCGATGCGCGGGCCCAGCTCCAGGCGCTCGTAGGCGGCACGCGGGATGAAGCGACGGCGCACGCCACCCTGGCGGTCCACCGGTTCGAAGAGGAACACGCCCCAGGCTTCTTCGCGTGCGCCCAGGGTCAGCCCTTCGAGCGCCCCACCTTCGAGCATGGTGATCTTGTAGGGCACGGCCGGGCGCTGGTTCAGCGGGTCGGCCGGGTCGGCGCCAGACGCGCTGCTGATCGGGACCAGAGTGCTCAGCAGCGTCAGGCGCCGGAACTGCGAAAAACGCAGCGTGAGCGGCGCACGCACGTTGGAGACCTGCAGCTGCAGATGCCCCTCCGCCGGCGAGAACAGGCTGAGGCGGCCCGGGATGGTGCGCCCGTTGACCCCTTCGATCTCGCAGCCCTCGGGCTCCAGTGCGCAGGTGGGCACCGGGTAGCTGCCCAGGGCTGGCGTGGGCCAGGCAAAGGGCTCGTGGGCGGACGGCGCAGGCGCCGCGGCCTCGCCAGCCAACGGCACCAGCGAGAGCGGGAGGTGGGAGAGGTCGGACATGCCTGCATGCTAGGCAGGCTGCCCTGGCGTTCAAACCGGGAACAAGCGGCGAAGGACCGGCCTGTTCGGCGTCAAGGCGCTGCTGCTGCGCCGTGCCAGCGCACACCGCCGCGCCCGGCCTGTTTGGCGGTGTACATCGCAGCGTCGCTGTTCAGCAGCAGCTGCGCGGCGTCGGCCGCGTCGCGTGGATAGGCGCACAGGCCCATGCTGGCGCCGACCTTGACCACCGGCCCCGCATCCAGCGCCACGGGCGCCGCCAGTTGCTGCAGGGCCCGCTGCACCACCGGCAGGGCATCGTCGGGCTGGCTCAGGTGGTCCAGCAGCAGCACGAACTCGTCGCCGCCCACCCGGTGCACGCTGTCATGGGCACGCAAGGCGCCGCGCAGGCGGGTGGCCAGGGCCAGCAACAGGGCGTCGCCTGCGGCGTGGCCGTGGCGGTCGTTGACCGCCTTGAAGCCGTCCAGGTCGACCCAGCCCACCACCACGGTGTGGCCATGCCGTGCAGCACCGGCACAGGCGCGCAGCAAGGCATCGTCCAGCAGGCGGCGGTTCGGCAGGCCGGTCAGCGGGTCGTGCGCGGCGGCGTGTTCCGCGGCTTCGCGGCGGGCCTGCAGCTCGGTGATGTCGTTCATCAGCCACAGCGATTCACCGTCGCCCACATCGGCGCCATGCATGTCCAGCCACAGGGCATGGCCCTGGCGGTGGCGCATCTGCAGCTGGCCGCGCCAGGTGTGTCCGTCGGCCACGGCCGCGTGCGCGGTGTCCCCGATGTTGGCGTAGCTGGCGTCGTCCAGGTGGATCAGCCGCGTGGACTGGCCCAGCAGCGCCTGTTCGTCGTAGCCGAACAGGCGTTGCATCGCGCGGTTGCACCACAGGATGCGGCGGTCGCGCAGCCGCGCTGCGGCCACGAGCTCGTTGTCCAGCATCACGGCCTGCTCGGCGTTCAGCTGCTCCAGCGCACGCCGGGAGGCGTGCAGATCGCTGATGTCGTGCAGCACAGAGCGGCTCATCGTCCATCGGCCACTGGCGTCGAACACCGGGGTGGCAGAGACGCTGACCCGCCGCCGTTGGCCATTGCGGGCCACCAGGTCCAGTTCCAGGCCGACGAGGTCCTGGCCCGCCACGATGCTGGGGTAGTTGGCCGCAAACGTGCGGCGGCCGTCGTCGGTGAGCAGATCGGTGATGCGGCGCACGCCGACCAGCTCTTCGCGCGTGTAGCCCAGCCAGTCGAGTTCGGTCTGGTTCACGTGCACAAACAGGCCATCGGCCGTGAGGCCGTGGTAACCGCAGGGTGCGTGGTCGTACAGGTCCTCGTAAAGTGCCCGCTGCTCGCGCAGGGCTTCTTCCAGGCGGCGGCGTTCCGTGGTGTCGCGGCCTTCGCTTTGCAGTTCCTGCAGCCGGCCATCGGCGTCAAACAGGCCGCGGCAGTGCCAGGCCACCCAGCGCATGCCTTGCGGCGTGCGCACGCGGTGTTCGATGCGCAGCTCCGGCCGGTCCGGGCCCAGGCCGGCCAGCGCCTGCTGGGTGGCGGCCAGGTCGTCGGGCCAGATCATCGGGGCCCAGGGCTGGGCTGCCACCAGTTTGGGGTCGACGCCAAAAAAGCGGCAGAAGGCCGGGTTGGCATAACGCAGCCGGCCATCGGCCTGGGCGCGCACGATCAGGTCGGACTGCTGGTCCAGCACATCACGCAGGTCGTCGCTCAGCGTGCGCAGGCGCTGCTCACGCTGGTGCAGACGTTCGATGATGGCGTCGATCAGGGCCGAGCCCAGCAGGTAAAGGCCGGCGCCGCCCAGCAGGTAGCCGTTGTGGGCTTGGAACGGGCTGCCGCTGGCCATGCCCAGGGCCGCCACCAGGCTGGCCAGCACCACGGCCCAGCCGGGCCCGCGGCCGCACAGTGCAAACACCAGCACCGTCAACGGGTAAAACGGCGAAAACGAGAGCCCGCCATCCGGTGGTGCCAGCAACAGCCGCAGCACCACGGCCACACCGAACAGAACCGCCGCCACAGCCCAGCGTTGCGCCGGGGTCTTGGATCGGGGGTTGCGCAGGCGCCACGGCATGGCGGGCATTCTGGCCGATGCCGACGGCGCCGCGTGTCAAGCCAGTGTCGGCGGTGTGGTGCCCGGGGGCGCCGGTCGGCTGAACAGATAGCCCTGGGCAAAGTCGCAGCCGATGCCGCGCAGCAAGGTCTGCTGCTCGGCGGTTTCCACACCTTCGGCCACCACCACCAGGCCCAGCCGGTGGGCCATGGCGGTGATCGCGTCGCACAGGGCCAGCGTGCGGTTGCCGGGGGCCAGCCGTTCGGTGAACGATCGGTCGATCTTCAAGGCCTTCACCTGCAGCTGGTCCAGGTAGGCCAGGCTGGAAAAGCCGGTACCAAAATCGTCGATGGCCACTTCGAGCCCGGCGCTGTGCAGGCAGGCCAGCGTGGCCTCGATGCCCGGGTCACGGGCGGCCATCACGCTCTCGGTGATCTCCAGCATCAACGCGGCTGGTGGCAGGCCGCGCGCTGCCAGCGCGGCCGGCCAGCGGGACACCGGTCGTTCGGGGTCCCGCAGTTGCAGTGCGGACACGTTGATGCAGACCTGCGGCAGCGCCGTGCCGGGTTTGGACCAACGCTGCAGCTGTGCAGCCGCCTGCTGGAACACCCAGTCGCCCAGCGCGATGATCCGGCCGGATTGTTCGGCCAGCGCAATGAACTCGTCCGGGCCCACCGGGCCCAGCTCGGGGTGGTTCCAGCGCAGCAGGGCCTCCAGCTTGCTGAGCCGCCCGTTGTGCAGCGCGACGATGGGCTGGTAGACCAGGAACATCTCACCCTGCTGCAACGCGCGGTGCAAGTCGTTGAGCAGCCGCGCACGGCGGCGGCTGGTCTGGCCGATGCTGTCGTCGAAGCGGCGCGCCTGGTCGCGCCCCAGGCGTTTGGCTTCGTACATCGCCATGTCGGCGTGTGCCATCAGTTCTTCCGGGCTGGCGCCATCATCGGGGTGGACCGCCAAGCCGATGCTGGCCGATACAAAGGCCGGCCCGCCTTGCACCTGGTACGGCGCACGCAGCCGGTTGTTGATGCGCCCCGCCACGCCCTCGGCCTCGGCCGCGTTGGCCACACCCGGCAGCAGCACCACAAACTCGTCGCCACCCATGCGTGCCACCACGTCGCCTGTGCGCAGGGTCTCGCGGATGCGCTGCGCCGTTTCGACCAGCAGCTCGTCGCCCGCCGCGTGGCCCAGGCTGTCGTTGACTTCCTTGAAGTGGTCCAGGTCGATGAAGAGCAGGGCCGCCTGCCGCCTGCGCTGGACGGCGTCACACAGCGCCTGCAGCATGTCGGTCTCCAGCCGCCGGCGGTTGGGCAGCTGCGTGAGTGCGTCGTAGTGCGCCTGCAGCCAGATGGTGCGCTGGGCCTGCACACGGTCTTCGATGTCGCGCGCGATCTTGGAGGCGCCGATCACCCGGCCTGTTTCGTCACGGATCGGCGAGATCGTGACCGACACATGCACCTCGCGTCCGCTGCGGTGCAGGCGCACGGTCTCGAAGTGGTCCACCCGCTCGCCAGCCGAGATGCGGCGCAGGATATCGGTCTCCTCGCCCAGCCGGTCGGGTGGGAACACCAGGGTCATCGGCTGGCCGATCATCTCGGATGCCAGCCAGCCGAACATGCGCTCGGCTGCTGCGTTCCAGCTGGTGACGATGCCGTCCAGCGTCTTGCTGACGATGGCGTCGTCCGACGAATCGACGATCGCCTGGTAGTGGCGCAGCAGGTGTGTCCCGGTGGGCACTTTCACTCCGGTGTCTTCACTGCGTGGGCGGCCCCAGCCGGATGGTGCGCCGCGGCGCACCATCGTCCAGCGCCGCCAGGCCGGCCATGGCCGATTGCGTGCTGCGCGCCCAGTCCTCCGCATTGCGCAGGATGGTGGGCCGGATCAGCACCACCAGCTCCTTCTTGCGGCCGCTGTCGGCCTGGTTGCCCAGCAGCGTGCGCGTGACGTTGTTGGACGCACTGCCCGGCAGGCCCGACTGCCGGCGCGCCGTCTCGGCCTGCATCAGACCGCCGATGGCGACGATGTTGCCGTCGGGCACACGCACCACGGTGTCGGTTTCGTTGACGCTGCTGCTGGCCAGCGGCAGCCGGTAGTTGCCGATGGTGCCGAGGTCGATCTGCTTGGTCTTCTCGGTCACGTTGGTGACCGACGGCCGCAGGTGCAGCGTGATCATGTCGTTTTCGTCGATCTGTGGTGTCACGTCCAGCGCGATGCCGCTGAAAAACGGCGTCAGCGTCAGCGTGGGCAGCGTGGTCGTGGCCTGCGTGCTGGTGGTGCCGGCGGTCGTGGAGCCGCCGGCCACGTTGGTGACGAAGTATTCGTCGGTGCCCACCTTCAGCACCGCCTTCTGGTTGTTCAGCGTGGCCACGCGCGGGCTGGAGAGCACCTGCAGATCACCCTGCGATTCCAGGAAACCCAGCACCGCCTGGAAGCCCTTGGCCGCCAGCGACAGGCCCAGCGCACCGGCCCCGCCGGTGGGCAGGTTCACCGCGTCCAGCACGCCCACGGTGGCCGCGGCCAGGGTGGGCAGGCCGGCGGTGTTGGACAGCAGCGGGTTGGCCGCGTTGCCGCTGGTCTGGCCGATGGCGCCCTGGCTGCCCAGGTAGCTCCAGTCGATGCCGCTGCTGAAGCCCTCGCGCAGCTCGACCTCGATGATCTTGGCCTCCAGCATCACCTGGCGTTCGACCGACAGGCGCGACGCACGCAGGAAGGCCTCCACCTGCCGCAGCTCGTCGGGCATCGCCCGCACGGCGATGGTGCTGGCCTGCGGGCTGGCAATCACCATGCGGCCAGCCGCGCTGCCCACCATCGCGCGCAGCGCATCGGTGGTCTCGGCCCAGATGTCGCTCTGGCTGGTGGTGCTGATCTGGCTGCTGTCGGGCATCGACGTGCTGCTGCCGGTGCTGTTGTTGCCGCCGTTGCTGCCGCTGTTGTTGTTCGTCACCGGTGCGCCGCTGCCGCTGACACGCACCTCGCTGCGGCCCTGGCGCTTGGTGTGCAGGTAGTTCACCGTGAACAGCCGGGTCTGCATCGTGGGCGGGTAGACGGTGATGCGGCGGCCGTCGATGCGGAAGTCGTAGCCGTAGACATCGCGGATGGACTCCAGCGCCTCGCGCACCGTCACACCGCGCAGCGTGACCGACAGTTCACCGCCCACCTCCGGGTGCAGCAGCATGCTGTAGCGCGTGTCGGTCACCATCGCCAGGAAGACATCACGCACCTTGGCGCCGCTGACGATCAGGTCCAGCCGGGGCTCGGGCGGCTCCAGCGGCCGGATCGGCGGCGGGGCCACCACCGGTGCCGGCGGGGCGGGCGTGGCGGACGCCGGCGCCGGCGTGGCGGTGGCCGCCAGCTGGGTGCGCAGCCGCTCGGACGGCGTCGGGCCGTGGATCATCGGCGGTGCGCTGCAGGCGCCCAGCAGCAGGCTCAGCAGGGTCAGGCTCGGCAACGTCAGGCGCGGCAATGCGCGGGTCGGGGTGTTCATCGTGCAGACCTCTTGGGGGTGTCCGGGGCCGGCCGGGTGGCAAGGCAAGGGGTGGGTCGCGGGGCGGGGCGTGGGGCGGAGGCCCCGGCCGGGCGGATGTCGACACGGCCGTAGAGCGGCAGCTCGCGGGCCTGGCCGGCGGCGTCGCGCACGGTCACGCCGTGGTCGTGGATGCAGTCGATGCGCAGCGTGCCGAGTCGGTCGCCCATGCCGTAGCGGCGCGCGCCATCGAGCACGTAGCGCTGGCCGTCCACCGTCACCAGGTGTCGGATCACGGGGTCGGCGGCCGGG
Organism: Rubrivivax sp.; assembly: GCA_018780805.1. Taxonomy (GTDB): domain Bacteria; phylum Pseudomonadota; class Gammaproteobacteria; order Burkholderiales; family Burkholderiaceae_C; genus Rubrivivax. Next base: position 17,607 of record JADMJD010000119.1, on the reverse strand, counting down.
GCGGGCACGCTGCCATCGGCTGCGGGGCGGCTGCTGCGCAGGGCAGCGGGTGGTTGCAGCGGGTCGCGGGCGGCGCTGGCGGGTGTGACGCCGCTGCCGGCTGTGGCCAGCGTCAGCATCGCCCACCAGGCGCCGCGCAGTGGCAGGGCCTTCATGGCGTGTCTCCCGGCAGCCAGACGCGCGCGCTCAGCACCGGCGGCTGCGGCACGGCGTCGATCTGCAGCGCAGCCCAGCGCAGGCCGGGCAGCTGTTGTTCGATGGCCTGCGCGTAGGCCAGCAGGTCGGCGTAGCGGCCGGCCAGCTGCAGCTCCACGCTGCGGCGGGCCGCGGGGGCTGCGGCGTCCTGGGCGGCCGGCGGCACGGTGTCCAGCTTCAGCAGCGTGAGTTTGTCGTGCCGGCGCAACACCTGCTGCAGCAGCGCGGGCAGGCTGGCCGCGTGGCCGCTGCCCAGGCGCTGCGCCAGGGCCGTCTCCACCGCCTGCAGGCGCGCCTGCTCGGCCACCAGTTGTTGCCGCAGCGCGCCGGCGGGGGACGACGCCGCGGGGGCGGCCAGTTGCGCCCGCAGCGTCGTCAACGTGGCCTGCTGGCTGCGCATCCGGGCCAGGGCCTCGTTCTGTGCGGCCAGTTGCGGGCTCAGCACGGCCATGTCCACCACGGCGGCCAGGGCCACCGCGAGCGAGACCGCCATGATCACCCGCTCCCGCAGCGACAGCGCGTTCAGCCGCCGCGCCAGGTTGCGCCAGATCGTTTTCATCTTGGGGAAACCTCAGGCATGTCGCCGCCTTGTGCGGCGCGGAAGGTCCAGCCGGCCGCGCCGTCGGCCTGGCGGGCCACGCGCAGTGCGTGGGTCGGGCCCTGGCTGGCCAGCCATTGGCGCAGGGCCTCGGGCTCCAGCGTCTGGCCCTGCAGCGCCCAGCCGGCCGGGGACCAGCGGATCTGGTCCAGCCAGACAGCGGGCGGCAGCGTCTGGGCCAGGTTGTTCAGCAGCGCGGTCGGGCTGGTGGTCTCGGCGCCGCCCAGCTGGTCCAGCAGGCGCTGGCGCTCGGCCAGCCGGGCCTGCACGCCGAGCAGTTCCTGCTGCACGGCGGCGGGGTCGCCGTGGGCTGCGGTGCGCTGGGCCAGGGCCTGTTGCAGCTGTTGCTGTTCGGCGGTCTGGCCGGACTGCGCCTGGGCCAGCTCGGCCTGCAGCGCCTGCGTGCGCCAGAGCACCCAGCCCGACAAGGCCACCAGGGCCAGCGCCCACAGGCCCAGCGCCTGCGCCATGGCCGGCGCCGGGAAGTGGCGCCTTGGTGACAGCAGCACCGGGTGGAAGAGGTTGATTTGTTGCGGCATGTCAGCTCCTGGCGATCAGGCCGCGTGGCGCTGCAGGGCGCCCAGCAGGTGCAGCACCGTGGCACGCCAGGGCGGGTTGGCAGCAGCCAGGTCCGCGACGGCTGCGTCGAAACCGGGGAACAGGCGCTCGGGCACCAGTTGGTGCACCGGGAAGCCCACCGCCGGTGCCAGCTCGGCCACCAGGGCCGCGTTCAGCTCGCCGGCCTTCACCCACAGGCCGGCCACGGGCAGCTCGGGCCAGGAGCGTTCCCACAGGTCCATCGAACGCTGCACCTCCACCACCAGGCGGGGTGCACCGGCGGTGTCGGGCGTGGCATCGGCCGCGCCGTAGTCGACGAAGTCCAGATCCTCCAGTGCCGCCGGCAGGGCGGGCATGCCGGCGGCGGCCGGTTGCAGGCCGGCGTCGTCCCAATCCAGCCGGCGGGCGTAGAACAGTTCGCCGCCGGCGCAGATGGTCAGCAGGGCCTGGTCGCCGTGGCGCATCAACGCGGCTGTTGCGCGGTCGCCCAGGCCTTCGGCGCGGGCGGCTGCGTGCAGCAGGTTGCGCTGCGCCAGCTCGGCGATGTCGATCACCGACAGCTGCAGCCCGGCGGCCTGCGCATCGCGCGTCAGGGCCTGGATCTGCGCGTTGCGCGCCGCCACCACGAACAGCTGGCGCCCGGTGGGCCGGCTGCGGCCGTCGCCGACGTTCAGCACGTCCACCGTCAGCTCGTCCAGACGGGTGTCCACCTGGTCCTTGATGCGCCAGCGCGCGGCACTTTTCAGCTCCTCGGGCTTGACCGCCGGGGCGTCGATCTGCAGCAGTTGCGCAGCTGACAACGGCAGCAGCGCCAGCACGTCGCGGCCCGGCAGGTCCAGCGCACGCACGCGGCGTGCAAAGTCGGCCGGGCTGTCGCTGCCGCGTGGTTCCAGGCCGGCACGCCGCAGCTGGCCGTCGGGTGCGGTCTGCACCCAGGCCAGGCCTTGTTCGTCGTCGCGGATCGCGACCCGGTCGGCACCCGCCGTTGTGGTTTGCCAAGGCCACTTCATGGTCAGTAGTTCTCCCGTCGGTAGACCCAGGTGTTGGCGCCGCGCGGCAGGCCGAAGCTGGCGCGCGCGGCGGGGTCCTTGTCGTGGCTGCTGCCGCACCAGGCGCTGCGCAGGTGGGCCAGGTTGGCGCCGGCGGTGGCGGCGTCGCCGCTGCCGGGGGCCCAGGGCTGCAGGCAGCTGGCGTCGGTGGCGCTGCTGCCCAGGCTCAGCGCCACGTCCACCGTGCCGCTGCGGCCGCCGCCCGGCGCGGCCAGGCGCAGCGTGCCGCGGCCGGCGCTGAAAACGATGGGCCCGCTGGCGGCGGTGTCGGCCGTGCTCAGGCTGCGCCGCAGGTTGCCAAAGCTCACGGCGCCGACGGGCACGGTGGTGCAGCTGTCGTCGCTGTGGGTCTCGTAGCTGCTGCCGCCCCAGCGCTGCAGCGTGGCGGGCAGGGCCAGCGCGCGGTCGGCGGCGCCGGTGGCGCTGTCCAGCCGCAGGCGGCCGAAGACCAGCGGCACGGTGGCCACACGCGCGCGGTCGTTGGCACCGCCCGCGGTGCTGGCCATGTCGAAGCTGGCCAGTGCCACGCCGTCGCTGTCCACCGGTGCGATGCCAAAAGCGGCGCTGTTGAACGGGCCGTCGGGGCTGCTGGCGCGTGTGGCCTGGGCCACCAGGCTGATGTTGCTGGCCACGCCGGCCGCCCAGCTGCCGCTGGCCGTGCCCAGCGCCAGGCGGCCGCTGCCGGTGCTGAAGGGGGTGCTGCCGCCCAGGCCAGCCAAGGCCCAGCTGCCGGCGCTGGCCGCGTCCAGCTTGGCGAAGCTGCCGCTGTAGTTCTGCGTGGTGGCGCCGCTGCTGTTCTGGGCGGTGAGCGTGAAGGCCAGCCGGAAGTTTTCGCCCAGGTAGCTGAAACCCGAGGCCGGGCTGCAGACCAGGCTGCTGCGGTGGGTGACGCTGCCGCCGCTGAGTGCAAAGCGTGCCGGCACAAAACGCCCGACGTTGCCGCTGGCCGTGCCGCTGACGGCGCCCGCGCCCAGGTAGTTGCCGTCGGCCACCGCGGGCGTGAGCATGACGATGCCGACCTCGCTGTAGGCCAGGTTGTTCACCGTGGCCACGCCGGCGCTGAAGCTGCCGCCGGCCACCGTGGCGTTGTTCAGCGTGCCGGCCACACCGCCGCTGGGCAGCACCAGCGCGGGGCTCAGCAGCACACCCTCGGCCGGGCTTTCACGGCCGAAGCTCGGCGCGGTGGCGTCGGTGCTGGTCTGCGCCGTGATGCTCAGGCCGAAGGCCTCGCCGGCCGCGACGAACAACGCACCGCTGGCATCGTTGGCCGCCGGGTTGTTGCGCTGCGGCGCGGCCGTCTGCCGGATGTTGTCCAACGCAAAACGCGCGGGCTTGACGACAAAGGCGTTGCTCGTGCCCACCAGCGTGGCACCGTTGACGGCCTTGCTGGCGCGCAGCGTGACCAGGCCCACATCGGCGTGTGTGAAGCTGAAGGGCGCGTTGCCGTTGCTGTCGAACACCATCGCCACCGCGGTGCTGCCGCTGGTGACGCCGTCGTTGTTGCGTGCGATGGGGGTGGGGCTGCCGCCGTTCAGGCTCATCAGGTTGGCGGCGTGGCAGCTGGCCGGGTTGTTGCACTGGTAGCCCCAGTCCACGTTCTGCGCGCCGGTGAGCGCGGCTTCGCAGGCGGCGGTGTTGCTGCCGCTGCGCACCGCGCGCAGCACATGGCTGGCCGACGCCGTGCCCGCGGTCTGCGCCGCCACCGTGGTGGCCGCACCGCCGTTGCTGGCGGCGATCACGAAGCCGGCGGTACTGAAGCTGGTGGCGCAGCTGTCGGCCGTGCTGCAGCTGCCGCCGGGTGGGCAGCAGCGGCGTGCGTTGGTGGCGGCCACGCTTTCAGCCGACAGCGTGACGCTGACGCTGGCACCGTTGGCTGCGGTGGGGTGGCTCAGCGTGGTGCTGGCCACGCCGTTGGCATCGAAGGTGAGCGCGGTGCTGCCCAGCGTGCCGGCGCTGGTGGCCAGCGTGGCGGTGGCGCCGGCCAGCGTGGTGGCCGGGCTGGTGCAGGGCGCGCTGCTGCTGCTGCAGGCGGTGACGGTGACGGTGCTGGGCAGGCAGCTCAGGCTGGTGCTGGGCAGGCTGAGCTCGTAGTGGTCCACGGCCGCCGATGCGGCCACCTGCAGCACGCTGGCCTGGCCGGTGCTGTCGTAGGCCAGCCACATGTCGTCGTCACTGCTGTCGTGGACCACGATCTTCAGTTCCAGCACACGGTCGTTGGCCAGCGTGGTGTTCAGCAAGCCGAAGCTCAGCGTCTTCTGCACCCAGGTGCTGCTGCCGTCGCTCCAGGGGCCGGCAGTGAGTGAGCTGCTCGCGAAGGATTGACAGTCGGTGCCCGCGGCGCTGCAAGATCGCAGGTAGGCATTGAGCCGGCCGCCCTTGCTGCTGTTGAAGTCCTTCATGGCGGACCAGATGTGCAGCTCGACCGTGCCGCTCAGCGTGATGCCGCCGGTGGCGCTGAGCCAGCGTTGGTACTTGGTGGTGTTGGTCTCGGCGGCGCCCATGCCACCCTTGGCCAGCAGCAGGCCGGCGGCACTGTCGCGCCCGGGGTCGTGGTTCGCTTGCGCGGTGGCGGTGGAGGCATCGGTGCTGAGGCGGCCCCCGGGCACCTCGGCGGCCCGCAGGTACAGCGGCAGGGCCAGGGGGGGCGTGCTGGCGCGCAGCGCCAACAGCGCGCCCACACTCTGGCGCGACGGGTTGCCGCTGGACACTTTGTTGCCGCTGCTGCCCGCCGTGGCCTGCAGCACAAACGCCGCCGCCGTGGAGATGCCGCCGCTGCCGCCCGTGCTCATGGCCGCCGGTGCGCCAGACCAGACCGGGCTGCCGCCGGGTGCGGCCATCGCTGAATCACCCACGGGCACGGCATACAAGGCCACCAGCATGCTGTTGGCGGCGGTGGTGGTGACGGCCGGCGCGGTATAGCCGGTGCTGGCCGCGTTGAGCTGCGACGCGCTGCTGTTGATCGGGTTGCTGGTGTCCACGCCGCGGAAAGCGATGATCTGGCCCGCGGCGCGGCCGTTGTCGTGAAACTCCCAGCTGTAGCTGCCAGGCTCGCTGCTGCCGGCCACCTTGCGGTACAGCGTGGTGCCAAAGTTGTTGCCGTTGTCGCGGGTCAGCACCACGGTCCAGCCGCTGGGCACGGCCGCCATCTGCTGGCTCAGGGGCAGGTCGTCGGTGCGCTGGCTGATCCAGGCCAGCATGACATCGCCCGCCGCCACGCTGGCGGGTTTGTTGATCGTCAGCACGTCGCTGCCGGTGCTCGCGTTGTGCCCCCCGCTGCTGCCCACGTGCACGATGCCCGGGCTGCAGGTGGCAGGCAGCGGGTCGTCGTTGCTCTTGCTCACGCAGGCGGTGCCGCAGGTGGCGCCACAGCACACGCTGTTCACGCTGGCCCCGTAGCCCAGCGTGATGCTGGCCGACTGGGTGCTGCGCAGGCAGGCCGCGGCCTGCACCGTGCCACCCAGCGTCAGCGTGCCACTGGTGGTGGTGACGGCCTGCACGTGGCTGGCGTAGTCCACGCTGACGTTGCCGGAGGCACCGTTCAGCGGGCCGTTGATCACGACCTCGGTGCCCGTGCTCACCGCGCCGGCTGTGGTGATGCTGCCACCCACCTGGTCCTTGTAGGCCAGGTTCACCACGCCGGTGTTGCTGCTGATGTGGCCGGTGATGACCACCTCGGTGCCGGTGCTGATGTTGCCGGTCACGGTGTGCACATCACCGGTCACCTGGGTCCTGTAGCCCAGCGACAGCGCACCGGTCAGCGCCGTGAGCGAGCCGGTGACCTGCACCTCGGATGCGTCGGTGCCGTTGATGGCGTTGGCCACGATGTGGGCTTTCAGAACCGCCTGGTAACCCAGGGTCAGCGTGCCCTGCACGATGACCACCACGTCGCTGGCGCTGCCGGCGTTGTTGAAGACAACGTTGTTGGTGGACAGGTTGCCGGTGACGGTGATGCGGGCCGGCTTGGGGCTGTTGATGACCACCACGTCGCCGTATCCGAGCGCAAAACCGCCGGGGCAGGTGTACTCCCCGGCGCTGCCGCTGCAGCCCGGTGGCAGGCCACCCGGGAAGGTGTAGGTCGCCGCCTGTGCCGGCCCATCGGCCAGCAGCCAAAGCAGAACCAGCAGCAGGGCTGACCAGGCCTTCATCGCACCACCCGCCAGCTCAGCTGGCGCTCCACGTAGGTGGCGTCCACGGCGCCGCTGGCCGGGCAGGCGCCGGCACTGGGCGCGCTGCAGGCGTTGGCCACCAGCTCGTAGAAGTCCAGCATGTCCGGGCCGTCGCTGGTGGTGCTGTGCGTGCAGCGCACCGTCACCGTGAGCCCGCCCAGATCGGCCGGCACAAAGCTGGCTGTGGCCGGGCAGGCCGGTGCCGCGGCCGGTGGTGCCGGGTTGCGCAGCACCTGCCAGGCGGCCCACTCCAGCCCGGCGCGTGCAGCCTGCAGCGCACGCGCCGTCTGCAGCGCGCTGGCCACGCCCAGGTGCTGGCGCTGGCTCATGGCCGCGAGCCCGGCACCCAGCGCGGCCAGCACCACGAGGATGAAGACCACCGACACGAGCGTGAAGCCCTGGTCACGGCAGGTTCGCAACATGGACGGCGTGGTGCAGGGACAGGGTTTCGGTGCCCGCCGACGTGCTGTCGCTCAGGCCGAGCTGCAGCTGCACCAGGGCCGCGTGGGCCGCGACCAGCGTGCCTTCGGCGGCAAAGCGGCAGGCGCTGACGCCGGTGGCCAGCACGGCGCTGCTGCCGCCGCTGGGCGGGTCGGGCTGGGTGGCCACGAAGCCGTAGCCCTGGTGGCGCGTGAGCGTGCCGCTGGCCAGGTCGCAGCGGTAGGTGACGGGCGCGTCGACCGCGATCACGCGGTAGGGCGGTGCCATCGCGCCCACCGGCAAACCGGCGCTGCTGACCAGGACGATGCTGCTGGCGCTGCCGGCGGCGTTGCTGGTCTGGCGGCGGTTGCTGCTGGCCTGCGCGCTGGCGGTGTCGTTGGCGGCGTAGGCGTCGGCGCCGGTGATGCCCGGGCCCAGGTTGTAGAAGACCAGTTGCTGATCGGCCGCCAGCGTGAGCGCGGGCCCGACCAGGTCGAAGGCGGTGTCGGTGCTGCCAAACTGCAGCGCGCCACTGCCCTGGGTGGCGTAACGCGCGCCGCCGGTGCTGGGGATCAGCTCCAGCGCCAGGCCGTTGGCGTTGACGCGCACGCTGTTGGGCAGGGCGCCGCGCAGGTCGCGCGCGATCATGCGCAGCGCGCCGTCGGCCTGGTCCACACGCTGGGCGCGGGCCGAGCTGTCCAGGTAGGCCTGCACCGGCGCCACGATGAACTGCGCCACCACGGCCGCCAGGATGCCGGTGAGCGCGATCACGACCACCGCTTCGATCAGCGTGAAACCACGCTGGTGCATCGCGTCAGAGGCTGGCGTTCGGCGCATGCCGGCTCCTGTAACCCTGCAGCGTGACCTGGCTGCCGCCCGGGCCGGTGACGGTGACGCTGATCTGCAGCACGTCGCCGCTGCCGGCACCGAGCGTGTGCAGCGCCGCAGCGGCCACGCTGACGCTGGCGCTGTAGCCGGCCAGGCCGGGCACGGTGTTGCCGGTCAGGTCGCTGATGCCGGCCAGGGCCAGGCCGTGGTAATCGTTCACGTGGTCGAAGGCCGGCAGCGTGCTTCGGTTCTCGCCGGCCTCTGGGCCGATGGCCTCGGGCATGCCGCTGCAGCCCGCCGTGCTGGTGGCGGTCTCGACCTCGGCGTCTTCGCTGTCGCAGAAGGTGAAGGGCATCAGCTGCACTTCTTCCATCAGCGATTCGGCAATCGCCAGCGCCTGGCGCTGCAGCAGCGGGTCGCTGCTGGTGGTGGTGGTCTGCACGAACACACGCAGCAACGCGGCCAGCGCCACCGAGACGATGCTGATGAACATCAGCAGCTCGATCAGCGACAGGCCACGGCGTGTGCGGTGGTGCAGGGGAGAACTCATCCAGGCTCCAGGGCCATAAATGAGCAGATCGTAGGTTTCTCGTGCGGGCGAGAAACCTCAAGGAGCGGGGCGAATCAGGCCTGTTTCCACCTCCAGCTGCAGGCGGCGCAGCGCGCTGCCGCTGCCGATGCTGAGCTGCAGGGCACTGCCGGTGGAGGTGGTGGTGCGGCCGCTGTTGGCGGCGTTGAACGTGGCCGTGCGTGTGCCGGTCTCGGCCAGGCAGGGGCTGGCGGCGGCGGGGCAATCCAGGCGCGACAGCGTGCCGCTGGCATCGCTGAACAACACGCCGTTGGCGCTGAAGCTGGCGGTGATGGGCCGGCGCTGGGCCAGCGCACGGCGCTGCATGCTGGCCGCTTCGGCCTGCAGCGTGTCGGCAAAGGCGCGCAGCCGCCAGGCCGTCAGGTCCAGCATGCGGGGCACGGCAAACACCGCCAGCACGCCGATGAGCACCAGCACCATCACCAGCTCCACCAGCGTGAAGCCGCCGGTGCGCTGGCGGGCCATGGCCGGTGTCAGTTGATGCCGGTGGCGGTGAAGGCGGCGCTGGCAGCGCTGGCCGGTGCAATCACCACGCAGTCGGTCTTGGTGGCGTCCGCCGTGATGGCGGCCGAGGTGATGCTGTAGTCGGCAGGCAGGGCGCCGGCTTGCAGCAGGGTGCCCACGTCCTGGCAGTTGTCCACCGCCGCACCGTTGCTGCTGTTGGCCTTGCGTGCCGCGTAGTTGATGGCGGCGGCCGACGACAGTGCACCGGCCACACCTTCCACGGCGGCGGCCTTGGCGTCGCCTGACAGGTCGACGAACTTCGGGATCGCGATGGCGGCGAGCACGCCGATCAGCACGATGACCATCACGAGCTCGATGAGCGTGAAACCGGATTGGCGGACTTTCATGACAAACCTCTTGGTGGTCAGCAACTGAAGGACATGTGGGAGATATCGGGTGATTTGTGCGCGTACTTGAGCCCGGCGCTGCGGGTGTTGTTCGTGCCAGGTTTCACGTTCAACGCCCGGCGCCTGCGGCCTGGCCCAGGTTCCACAGCGGCAGGAACACGCCCAGGGCCAGCACCAGCACCATGGCGCCGATGACGGTGAGCAGGATGGGCTCGATGGACGCCGACAAGCCCTTGATGGCGTAGTCGGTCTCGCGTTCGTACATCTCTGCAATCTCCACCAGCAGCGTGTCCAGCTCGCCGGTTTCTTCGCCCACCGCGATCATCTGCAGCACCACAGGCGTGAAGACACCGGCCGCTGCGGCGCAGCGCGACAGGCTTTCGCCGCGCTCCACACCCTCGCGCATCTGCTCGATGCGCTGGCCGATGTAGGCGTTGTCCACGGTCTGCGCCACCACCGTCATGGTGCGGGTGATGGGCACACCACTTTTGCTGGCCATTGCAAAACTGCGTGCAAACCGCGCCAGCGTGGCCTTCATCACGATGGGCCCGGCGATGGGCAGCCGCAGCTTGGCCTTGTCCCAGGTGTAGCGCCCGGCCGGCGTGGCCAGCCAGACCCTGAGCCCCCAGACGGCGGCCACGGCCGTGGCCAGCAGCAAGGGCCACCAGCGCAGCGTGAAGCCCGAGACCCCGAGCAGGATTTGTGTGGCCAGCGGCAGCTCGGCCTTGAAGCCGGCGAACACGGTGGCAAAGGTGGGGATCACGAAGAGGTTGATCACCACCATCGCGACCACGATGGCACCCACCACCAGCATCGGGTAACGCAGCGCCTGCTTGACCCGCTGGCGCACGTCGAGCTCGAACTCCAGGTGTTCGGCCAGGCGCAGAAAGGCCTCGGTCAGCCGGCCGGTCATCTCGCCGACGCGAATCATCGCGATATAGAACGGCGAAAAGATCGCCGGGTGGCGCGCCATCGCCGTGGCGAGCTCGCGGCCCTGGTCCAGGCTGTTGCGCAGGTCGGCCAGCAGCGTGATCAGCGCGGCCTTGGGTGTGGACGCCTGCAGCCCCGCCAGTGATCGCAGCAGCGGCACGCCGGCCTTGTGCAGCGTGCCCATCTGGCGCGACAGCAGCAGCAGGTCTTCGTCGTTCACCGGGGGTTGGCGCAGCGCCTGCCAGGTGCCGGCCGGGCGGCCCACGGCCGTGGCCACCGCGCTGCCGGCCAGGATGGCCACCGGGGTCACACCACCGGCCAGCAGCTGGTCGGCCACCGCGTGGTCGTCGGTGGCATCCACCGTGCCGCTGACCAGCTCACCGCGCGGGTTGCGGCCTTTCCAGGTGAAGGTCGGCATGGGTGCAGGCCTCAATCCAGGTCGGCGGCCAGGCGCATGGCCTCGGCCACCGGCAGGCGGCCGAAGCGCACCAGGTGCAGCGCGTGGTGGGCCATGCTGCGGCCCTTCATGCGCTCGCGCGCCAGGCGTGTGAAGGTGGTGGGGTCGGCCTGCGTGGTGGCGTGGGCCAGGTCGATGTCCATCTCCAGCATCTCGTAGACCCCGGCGCGGCCGTGCAGGCCCGTGCCGTTGCACTGCGAGCAGCCGCGGCCGCGCAGCGTGCGCTCCTGGCCATCGCCGCCCATGGCGTTCAGCCAGCTGCGCTCCTGCGCCGTGGCCTCGTGTGGCTCGGCGCAGTTTTCGCAGTTGGCGCGCAGCAGCCGCTGCGCCACCACGGCCTGCAGCGCGCTGGCCACCATGAAGGGCGCGACGCCCATGTCCAGCAGCCGGAAGGGGGTGCCCGCCGCATCCCGGGTGTGCAGGGTGGACAGCACCATGTGGCCGGTGATCGCGGCGCGCAGGCCGATCTCGGCCGTCTCGGGGTCGCGCATCTCGCCGACGAGGATGACGTCCGGGTCCTGGCGCAGCGTGGCGCGCAGCACACGCGCAAAACTCAGCTCGATCTTGTCGTTCACCTGCACCTGGGTCAGGCCGGGCAGGCGGTATTCGACCGGGTCTTCCACGGTGATGATCTTCTGCTGCTCGGCGTCCAGCTCGGCCAGCGCCGCGTACAGCGTGGTGGTCTTGCCCGAGCCGGTGGGCCCGGTGACCAGCACCATGCCCGCGTGCCGGCCCAGCACCTCGCGAAAGCGCGTGAGCATCGCGGCGGGCATGCCGATGTCGCCCAGGCGGCGCATCGTGTCGCCCTGGCCCAGCAGGCGCAGCACCACGGATTCGCCGTACTGCGTGGGCAGGGTGGACAGGCGCACGTCCACGTTGCGCTCGCGCACCCGCAGCGTGAAGCGGCCGTCCTGCGGCAGGCGCTTTTCGGCGATGTCCAGCCCGGCCATCAGCTTCAGGCGCTGCGCGAGCGCGGCGGCGATGCGTTTGTCGGCCTGGGTCTGCACCTGCAGCACACCGTCGATGCGGCTGCGGATCACCAGGCCGGCGTCCTGCGGCTCGACGTGCACGTCGCTGGCGCCGACCTGCAGCGCATCTTCGAACACACTTTGCAGCAGGCGCACCACGGGTGCGCCCTCCTGGCCGACGCTGGCTTCCAGCGCGCCGAAGTCCACCGCGTCGCCGATGTCACGCTCCAGCGCGCGGGCCAGGCCCGAGATCTCGTCGGTGCGGCGGTAATGGCGGTCCAGCGCCGGGGCGAGCTGGCTTTCGGGCACCACCGCCATGCGCACCGGGCGCTTGAGCAGGCGGGTCACCTCGTCGTAGGCCACCAGGTCCAGCGGGTCGACAAAACCGACCAGCAGGTGTTCGCCCTTGTCGTCCAGCACCAGCGCGCGGTGGCGGCGCGCCGGGCTTTCGGGCAGCAGCCGCACGGTTTCGCTGCGGACCGGGAAGCTCTTGAGGTTGACCACCGGCACGCGCAGCTGCCGGGCCAGGGCATGGGCGAGTGATTCTTCGGTGATGGTGCCGCGGTCGATCAGCAGCCGGCCGAGTTTTTTGCCGCTGCCGCGCTGTTCGGCCAGCGTGTGTTCCAGCTGCTCCGGGGTCAGCAGGCCTTGTTGCACCAGCACGTCGCCCAGGCGCAACTTGTCCGGGCGCGGCAGGGCCGGCGCCGCCACGGCGGCCACATGGGCACTCTCTTTGGGGTCGATCAGCATGGCGGTGTCCGCACCGTGGCCGGTGCGAGTTCAGACCCGGTTCATGCTAGGCCGACGTACCGCCGGTCAGCCCCGGAGATGGGGCCGGTATGGGCCGCATTTCTGCGCCGGCAGGCTTAGAAAGTGTCCCAGTCGCCGTCGGCTGTGGCCGTGCTGCGGGCGGGCAGCGCAGCCGCGGCCGACTTCGGGAGCGCCGTCGTCGCGGCACGGGCGGGGCCGGGCCGGGGTGCGGGTGCCATGCTGGCGCCCTTGGCGTCCCGGCGCATCGCCACGGCATCCGTCTCGGCCACGGTCTTGTCGCCCGGGTTCAGGCGGAACAGGCGCAGCGAGCTGTCCACCGCCTCGACCTGGCTGTTCAGCGACTGTGCCGCGGCGGCCAGCTGCTCCACCATCGCAGCGTTCTGCTGCGTGATGCTGTCCATGTGGGCCACGGCTTCGTTGATCTGGGCGATGCCCTGCTGCTGTTCCTGGGCCGCCTGGCGGATGCCGTCCAGCGTCTGGCTGACATGGTCCACCTGGGTCAGCACGCCGCCCATGCGCTCGTGTGCATCGCCGGCCTTGGCCGCGCCCGCGCCCACACGTTCGGAGGATTCGGTGATCAGGCCCTTGATCTCCTTGGCGGCACCCGAGGCCCGCTGTGCCAGCGTGCGCACCTCGGCGGCCACCACGGCAAAACCGCGCCCGGCCTCGCCGGCGCGTGCCGCTTCGACCGCGGCGTTCAGGGCCAGGATGTTGGTCTGGAAGGCCACGTCCTCGACCGTCTTGATGATGTCGCCCATGCGGCGCGACGATTCGCTGATGGCCGTCATCGTGTCGGCCACGGCCTGCACGGCGGCGTGGCCGCTGCGCGTGGCTTCGGTCGTGCGCCGGGCCTGCTCAGCGCCCTGTTGCGCCGCATCGGCGCTGTTGCGCACCGTGGTGTTGATCTGTTCCATCGAGGCCGCGGTCTCTTCCAGGCTGCCGGCCTGCGACTCGGTGCGCTCCGACAGGTCCTGGTTGCCGGCGGCGATCTCGTGTGCGGCGCTGCGCACGCTGTTCATCTCGCTGCGTGTGTCGCCGATCACGGTGCGCAGGTTCACCGACAGCTGCATCAGCGCCTGCTGCAGCTCACCGGCGGTGCCGCTGGCCGAGGTGTCGATCACATGCGCCAGGTTGCCCGAAGCCAGTTGTTGTGCATCCGCCAGCACCGCCTGCAGCGGCCGCACCACCAGGCGCCACACGCCCCAGCTGGCCAGCACGGCCATCACCGGAATGGCCAGTTCACCCCACATGCCCAGCGTGGCCACGGCAATGCCTGGCGCCGCCGTGGCGGCCAGCAGCAGCAGCTTCAGCTGCGTGCCCTGGCTGGGTTGCAGCAGCCGGCCCAGGCGGCCGGCCAGGTCGTTGCGCTGAAGTTTGCCGCGTGCCAGCACATGCACGCGGCTGCCGGCGGCGGCCTCGTCGCGCATCGTGGCATACAAGGTCTCGGCGGCCTGCACCTGCTCGCACGTGGGTGGGGTGCGCACCGACAGGTAGCCGGTGATGCGGTCGCCGTCCTTCATGGGCGTGGCATTGGCCTGCACCCAGTAGTGGTCGCCGTTCTTGCGGCGGTTTTTCACCAGGCCCGTCCACGGCGCACCGGCCTGGATGGTGGCCCACATGTCGCGGAAGGCTTCTTCCGGCATGTCGGGGTGGCGCACGATGTTGTGCGGCTGCCCGATCAACTCGTCGCGCGAGTAGCCGCTCACCTCCAGAAATGCGGGGTTGCAGTAGACGATGCGGCCTTTCAGGTCGGTCACTGACACCAGCGTCACGCCGGGTGGGAAAGCGTACTCACGCTGGCTGACGGGTTGGTTGATGCGCATGGGGTCCCTGGCGATGGCTGTGGGTCTGAATGGTCTCCAGGTTTTCGGCGGCCCAAGGGCGGAGTTGAGGGGGCGTCGGCGGTTTGTCTGCGTGCTTGAGGGTGGGGCTGCTTGACTTGGATCAAATGCCGCCGTTTTGCACGGCGATTGCCTCAGCGTTTCATTTGCGCCGGCAGCCAGGTGACGATCTCCGGCAACACGTAGATCAGCCCGCAGGCGGCCACCATCAGCAAGAAAAACGGGAAGGTGACCCGCGCGATCCAGCCGATGTCGCGCCCCGTCATGCCTTGCAGCACAAAGAGGTTGAAACCCACCGGCGGCGTGACCTGGGCCATCTCGACCACCAGCACGATGAAGATGCCGAACCAGATCAGGTCCACACCCGCGGCCTGCACCGTGGGCAGGATCACGCCCATGGTCAGCACCACCATCGAGATGCCGTCCAGGAAACAGCCGAGCACGATGTAGAAACCCATCAGCGCCAGCAGCAGCTGCCATTGCGACAGGCCCAGCCCGGCGATCCACTCCGCCAGGTGGCGCGGCAGGCCGATGTAACCCATGCTCAGCGTCAGGAAGGCAGCACCCGCCAGGATCAGCGCGATCATGCAGTACAGCCGCACACCGCCCAGCAGCGATTCCTTGAAGGTGTGCCAGGTCAGCGAGCCCTGCACCCCCGAGATCAACAACGCACCCACGACGCCCAGCGCGGCGGCTTCGGTGGCGGTGGCGATGCCGCCGTAGATGCTGCCCAGCACCGCGGCAATCAGCAGCACCACCGGGATCAGGTGGCGTGATTCGCGCAGTTTGTGCGCCAGCGTCAGGCCCGCATCGGCCGGCGGCACACGCCCGGGGTTCAGCAGCGCCCAGCCTGCCAGGTAGGCCGAAAACAGACCCGCCAGCAGCAGCCCTGGCAGCACACCGGCCACGAAGAGCTGCGCGATCGAGACCTCGGCGCTGACGCCGTAGACGATCATGATGATGGACGGCGGGATCAGCAGGCCCAGCGTGCCGGCGCCGGCCAGCGAGCCCACGACGATGCCGTCCGGGTAACCGCGGCGCTTCAGCTCCGGCAGGCTCATCTTGCCGATGGTGGCCACGGTGGCGGCGCTGGACCCCGACACCGCCGCAAAGATGGTGCAGCCCACCACGTTGGTGTGCAGCAGCCGGCCCGGCAGCGCCTGCATCCAGGGCGCCAGGCCGCGGAACATGTCGTTGGACAAGCGCGTGCGGAACAGGATCTCGCCCATCCACACAAACAGCGGCAGCGCGGTCAGCGTCCAGCTGCTGGCGCTGCCCCAGATGGTGACGGCCATTGCGTCACCCGCCGGGCGGCTGCTGAACAACTGCATGCCGAGCCAGGCCACGCCCGACAGCGTCAGGCCGATCCACACGCCGCTGCCCAGGATGAGGAACAGCGCGCCGACCAGCAGCAGGGTGACGGCGATATCACTCATGTTGACCCCCAAGGCGCGTTGCGCCTGCCCCCCAAGGGGGCGCGAGTGACTTGGGGCGGCCCGGCGTCACTCATTTCGCAGCGCCTCTTCCGGACTGGTGTGCACACGCTGGCCGCGCAACTCCAGCACCAGCTCGTCGATCAACGCGATGAGCAGGATCAGGTTGCCCAGCGCCATCGCGATCTGCGGGATCCACAGCGGCGTGGCGTCGTTGCCGGTGGAGATGTCGTGGAAGCTGTGCGACTGCCAGGACAGCCGCACGCTGTAGTACGCCGCCAGCCCGGCCAGTGCCGTGCCGGCCACCAGCGACCACAGCTCCAGCCCGCGACGCAACCCGCCGCGCAGCCGTGCCAGCACCAGCGTCACGCGGATGTGTTCGCCGCGCTTGAAGGTGTGCGCCAGGGCCAGGAAACCGGCCGCGGCCATCAGGTAGCCGGCGTAGGCATCCGTGCCCGGCACGTGGAACTGCAGCTGCCGGCTGGTGATGGACAACAGCACCATCACCAGCAGGCCGACCATGGCCAGCGCCGCCAACCAGGCTGCGCCGTCGTACAAGGCGTCGAGCAGACGGCGCATGGCGGTGTGGTCTTACTTGCGGAACGCGTCGACCAGCGCCTGGCCTTCGGGGCCGGCCTTCTGCAGCCATTCCTGCAGCATCTGGTCGCCGACCTTCTTCATGTCGGCCTTCAGCTGCGCGCTGGGCGTGACGATGGTCATGCCGTTGGCCTTGAGCTTGTCCAGCGTCTCGGTGTTGACCTTCTGGCTGGCGGCCCAGCCGCGGGCCTCGGCGTCGGCGGCGGCTTTCAGCACCGCTTCCTGCGTGGCCTTGTCCAGCGCGGCGAAGGCGGCCTTGTTCATGATCACCGCGTTCTTGGGCAGCCAGGCCTGGGTGTCCATGTAGAACTTCAGGTGTTCGAAGAGCTTGGAGTCCACGCCGGTCGCGCCGCTGGACATCGTGCTCTCGACCACGCCCGTGGCCATGGCCTGGCTCAGCTCGGCCGCCTGCACGGTGACGGGCTGCGCGCCCACCAGCTCGGCGATGCGCGACGTGCTGGGGCTGTACGCGCGCCACTTGATGCCCTTCAGGTCGGCGGCGCTGTTGATCACCTTCTTGGCAAAGATGCCCTGCGGCGGCCAGGCCACCGCGTACAGCAACTGCATGCCCTGTTCGCCCAGCTTCTTGTCCAGCACGGGCTTCTGCACCTTGTAGAGCTTGCTGGCTTCGGCGTAGCTGTCGGCCAGGAAGGGCAGGCCGTCGGCACCAAAGAGCTGCCACTCGTTCTGGTAGTTCACCAGCAGGATCTCGCCGATCTGTGCCTGCCCGCCCTGCACCGCGCGTTTGATCTCGGGCGCCTTGAACAGCGCCGCGTTGGCGTGCACGGTGATCTTGAGCTTGCCGCCGCTGGCCTTGTCCACCTCGTCGGCGAACTGCTGCAGGTTCTGGGTGTGGAAGTTGGTGGCCGGGTAGGCGGCCGGCAGGTCCCATTTGGTCTGGGCCTGGGCCATGGACGACAGCGCGGCGATGGCCGCGGCGGTGAGCAGGGAGGTCAGCAGTTTCATCGGTCGGGCTCCTAGTGGTTTGCCAGCGGGTGGATTGCAGTCTAGAAACAATGCAGATAAATTGTCAATAAATCTTCGACGTTCTGGTACAAACACCGATGCCCCGCAAAGCCGTGAAACCTGCCGCCGGGCCCCGCGCGCAAGCCGCGCAGGGCATCGTGTCGTCGTCGCACCTGGTGTCGCCCAAGGCGGTGGAACTGTCGGAGTTCGAGTTCGGGCTCATCGTCGCGTGGAACGCCTTCTCGCGCTGGGCGGTGCGCTGCATGGCCGCCGCCGGCTGCCCGGACCTGACCATCACCGACGTGCTGCTCATGCATCATCTGTGCCACCGGGCCCGCAACAAGAAGCTGGCCGACATCTGCTTCGTGCTGAACTACGAAGACACACACG
>JADMJD010000032.1 GCA_018780805.1 Rubrivivax sp. | reverse complement strand
CATGGACTACGGCAAGAAGGACCCCAGCCTGGGCTGGCGCTTCACCGACGCCTGGTTGAGCATGGCCGGCACCGCCGACATCGGCATCCCCAATGGCAAGCCCGTGGACGAGTGGGGCATCCGCGCCAGCGCCGACGGCTGCACGCCGCTGGGGGCCAGCGTGTCGCGCGGTGGCGCCACCAACTCGCCGGCGGCCGTCTACGCGCTGACCAAGTACGTGGACTGGATGAAGAAGTACGCGCCGAAAGAAGCCACTGGCATGACCTTCGGCGAAGCCGGCCCGGTGCCGGCGCAGGGCCAGATCGCGCAGCAGATCTTCTGGTACACGGCTTTCACCGCCGACATGACCAAGGCCGGCCTGCCGGTGGTCAACGCCGACGGCACGCCCAAGTGGCGCATGGCGCCCGGCCCCAACGGCCCGTACTGGAAACAAGGCATGCAGAACGGCTACCAGGACGTGGGCTCCTGGACCTTCTTCGACAAACACGACGCCAACAAAACCGCCGCGGCCTGGCTGTATGCGCAGTTTGTGACGGCCAAGACCACGTCGCTGAAGAAGACCATCGTCGGCCTGACGCCCATCCGCGAAAGCGACATCCAGAGCAAGGCCATGACCGACATGGCGCCCAAGCTGGGTGGCCTGGTGGAGTTCTACCGCAGCCCGGCGCGTGTGGCCTGGACACCCACCGGCACCAACGTGCCCGACTACCCCAAGCTGGCCCAGCTGTGGTGGAAAAACGTGGCCGTGGCCGTGACCGGCGAGAAGACGCCGCAGGCCGCGATGGACACGCTGGCCGAGGAGATGGACCAGGTCATGGCCCGCCTGGAGCGCGCCGGCATGGCCCGCTGCGCACCCAAGCTGAACAAGAAGGAAGACCCGAAGAAGTACCTCAGCGACAAGGGCGCGCCCTGGGCCAAGCTGGCGAATGAAAAGCCCAAGGGCGAAACCATCGCCTACGACACGCTGCTGAACGCGTGGAAGGCCGGCAAGGTGCGCTGACCGCCTTGCTCGTATCCAGGCCGCCCCGGGTGTCTGCCCGGGGCGGCCTTTTTGTTGGCGTCAGAAGTTGTGCTTGATGCCGATGTCCCAGCCGGTGCTTTCGCGGTTGCCGGGCAGGTTGTCGCGTTTTTCGCTGGTCAGGTCGGCATACAGCGTGGTGCGCTTGGACATCGCGTGGTGGTAACCCAGGCCCAGTTGTTTGTCGGCCACCACGTCCAGGTCCTTGTTTTTCAGCTGGCCGTAGCTCAGGCGCAGTTCACCGCTGCCCAGCTTCATGGTGCCGGCCAGCAGCCAGGCGGCGTGTTTCTGGCCGTTGGCGTTGCTGCCGTTGCCGACCAGGCCCCGCAGCTCGAAGCTGCCGAAGTTGTAGCTGCCCGACAGCGTCAGCCAGTCGTCGTCGGCATCGCCGGGGTTCTCGAAACCCAGGCCCAGCTTCAGCGCGCCGGCGGCGTAGCCCAGGCCCAGGCTGTAGGGGCGGTCGTCCTGGCCGTCGCCTTCGGTCATCTGCGCGCCGAACGTGAAACCGCCGCCGCTGTAGCGGTAGTTGATGGCGTCGCTGTAGCGTGTGCTGCCGATGCGGCCAGACACGATGCTGCCATTGCCGGCCACGGTGTCGCCGCCCCAGGGGTCGGCGGCGTTCTGGCTCAGCGTGTAGGCGGGGTTTTCTTCGCGGCCCAGGGTCAGGCGGCCGAAACCCCCTTCCAGGCCGACGATGCTCTTGCCTTCCCAGAAGCGGGTGGCGTTGTTCTGGGCGCCGGTGTCGGCGTTGAAGCGGTGCTCCAGGTGGAACACGGCCTTCAGGCCGTCACCCAGGTCTTCGCTGCCGCGCAGGCCGAAGCGGCTGCCCGAACCGTTGCGCACTTCCTTGTTGCTGGTGGCGTCGGCCTGCTGCGCGAAGGAGAGGTCCACCCGGCCATACAGCGTGACGTTGGATTGCGCGGCGGCGCCGGTGACGGTGCTGGCGGCGGCGGTGGCCAGGGTGGCCAGGAGAAGCTTGGAGGTCATGACGGGGGTCCCGTGGTTCAGTGGATGCCGCACTGTGCCTGCGGGTTTTCTCGGGGGTGTGACAGCGCCGAATGGCCCGTCCGGGCGCTGAGGCCGTCATCGGGTTGTCGTCGTCGCATGCCAGGAGTGTCTGTCATGGCCTTTCCAGGCCGGACACGGCCGGCTGCTAGGCTGCACCGATGAATTTCACACTCGATGCCCTGGCCCTGGGTGGCCTGTCGGGCCATGCCGTGCTGATGCTGGTGTTTGCAGCGGCCGTGTTTGCGGTCTTCGCCTGGGACCGCTTCCAGCTCGGCTCCGTCTGCCTGGCGGTACTGATCCTGCTGCCGGCGCTGTTTTTCATCTTCCCGCACCCGGCCGTCCAGCCTTACCGCTTCTTCAGCGGCTTCGGCCACCCGGCGCTGGTGGCGATCTGTGCGCTGATGGTGCTGGGCCATGCGCTGGTGCTCACCGGCGCGCTGGAGCCGGCGGCGCGCCGGCTGGCGGGCCTGGTGGAACGTTCGCCGCGGCTGGCGCTGCTGGCCGTGCTGCTGGTGGCCGCCGGGTTCAGCGGCGTGATGAACGACACCCCGGTGGTGGTGTTGCTGATGCCGCTGCTGATCGCGGCGCTGCAGCGCGCCGGGCGGCGCCCGGGTTTCATGTTGATGCCGATGAACTTTGCGGTGCTGATCGGCGGCATGTCCACCACCATCGGCACCTCCACCAACCTGATCGTCGTCGCGCTGGCGGCCAGCCTGGGCGCCCAGGCGTTTTCGGTGTTCGAGTTCCTGCCGCTGGTGGCCATGGCGGCCGGGCCCGGCCTGATGTACCTGTGGCTGGTGGCGCCCTGGTTGCTGCGCCATGCCGACACCGCCGCGCCGGCTGTTGTGCAGCCGGTGTTCGACGCCGAACTGCGCATCCAGGCCGGCACCTGGCTGGACGGTGCGCAGGTGCGCGAGGTGCTGCGCCGCACGGGCGGGCGTTTGCCGCTGCGCCAGATCCGGCGTGCCAACGGCGCCCTGGGTGTGCCGCTGCCGACGGCCACGCTGCGCGCCGGTGACCGCCTGATCGTGCAGGACACCGCCGAGCACCTGAAGGACTTCGAGGCCAGTCTGAAGACGCCGCTGCACGCGCTGGCCGCCGAGCACGCCCAGCCGGTGGACGCCGACCACCAGGCGGTGGCGGCGCAGCTGGTGGTGACCCCTGAATCGCCGATGGTCGGCCGCACCGCGCGCAGCGAACGCCTGGCCGACCGCTACGGCCTGGTGCTGATCGGCCTGCGCAAGGCGCGGGGTGGTGCGGCCCCCCGCGAAGATCTGCCCGATCAGCGCGTGGACGCGGGCGACGTGCTGCTGCTGCAGGGCCTGCCCGAGGCGCTGCAGGCCGTGCAGCGCGACGGCATCGGCCTGCTGCTGGACGAGCGCCTGGCGCTGCCGCGCCAGCGCCACTCGTGGGTGGCGTTGGGCACGCTGGCGGCGGTGGTGGGCTCGGCCGGCTTTGGCGGGGTGCCCATCGCGCTGGCGGCGCTGGTGGGCGTGCTGGTGCTGATGGCCACGCGTGCACTGGCCTGGCGCGAGGTGGGCGGCGCCCTGTCCGTCAACGTGGTGCTGATCGTCGCCGCCAGCCTGGCGCTGGGCGATGCGCTCACCGTCACCGGCGCCACCGGGTTCCTGGCGCAGGCCTTCGTCGGTGGCGTGGCCGGTTGGCCAGCGCTGGCGGTGCTGGCGGCGCTGATGGGGCTGGTGGGCCTGCTGACCAACTTCGTCAGCAACAACGCCGCGGCCGCCATCGGCACGCCTTTGGCCATCGAGGTGGCACGCCTGCTCGGGCTGCCCGCCGAGCCCTATGTGCTGGCGGTGCTGTTCGGCTGCAACCTGAGCTACATCACGCCGATGGCCTACCAGACCAACCTGCTGGTGATGAACGCCGCGGGCTACACCTTCCGCGACTTCGTGCGTGTCGGCGGCCCGCTGTTCATCATCATGTGGGCCGGTCTCAGCCTGGCACTGGCCGGCCGTTACGGCCTGGCGACGGGTCTGTGATCAGAACCGGTGGCGGATGCCCACCGCGTAGGTGGTGCCGGTGTCCAGGCCGCTGATCTTGTCGCTCATGTAGACGGCGTACAGGTCGGTGCGCTTGGACAGGAAGTAGTCGTAACCGACGCTGAAGGTGGTGCGTTTGCTGCCCACGTCGGGGCTGACCGCGCCCCATTGCGCCAGCAGGCTGCCGGCGCCCACGGGCACCGAGGCGCCGAAGCCGGTGATGTCGTAGCTGTTGCCGCTGGCGTCGTTGTCCACGCTGCCGTACTGGCCGAACAGCTTGGCCACCTTGAAGTCGTAGGAGCCGCCGAGCTGCCAGGTCTTGGTGTTGTCCACCGTCGAGCCCTTGGTCGCGGTTTGCCACGCAAAACCCAGGGCCACGGGGCCGCCGAAGTACAGCGCGCTGGCCCCGCCGTTTTTGCCGCCATTGGCCTCGCCGGCCGCCACATGGGCCGTGAAGGTGAGGCCCCCAAAACGCGGGCTGGTGTATTTGACCGAATCGCTCCAGCCGGTGTCGCCGGTGACGGTGCCGCTGGTGAAATAACCGCGGATCGCGGGCGAGAAGCCGAAGCTGTCGCCAAACGCGTTGAAGATCAGCGTGTTGACGAACAGCGAGGTGGTGTTGCGGCCGATGTTCAGTGCGCCCAGGCTGTCGCTGCTCAGGCCGACGAAGGCGCTGCGGGCCCAGAAGGTGTCGCCGTTGAAACGACCGGCGGCACCGGTGTCGTTGCGCATGAAACTTTCGATGGCAAAGTTGGCCTTCAGCCCGCTGCCCAGGTCTTCCGTGCCCTTCAGGCCGAAGAAGCTGGTGCTCATGTTGCCGCTGGCGACGGCCTTGCTGCTGTCTGCACCCGGGTTCTGGAAGCTGCCGGCCGACAGGTCGATCAGGCCGTACAGCGACACCGTGGACTGCGCCTGCGCAGCGGGGGACAGGGCCAACAACGCACCAGCAGCAAGCGCTGTTGCACGAATTTGTGCTCTCATGGGGGGCTCCAACAGGGTTAGGCCGGGTGACACCCCGGTTCTGAGGCGGTTTCTGCAAGTGGCGTGCCCGTGTCGCCGACGCCGACTGCAGGCCAAGCCTTAGCATCCGCGGCATGGGAGACCAGGATGCGTTGATCGAAGCTTGCATGGTCGATCTGCTGGCCGGTGCCCACGGGGTCCGTGAGCAGCTGCGCGAGCTGCAGCGTGCCGCCCGGGCGCGGGGTGATGTGGCGGCCGTGGCCCGCGTTGCGATGGCCACGCTGATGCACACGCTGTGTGACTTTGCCGATTTCCGCGGCGTGACCGAGGCGCTGGCCGACTTCGCCGCTGCAGAGGCTGCCGAGGCTGTCGATGGCAGCTTGTCGGGTGTGGACGCCTTGCGCGCAGACACCGTGCGCCTGGGCCGGCCCACGCTGGACCATCACCATGCCTCGGACGACCCGGCCCTGCAGCCGGTGCGGGCCCGGCTGTTCCTGGCCCTGCGTGACGGCACGGGCCTGACGGCCGACGAACGGCTGTTGATGGCCAAGGTGCTGGTCGATCACGACGGCATGGTCAACGACCACGCCGCCTGTGAACGCTTGCTGACCCTGATGCAGGACAGCTTGCCGCAGGCCAGCCCGCGCTGGCAGGCGGCCTGGTGGCGGCTGGCGGCCCAGAACTACGAATACTGGGGCCGCACCGACCTGGCCCGCACGGCGGCGCAGCAGCTGCAGCAGATCGCCGCCCGCCTGGCACACCCCGAGCTGGACATGGCCCTGGCCTGCGAGGAGATCCGGCAGGCCTTGCACGGCGATGACCGGCCCCGCGCCGAACGAGCCTACCGGGTCATCGAACAATGCCGTCCGAAGGTGCGCCCGGCATTGTTGCCCCATGGCCTGCGCGCCCAGGTGTCCTTGCTGCTGCGGCGTGGTGATTTCCATGCGGCGCTGGAGCGTACCCAGCTCATCCTGGCCCTTTGCGAGGACCACGAGGTGCCCGAGCGCGACCGTGCCGGCTACGTGGAGCAGCGCGCGCACGCGCTGGCCGGGTTGGGCCGCCATGCCGAGGCCGTGGCCTTGCTGGAAGGCCTGCGTCCCAGCCAGGTCGCCGGCCAGGGCCAGGTGCTGGAGGCCATCATCGCGATGGCGCAGGCGGTGCAGGCCGGTGCGGTGCAGGCGGCGGACTTCCCGTCCCGTGCCCTGGCCGCGCTGGACCTGGCCGCCCCCATCGGCTTCAGCCGTTTCCTGGTGAGTTTTCCAACCTGGGCAGCCCGCATCGCGGCTGCCGGGCTGGATGCCGGTGTGCACACCGAGTTCCTGCATCACGCCATCCGTGAGCGTCGCCTGCCGCCGCCCGAACCCCACCGCGAGGCCTGGCCCTGGGCCTTGCACGTGCGTGTGCTGGGCCGGCTGCAACTGCAGCGCCAGGGTGCGCCGCTGGTCGGCGAAGCCGGCAAGGCGCAGAAAAAGCCGATGGAACTGCTGGCCCTGCTGGCCGCCCACCCCGAGGGGCTGGACGCCGAGACCCTGATCGACACGCTCTGGCCCTCGTTGGAGGCCGAGGCGCCGCGTTCGTCGCTGGAGATGGCCATCTCGCGCCTGCGCAAGGCACTGGACCTGCCCGAGGCCGTGCGCGTGGCCGACGGCCGCGTGGCGTTGAATCCGGCCGTGGTGTGGAGCGATGTCGCGGCGTTCGACACTGCGGCGCGCAACGGCAATGCCGAACGTGCGCTGGCGCTCTACCGGGGTCCGCTGCTGCAGGGTGAGCGGCTGGACGGCCTGCTGCTGCAGGCGCGGGAGCGCCTGGCGGCGCAGCTGGCCGCGGCCGTGCTGCAGGCGGCCACCGTGCTGCGCCGCGAGGGCCGGCCCGACGAGGCGCTGGCCCTGCTGGGCCGCGGCTTGGCGGCGGAGCCGCAGGCCAGCGCGCTGCAGGCGGCGTTGCGCAGCTGAGGCGGCGTCAGCGCGCGCGTGGCCTCAGGCGCAGCGCGGTGGCGCCCAGGCCGGCCAGCAGCAGCGCCCAGCTGCCGGGCTCGGGCACGGCAGCGACCATCTGGCCGTACTGCAGGTGGTCCAGCTCCAGCCCGCCGCCGGCACTGGTGACCTTGATCGACGCGATGCCGCCCGCGGAGGTGACGCCAAAGAAGCGGTCTTCCGCTGTTCCACCGTTCGAGCCGGCATCCTGGAAGCCGGTGCGGGTCCATTCGCCCAGGGAAGCCCCGAGGGCATCGAAGGCCGAGAAGGTGACGGGGCCGCTGGCGTCGGTGACCACCAGGCCGAAGGCGGTGGGCAAGACCGGGCCTGTGAAGCTGAAGCTGACACCACCGACGCCGTTGATGTTGAACCAGCTGCGGCCGATGCCCGGGCTGTCAGCGGCCACGGAATCGACATAACTGCCCCAGTCTTCCGCGCCGATCACGCCACCGGCGCTGCCGCTCAGCCCGCCGTCCAGGCTGTCGTCTTCCAGCGTGTCCAGGAAGCCCGGTGCATCACCCGCGTAGAAGCCGGCCGGGATGTCGGCCGCTGACAGGTAGGGCGTGGACGCCTCGAAATAAAAGGTGGCCTGCGCCTGGGCGGCGCCGCCGAGCAGCAAGGGCAGGGCTGCAAGATATCGGACCATGGACAAGCTCCGGTTGTGGTGAACCCGGCCAGTCTGCGCACGGGCCGCTGGCGGCGACCAACGGATGACCCACACCACGCCCTTCGGACTGGGGGGTCAGGCCAGCGCGTCGTCCAGCACCTCCACCCAGTGCCGCACCGGCGTGCTGCAGCCGCTGCCCAGGTGCTGGATGCAGCCGATGTTGGCCGACACCACCACCTCCCCGGCCTGCGGTGCCAGCGCGGCGAGCTTGCGGTCGCGCAGCTGCAGCGAGAGCTCGGGCTGCAGCACGCTGTAGGTGCCGGCGCTGCCGCAGCACAGGTGGCTGTCGTTCGTGGCCAGCCGGATCTGGAAGCCCAGCTCGCGCATCACGCCCTCGACGCCACCGCGCAGCTGCTGGCCATGCTGCAGCGTGCAGGGCGGGTGGTAGACCAGTTCACCGCGAGTGCCTTTCGAGGCGGCCGTGCCCAGCTTCGATTTCAGCGCGGGCAGCAGGCCGGGCAGCAGCTCCGACAAGTCCTGCGTCAGCGCGCTGATGCGGCGCGCCTTGTCCGCATAGGCCGGGTCGTGTGCCAGCGCGTGGCCGTACTCCTTGACGGTGACGCCGCACCCGCTGGCGTTCATCACGATGGCCTCCACCTGGCCGTCGGACGTGAGCCCGTCCACCAGTGGCCACCAGGCGTCGATGTTGCGGCGCATGTCGGCCAGGCCGCCGTCGTGGTCGCCCAGGTGGCTGCGGATCGCGCCGCAGCAGCCGGCGCCGTCGGCCACCAGGGTCTGCACGCCGGCGGCGTCCAGCACACGCGCGGTGGCGCTGTTGATGTTGGGCATCATCGCGGGCTGCACGCAGCCCAGCAGCATCAGCACCTTGCGCGGGTGCGTGCGGGTGGGCCAGCGGTGGGCCGAGGCCGGCGCCTTGGCCGGCACCTTGCCCTGCAGCTTGGCCGGCACCAGCGGGCGGAACCACTGGCCGAGTTTCATCGCCGGGCCGAAGAGCGGGCTGGTCAGGCCCTCCTTCAGTGCCGTGCGCGCCATTCGCTCGCCGCGCGGGCGTTCCACCCGCGCGTCCACGACGCGCCGGCCGATCTCCACCAGCTGCCCGTACTGCACGCCGCTGGGGCAGGTGCTTTCGCAGTTGCGGCAGGTCAGGCAGCGGTCCAGGTGCTGCTGTGTGGCGCGTGTGGGTGTCTGGCCCTCCAGCACCTGCTTGATCAGGTAGATGCGGCCACGCGGGCCGTCGAGCTCGTCGCCCAGCAGCTGGTAGGTCGGGCAGGTGGCGGTGCAGAAACCGCAGTGCACACATTTGCGCAGGATGGCCTCGGCGGCGTCGCCGTCGGCCGTGCCTTTGTACGCGGGGGCCAGGTGGGTTTGCATAGCGGTGCCGGATCTTGGGAGTAGGGTTCAGAACAAACGGGCGGCGGCCGGCAGCAGCAGCGCCGCCAGCAGCACCTGCAGGCCCAGGGCCAGCGCGGCAAAGGCACCGGCATCGGGGTGCACCTGCAGCGCGCGGCTGGCGCCGATGCCGTGTGACACGGTGCCGAGCGCAAAACCGCGCACCGGCCAGGCGGTGATGTGCAGGCGTTGAAACCACCAGCGGGCGGTCAGCGCGCCCAGCAGGCCGGTCAGGACGGCAAACACCGCCGCCAGCGCCGGGATGCCACCCAGCTGCGCCGCCAGGCCCATGGCCACCGGCGCGGTGACACTCTTGGGCGCCAGCGAGGCCAGCACCTCGGCCGGCAAGCCCAGCGCCCAGCCGATGGCGACCGCACTGGCACTGGCCGCGGCACCGCCCAGCAGCGCGGCCAGCAGCAGCGCCCCGGCCCGGGCGCGCAGTGCGGCCCGGCGCTGCCACAGCGGCCAGGCCAGGGCCACCACCGCCGGCCCGAGCAGGAAGTGGATGAACTGCGCGCCCGAGAAGTACACCGGGTAGGGCGTGCCCGTCAGCGTCAACAGCGCGGCCAGCGCCAGCACGCTCCACAGCACCGGGTTGGCCATGGGCGGGTGGCCCCAGCGGGCAGACGCGCTGCTGGCCGCCACGTACACCGCCAGCGTGGCCGTCAGGCCGAACAGCGGTGTGGCTGAGAGGTACAGCCAGAGTTCGACGAAGCTGCTCGTCATGCCGGGGCCTCGCTGCGCTCGTGCGGCCACAGCCGCTGCAGCACCAGGGCCGTCACCAGCAGCCCGATCCAGGTGGACAGCAGCAGCGCCAGCCCCATGCGCAGGCCGTATTGCGTGACCAG
Organism: Rubrivivax sp.; assembly: GCA_018780805.1. GTDB lineage: Bacteria > Pseudomonadota > Gammaproteobacteria > Burkholderiales > Burkholderiaceae_C > Rubrivivax. The sequence goes on along the minus strand of JADMJD010000032.1, from coordinate 35,834 downwards.
CCCCAGGTGCGCAACCACGCCCACACCCACCGGCACGAACAGCAGCGACAGGTGCTGCAGCAGCGGCGTGGCCGCGGCCTCCACCGGGCCGCGCACCGCCGGCCATTGCAGCAGCAAGGCCAGCAGCGCCAGGCCCAGCACCGGGCCGGGCAGGGGCAGGCCGGCCACCCGCGCCAGCGCCTCGCCGGCCGATTGGCACAGCAGCAGCAGCGTCAGGCCCTTGAGCGTGTCCACGGGCTCAGAAGGTGTGAATGAACCCGGCGTGGCCGAGCAGACGGCCCAAACCGGGCCAATCTAGGCGCAAAGCACAGCCGTAGCTCGGGCTACGGCGAGCATTTGCAACGACGAGTGGGCCGGTTTGGGCTGGATGAGCGGACATGTTGGGTTCGTTCACACCTTCTCAGGCCAAGGTGTACTGCAGCACCCAGTAGTGGGTGTGCGTGGTCCACACGGCATCCCGTGCGCGCGAGCCCAGCACGGCCAGGGCTTCGTCGCGGGTCGGGAAGTTCTTCAGCACCGCGTGCACGCTGCCGTCGTCCAGCGGGCGCTGCTGCCAGCTGTCGCCCTGGGCGTCGGTGTGCGAGATCGGCGTGCTGCTGCCGGGCACGAACAGGTTGTCCAGCAGCATCACGTGCGCGCCGGGTTCCAGCCTGTCGTGCAGCGTCTGCAACCAGCCGGCCAGGCGTGCGCGCGGCACATGGCTCCACCAGAATCCGGCAAAGGCCGCGTCGAAAACCTCATCGCCCAGCTCGGCCAGCGTGTAGGCGTCGGCGGCGCGGAACTCCACGCAGCCCGGCATCGGCTTGGCCTGCGCCACGGCCATGGTCTCGGGGTTCAGGTCGGTCGCCAGCCAGCGTTGTGCGTGCTGCGCGCCATGCAGCGTCCACCAGCCGGTGCCGCAGGCGATCTCCAGCACGCGGCGGCCGGCGAAGAAGGGCGGCAGCGCCGTTTCCATCGCGCGCAACTCGGCCTGGCGCTCGGGCTTGGCGTAGATGCGCTCGTAGGTGGCGGCGCGGTCGCGGTAATAACTTTCCATCACAGCCCCGGGTACAAGCGGCCGGGGTTGAAGATGCCGTCCGGGTCGAAGGCCAGTTTCAGCTCGCGCTGGATGCGGTCCAGCGGCGGCTTCAGCGGGGTCAGCACACCCGCACACTTGTCCAGCGCGCGGAACAGCGTGGCGTGCCCGCCCGCGGCCACCGCGGCATCGCGCACTTGCGCCGCCGGCAGTGGTGTGCACAACCAGCGCTGCGCGCCGCCCCATTCCAGCAGCTGCTGGCCGGGCAGGCGCAGCGGGCCGGTGATGGCGGGCAGCGACAGCCGCCAGAGTGCGGCACCGCCCTCGACCGCCTTCTTGGCACCTTCGAAGAATTCGTCGGTCTGGTCGCGCAGGCCGGCCCAGAAGGCCTGGGCCAGGCCGGGCTCGATGGGTTCGCCGCCCAGCTGCTGCACCGCGGACGCCACGGCGGCGCGGGCCCCGGCCAGGCGCAGCACCAGCATGCCGTCCCACCAGGCGCTGGCGCTCAGCGGCAGCGGTTGACCGCCCCAGACGTTGAGCTGCTTGATCGCGGCGGCTTCGTCCATCTCGAAGCGCAAGGTGACGCAGGCCGGCGCCACCGGCAGCACCTTCAGCGACACCTCGCAGACGATGCCCAGCACGCCCATGCTGCCGGGCAACACACGCGCCAGGTCGTAGCCCGCCACGTTTTTCATCACCTGGCCGCCAAAGCTCAGCAGCTCTCCGCGGCCGGTCAGCAGCGTGGCGCCCAGCACGTAGTCGCGCACGCCGCCGGCCACCGCACGTGCCGGCCCGGCCAGGCCCGCGGCCACCATGCCACCCACGGTGCCACCCGGCGCAAACCTCGGCGGCTCGAAGGGCAGGCACTGGCCGTGTGCGGCGAGTGCGGCTTCCAGCTCCGACAACAGCGTGCCGGCCCGCACCGTGACCACCAGCTCACTCGGCTCGTGGCTGCTGATGCCGGACAGCGCCCGCAGGTCCAGCGGCTCACCCGTGGCCGCCTCGCCGTAGAAAGCCTTGGTGCTGCCGCCCAAAAGGTTCAGCGGAATTTTGCGGGCGCGGGCGTCCTGCACCCGCTCGATCAAGGCTGCCAGTGCCGCATCCGCCATCAGAAGCGCTCCAGTTCGGCAAACGGCAGCAGGCCCTTCTTCACGTGCATCTTCCCGTACTCGGCGCAGCGTTGCAGCGTCGGGATCACCTTGCCCGGGTTCAGCGTGCCGGCGGGGTCGAAGGCGCGTTTGACGGCGAACATCTGTTCGCGTTCTTCGGGGCTGAACTGCACACACATGCTGCTGAGTTTTTCCACGCCCACACCATGTTCGCCGGTGACGGTGCCGCCCATGGCGACGCTGGTCTCCAGGATGTCGGCGCCGAAGAGCTCGCAGCGGTGCATCTGGTCGGGGTCGTTGGCGTCGAACAGGATCAGCGGGTGCAGGTTGCCGTCCCCCGCGTGGAAGACGTTGCAGCACTTCAGGCCGTACTTGAGCTCCATCTCGCCGATGGCCAGCAGGATGTCGGCCAGGCGCTTGCGCGGGATGGTGCTGTCCATGCACATGTAGTCGGGGCTGATGCGCCCGCTGGCGGGGAAGGCGTTTTTGCGCCCGCTCCAGAACTTCAGGCGCTGCGCTTCGTCGCGGCTCACCTCCAGCCGCGTGGCGCCGCAGCCGGTCAGCACATCCAGCATGCGTTCGATCTCTTCGGCCACCTCTTCCGGCGTGCCGTCGCTTTCACACAGCAGGATGGCGGCGGCGTTCAGGTCGTAGCCGGCGTGCACGAAGTCTTCGACCGCGGCCGTCATCGGCTTGTCCATCATCTCCAGCCCGGCCGGGATGATGCCGGCGGCGATGACCGCGGCCACCGCGTCACCGGCGCGGCGCACGTCGTCGAAGCTGGCCATGATGCAGCGCGCCAGCTTCGGCTTGGGCACCAGCTTGACGGTGACCTCGGTGGTCACGGCCAGCATGCCCTCGCTGCCCACCACCAGCGGCAGCAGGTCCAGGCCCGGTGTGTCCAGCGCCGTGCTGCCGAACTCCACCGCCTCGCCGGCCACCGTGAAGCCGCGCACGCGCAGCACGTTGTGCAGCGTCAGGCCGTACTTCAGGCAGTGCACGCCGCCGGAGTTCTCGGCCACGTTGCCGCCGATGGTGCAGGCGATCTGGCTGCTGGGGTCGGGCGCGTAGTACAGGCCGTGCGGCGCCGCCGCTTCGCTGATCGCCAGGTTGCGCACGCCGCACTGCACGGTGGCGGTGCGGGCCAGCGCGTCCAGCAACACGATCTTGTTGAACTTGGCCAGGCTGAGCGTGACACCCAGCGCATCGGGCATGGCACCGCCACTCAGGCCGGTGCCGGCGCCGCGCGCCACCACCGGCACGGCCAGTGCATGGCACGCCTTCAGCACCGCGGCCACCTGGGCTTCGGTCTCGGGCAGGGCCACCAGCAGCGGGCGCTGGCGGTAGGCCGTCAGGCCGTCACATTCGTAGGGCGTGGTGTCCTCCGCCTGCCACAGCAGCGCGTGGTCTGGCAGCAGCGGCTGCAGCGCGGCCAGCACCTCGCGTTGGCGGCGTGGGCGGTCCACAAGGCCCGCGGCCGGGGCGGCGGGCAAGGGTTCGGGCGCGTTCATGGCGGTCAGTCCTGGCCACCGCGGGGCGGGGCGGCATGGGCTGCACTGTAAAGGGGCCCGCCGGGGCCGGGCGGCGCGGCCGCGTGTGGTGGTGTCAAAGCGGTTTTGATCGGGGGGCGTGGAATGCACGGCCCCCTTGTTTGAAGGGCCGTTGCGCGGCCGTGCACGAGGCGGTTGAGACGGTGCTGAGACGGTGCCTGCCTAGCCTTGGTGTTCTCCGCCACGAACCCGATGCCCATGAACAAGCTGCGCTGTGTCCACGCCCTGAGTCTGTTGTCCACCCTGCTGCTGCAGGCCTGGCCGGTGGGGGCGGCGCTGCCGGGCAGCATCCGCATCGTGGCGGCCAGTGGCGACATCGCCCCCGGTCTGGATGGCCAGACCAGTTTCACGGTGCTCAGCGGCGTGCGCTTCACGGCCGACGGCCGCGACCTCGTCTACGGCGGCGTGTTGACCGGCCCGAAGATCGACACCGACCACAACGGCGGGCTCTGGCAAGGCAGCAAGGTCCTGGCGCGCAACGGTGATGTGCGCCGGGCATGGGGGGGCTCGTGTTTCGCCGACGCGCCCGGCCTGGTGGCCGCCGCGCTGCTGCGCCACTGGCCCGAGCCGCTGGTGCTGGACGATCTGCAATGGCTGGACGAAGCCAGCGGCGAAGCCCTGGGCGCGGCGTTGGCGGCCGCCGCCACCAGCTGGCTGGCCAGCCTGCGCCCGGCGGAGATCAACCCCGCCACCCGCGCCTGGCTGGATGGGCTGGAAGCCGTCGGTCGGCTCGAGCTGCTGCCGCTGGCCGCGCTGGGCGCGCCGGCAGTGGCGGCGCTGGCGCAGCACGTGGCCGGCCGTGAGGTACCGCGGTTTGCCGCCTGGCTGGTGCAGCGCACCGGCGGCAACCCGCCTTTTGCCATCGAGAGCCCGGCCGCGCTGTTCGACGAAGGCCGGCTCGACCAGCGCCGCGGCGACCGGTCCGACACGCTGGCCGCATGGCCCGACGAAGCGCCGCCCACGGTGCTGCCGCGGGTGGCCGGCGTGGTGCGCCGCCGCCCGGCCTGCAGCAGCGGCTGGATGCGGCGCTGGCCGCGCAGCGGGCGCGGGTCACGCCCCGCGCGTGAACACCGTCAGCACCCCGGTGTAGCCGTACAGGTGGTGGCGTGCGATTTCGCCCGCCGCAAAAAAGCCCACCAGCGGCACATCACCCAAGGCGTGCCGCACGATCTGCAACTCCGCCGACGGCCCGCCGAAGTGCGGCCCGCCGCGGCCCGAGCAGCTGACATAGACCGCGCCCGCGATGCGGCTGCCGTCGTCGGCCAGGCCCTCGGCCGGCACGGCGGCCGACTGTGGTGAGGACTCGGACACCTCCTCGCGGATCTCGCTGCAGATGCGCACCAGGTCGCGCCGCGCCGCGGCCACGTCGCGCTGGCAGAAGGCCAGCCGCATGCCGGGCTGCACCTGCTCGGCCACCGCCACCGCACGCCTGCCCGGGTCCAGGCCCACCAGGTGGCGGATGCGGGTGTTGGTGCCGAACTGGCCCCCACGCCCCAGCAGCGGCTCGTCTTCGGCTGACAGGCCTACCAGCGTGGCGCGCAGGCGCGGCAGCGCGGCGCGCGGGTCGTCCAGGTCGGCCATGCCCAGGTCGCGCAGCAGCACGGGCAGTGCGGGTTCGCCATCGAGCTCCAGCACCACGTGGCGCTCGGCCGCGGTGATGTGCCGGGCCGGGCCGATGGGTTGGCAGCCCTGGGTCACGCGTGACAGCAGGGCCACGTCGGCGCTGAAGGCCACGCCCGACAGCCCGCCATGCCAGACACCGTCGGCCAGCTGCACACAGGCGCTGCGCGATGCGGCCAGGCCGCCGAACAGGTAGCCACTGTCGGTGCGGTCGCTCATCTCGGCGATCAACTCGGCCAGGTCGGGTGTGCCGGGGTCGGCATGCACCAGGGCCGTGTAGGCGTTCAGGCGCGACAGCGGCTTGGCGCCGGAGAAGACCTCGAAGCGGCCTTTGGGCAGGCTGCTGAGCATCAGCACCAGGGCGGGTTCGTCGAAGTACTCCACGCCGCTGGCCGCCACGCCCACACCCACGCAGCCCACCCAGGCCACACCCGGCCAGCGCTGGCGCAGCGCGGCGTACAGCGCCGTGGCCTCGTGGGCGTAGGCGTCGGTGAAATAACACCAGCCCAGCGTGGGCGGCGCGTCGAAGGGCAACGCGTCCAGCTGCGCAGCCGCCATGGTCAAGGCCATGCGCCAGTCGGGGTGCGCGGCGTGGCCGCTGTGGAACTGCGTCATGGGCTGCGGCGCTTGCGCGGCGCGGTCTTGCGGGTCGTTTTGGCGGCGGGTTTGAGCGCGGCCTTGGCCACCGGCTTGCGCGCCGGTGCCGCTGCAGCCGCCGCCGCCGGGGCGGCATCGGCCATGGCCTTGGCGGCGATCTCGCCGAACTGCTGGGTCAGCGAGGTCCACCACTGCATCGGGTCGGGCACCGGGCCGGACGGCGCTTCAGCGGCCGGGGCCGGTGCGGTTGCGGGCGCGGGTGCGGCTGCAGGCTCAGGCGCCGGCTCCGGCACCCGCATCTTGAAGGACTCGCGCATCGCGTCCACCGGCACGTTCATGGTCTTCAGCGTGGCCAGGGTCATGCGCTGCACCTCCAGCGCCTGGATGGTGCCGCCCAGCAACTTGGCGTTCTGCTCCAGCCAGAACTGCACGGTGCGCAGGTCGCGGATGCGTTTTTCCAGCTCCTCCGGATCCAGCGAGGGTGCGATCCAGGCGCCAACACCCGGCAGGCTGCTGCCGGCTTTCTGCACCAGGCCCTGCAGGAAATCAAAACCGGGCATCAGCTTGGCAAAAGCGGCGGGGTCGGCCATGGCGGGGTCTCCTGGTGTGTGGTGCACATTGTGCGCGCGGGTTCGGGCTCGGGTGCGGGCTCAGCCGCCGGCTTCGATGCGCAGGCGACCACCTTCCTGGGTGAAGCGCAGCCGGCCCAGCACGTCCATGCCCAGCAGCGGCGCGGCGAGATCCGGCAGCACCGTCACGCGCAGCTGCTGCACGGCCACGCCGCCTTCCAGCACCAGGTCCACGCGGCTTTCGTAACCCGTCACCGTGCCACCGGCGGTGGACGATTGCAGTGCACGCCCCTTCGGCAGCCCCAGCTGCTGCGCCAGCCGGCCGGGCAGGGCGGTGCGGGTGGCACCGGTGTCGACCAGGAAATCGATGTTGCGGCCTTCCACGCGGCCCGGCCAGTGGAAGTGGCCATCGGCCGCACGCTGCAGCGTGATGCTGGTGCCGTCGGCCGAAAAACGGGCTTTCCCGCGCTGCGCCAGCAGGGCCTGCACGGCCAGGAACAACACCGTGCCCAGCAGCAGCCAGACGGTGACCACCTTCAGGGTGCGCGGCATCTCGTTCATGGCGCGCAGCCTACCGGACGCCGCCGGCTATGCTGGCGCCATGTCTCAAAGCCCCCTGCTTCGGGCGGCCCTGTTGGGCGCCGGTGTTGAGCTGGGTGATGCCGGCCTGGCCGATCTGTGGCCGGCCTTCAGTCCGCAGACCCTGGCCCGCAACGCGCCGTTGCTGCGCCCGGGTGAGGCCTGGTCGGCCGCGTTGCTGATCCAGACCGGCCTGGTGCGCATGCACTTTCTGCGCCGCGACGGGCGCGAGTTCAACAAGAACTTCTTTGCCGAAGGCGCGCTGATCTGCCCGCTGACCCCGGCGATGTGGGGCGCGCCGTCGTTGTTCGGCATCTCCAGCATCGAGCCCACCACCGTCTGGCGCTGCGACGCCCAGCGGCTGCGCCAGACGCTGGACCGCCACGGCGCCTGGGCGCCCTTGCAGCGCGAGTTGTTGATGCGCCTGCTCACCGGCAAGCTGCAACGTGAACACGACCTGCTGGCGCTGGACGGCCGCCAGCGTTACCAGGCCTTCTGCGAACGTTTCCCGCACCTGGCCACCCGCGTGCCGCTGCTGCACCTGGCCACCTACCTGGGCATGACCGACGTGTCGTTGTCACGTTTGCGGCGCGGTTTGAAGGGCGGCGGCTCCGCCGCGTTTTGAAGACCGGCGCCTGAACATCGGATAAGGCGCGCGGCGGCATGCGGCGGAACACTGCAGCGGCGGGCGATGCACGCCCGACTGGAGACCCCGCATGAAGACCCGCCACCTGATCCTGACCAGCACCCTGGGCGCCGTGGCCCTGGGCGCCGCCACCCTGGCCGTGATGGCCACCCACACCGACCGCACCATCCAGCGCCACCGCGTGGCTGTCAGCCAGGCCGGCCTGCAGGGGCCGTCCGGTGCCGGGCCCTCGGCCGAAGCGCTGGCCGCGCTGCCGGCGCCGGTGCAGCGTTACCTGGCCTTTGCCTTTCCCGAAGGCGTGCCGCGGTTGACCCAGGTGGAGCTGGCCATGGCCGGGCAGTTCCGCCGGCCGGGGCAGCTGAACTTCACGCCCACCACGGCGCAGCAGACCATCGCGGCCGGCACGCCGGCGATGTTGTTCGATGCCACCACGCCCATCGTGCCGGGGGTCTGGGCGCGGGCCTACGACGCCTTTGTCGACGGCCGCATGGAGATGAAGGCCAAGATCCTGTCGGCCGTGGCCGTGGTGGACGAGCCGGCCAGCGCCGAGCTGGACCGCATCTCGCTGCGCCGCTGGTTGCTGGAAAGCCCGCTCTACCCGGTGGCGCTGCTGCCCGGCGGGCCGGTGCGCTGGGAGGCGGTGGACGCGCAGCGTGCACGTGCCGTGGTGCAGGACCGCGGCATGACCGCCTCGCTGCTGGCCACCTTCGGCATGGACGGCGCGCTGCTGCGCTTCGACGCGGAGACCGACGGTGACCTCACGACGCCGTACCACGGCTCGGGTGAACATGTGGCGCGCAGCGATTACCAGCGCGTGGACGGCATGATGATCCCGCTGGGCTTCACGGTGGCCCGTGCCGCCGGGGGCCAGCTCTACCCGTTCTGGGAAGGGCGGGTGACCCGGATCCGCTTCACGCACGTGGCCCCGGCCGTGGCCGCGGCGGCCACGCTGGATCAGGCCGCGCCGCGCCGGTAGCCGGCCAGGGCGGCGGCCAGCAGCAGCAGGGCGCCGCCGCCCAGCCGGTCCCCCCAGCGCGCCGCGCCCGCGCCCAGGCGCCGGGTGGCGCGGGCGCCCAGCAGCGCGTAGGCCGCCATCACCAGCGCGTCGATGCCGGCAAACAGCGCCGCCAGCAGCGCGTACTGCGGCAGCTGCGGCGCGGCAGGGTCCACGAACTGCGGCAGCAGCGCCGCAAAAAACAGCAGGCCCTTGGGGTTGCTGAGTGCCACACCCAGGCTGCGCAGAAAACGCTGCCGGGCGTTGCCGCCGGGGGCGCCGTTGTCGGCTGCCACCGGGCCGGTGCCGGTGCCGGTGCCGGCGCCCCGCAGCAGCGCCAGGCCCAGCCAGGCCAGGTAGGCCACACCGGCCCACTGCAACACGCGGAAGGCCATCTCCGAGGCCAGCAGCAGCGCGCCCAGGCCGGCGGCCGTGGCGGCGATCAGCAGCACATCCGACAGCACCGCGCCGGCAATGCCGGGCACGGCACCCCGAAAGCCGTGGTGGCTGCCGTTGTGCAGCGCCAGCAGCACGGTGGGGCCGGGCGTGGCGATGGTGACGAAGGCGACGGCACAGAAGCCGAGCAGGGTGGGCGTGTCCATGGCCCGCAGCCTAGCCGAGGCCGGCCTGCGCGGGCCTGATCACTTGTTCAGTCCAGTGTCACCGCCACGCCGTTGTCGCCGCTGTTGCGGTCGATGCGTTTGTTGTACGGGTCCACGCCGGCCCAGGCCGGGGCCACGTCCACCACCAGGGTCAGCGTCTGCCCGCCCGACTTGACGGCCAGGCGCTGCATCGTGACCACCGAGCCGGCATCGAAGCCCGGCTGCCCGGGTTCGAGCTTGAAGGCGCCGACGTCGAAGGCCTCGTCCAGCGGCACCTCGGTTTCCACGCCCTGGCCATCGGCGCGGAACTTGCGCGCAGTGGTCTTCAGCGTCAGGTCGAAGCGGCCGTCGGGGCGCTTCTTCGCGCGGGCTTCGGTCACCTTCACGTCCCACAGCGTGATGGTCTCGAACAGGTCGACGATCAGCGCCTCGTGCTGCGGCCCGGCCTTGGCACGCAGGATGCTCAGGAAGTCGCGGCTGTTGGGGTAGGGCGCCGACTGGAACGCGTACTGCTTCAGCAGCTCGGCCAGCGCGGCGTTGACCACCTCCACGCCCACCACCTCCTTGAGCCAGTACATCGCCAGCGAGCCCTTCTGGTAGTGGATGTAGGGCTGGTTCTCCACCCGTGCCAGCGGCAACTCTTCCACCACCTCGCCGCCGCGGGCGCGCAGGTAGCGGTCGAGCTCGTAGCGCAGGAAACGGCGCATCTGCTCGCGGCCGTAGATCTGCTCCATCACCAGCAGCGCCGAGTACTGCGCAAAACTCTCCACCAGCATCGTCGCACCCTGCTGGTTGGCCGGGATGATCTGGTGCGCCCACCACTGGTGTGCGATCTCGTGCGCCGTCACGTAGGTGGCTATGTCGATCTTGTTCGGGTCGCTCAGTTTGGCCAGGAAACCGATGTTCTCGGAGTACGGGATGGTGTTGGCAAAGGCCTGCGCAAAGTCGGCATACGACGGGAACTCGATGATGCGCGCCTGCTTGAACTGGTAGGGCGAAAACACCTCGCCGAACAGCGCCAGCGAGGCCTTCATCGCCTTCAGCATGCGCTCCACGTTGAAGTTGTGGCCCGGGTGGTGGTAGACCGCCAGCTGGATGTCGCCCAGCGTGTCGCGTGCCACCGCATACCGTGCCGACTGGATCGAGAAAAAGTGGTTGATCGGCGCATCAGGCCGGAACAGCACCGTGCGGCGGCCGTCCTTCACTTCGTCCGACACGGTCTGCCCGGGCGCGATGGGGGTCTGGTCGGCATCGGTGGTGACGCGGATCTCCGCCAGCACCCAATCGCTGTCGGCGCGCAGCATGTGCTGCTGGCGTGCGCTGTCGTCTTCCAGCTTGGCCGGGCGCAGATCGGGCGGCAGGCCTTGCTGGCGGCGTTTGCTGCGGTCTTTCAGGAAGACGTTGCGGTCGATGCCCAGCACCGGTGCGATGTCGCCGTTGTTCAGGAAACTGCCGTTCTCGACGATGGCCGTCAACGGCGCACCGTTGGTGAAGCCGCGCTCGTGCAGCGTGGTCACGAACTTCAGCGTGCGCACCTCACCCGGCTGCAGCGCCGGCTGCAGTGTGTAGCGGCGCACCGTCCAGGGGGCATCGGCCGGGCCCCAGGTCTGGGCCAGCGTGGCGCCGGACAGCTCCAGCTGGTCCATCTTCAGCTGCGGGTTCCACTGGATCACCAACTGGTCGATGGGGGTGGTGCTCTTGTTTTCCACCGTGTACTGGCCACGTGTCACCGCACGGGCTTCGCGCGGGTACAAGTCCACGTCGAGCATCACCGCGGTGATGCGCGGCAGCTGCAGTCTTTCCAGCGGCAGCAGCGCACGTTCGGCCTCGGCCAGCTGGGCCTCACGCGCCGGCGTGGGCAGGTAGACGTTGAGCCGGTTGGTGTTGTGGAAGATCCAGGCGCCGCTGCCCGCCACCGTGAGCAGGGCCACACCGCCCAGCACACCGGCCGGGCCACGCAACCTGCTGCCCAGGTAACGCAGCCGTGGGCGCAGCGCGGTGGTCACGCCACGCCGCCACAGCGCAAAGGCCCCCACCGCCAGCACCAGGGCGAAGGCCGACCAGTAGAGCTGGAACCACAGCGCGCCGGCCCAGAAGCGCGCCATGCCGCTCATGTCCGACAGCGGCACCGGCGGTGTGCCCCCGTAGCTGTAGAGGTTGTGTTCCATGCCGGCGGTGGCCATGGCCACCGCCGCTACCAGCTGCAGCAGCATCAGGCCCCAGCCGATGAACTTCTGCGGTACCAGCACCTGCAGAAACACCGACAACACTGCCAGTTGCAGCGCCAGCACCACGGTTGGCCACCACAGCCACAGCAGATAGTGCAGCGGTTCCAGCGTCGTCCAGCCCTTGGCCAGCTGCACCGCCATGCCGGTGAACACCGCCACCAAGCCCGTGGCCGCCAGCACGCCGGTGATCGCCAGGATCTTGGGCACCAGGTGCGCCCAGTCGGGAGCGGCCGTGGCGTCCACGATCTCGTGCAGCCGGCGTTCGCGGTCGCGCCAGACCAGCTCACCACCGTAGTAGATGGCGATGATGATGGGCATGATGGTGAACGCGCCCTGCAGCGCCTGCACCATCAGCCGTGTCACCGGGTAGGCGCCCGAGCCGTACCACTCGTTGGTGAACCAGGCCGCGCCGCCGGCGTTCAGCACACCGATGGCCAGCAGCACAAAAAAGGCCGGGCTCTTGAAGACAAAGGCCATGTCGTGTTTGCTCAGCGCCCACAGCTGCGCCCAGCCGGCGCCCTGCTGGCGTGCTGCGGGCAGGGCGCCCAGGCGCGTGGCCGGGGGCCGGCTGTCGGCTGCGGCGGGGCCCTGGGCCTTCTTCGCACCACCGCCGGCCGTGCCGGGTTCGGCAAACCGGAAGCGCTGCCACGCCAGCGCAAACAGCGCGCCGGCCACGCCCAGCCACAGCACGCGGTTGGCCAGCAGCAGGCCGGCCAGCGGCGGCAGCAGGGTGTTGCGTTCGGTCGCCGTCCAGTAGCGCGTGGTGATGCCCAGGGCCGAGAGGCCGAAGGGGTCGAGCAGCGCCGCCCAGGTGTCGTACTGCGGGTCGCGCAGCAGGCCGCGGGTGACGAAATAACCCACCAGCAGCGCCACCGCGGCCACGTAGGTCCACATCATCGAACGGGTCACGGTGGCCAGCGCAAAAAATGCCGCCGCCACCACGGCCATGGTCGGCAAGGCCCACACGAACAGCGCGTAAAGGTAGTCCACCGCGCGGAACGGGCCCACCTCGGCCGGGTCCAGCCAGGGCATGGCCGCGCCGATCAGCACCGCCAGCGGCATGCAGGCCAGCACCAGGAACGCCGCGCCGGCCGAGCCGACAAAACGCCCGCCCAGGTAGGCGCCCTTGCCCAGCCGCGTGCTGCGAATCAGCGGTGCAAAGCCGGTTTCGTCGTCGCGGATCACCGCACCGGCCACCATGGCCACGTGCACAAACACCGCGAACAGGCTCATGATGCCCAGGGTCTGCAGGATGGCAAACGGGGCGTTGACCTTGACGTTGCCCAGGCTGCCGATCTGGATCTGGTCGACCGTGACGGCGCCGAAGGTGAGCAGAAAGAAGATCGCGCAGCCGACCCAGAACACCGGGCTGCGCAGCTGGTACTTGAACTCGAACCAGGCCACGGGCGCGAACATCAGGCGGCACTCCGGCTGCGGTGCAGGGTCGCGAAGTACACGTCCTCCAGCCCCACGTTCACCGGCTCGAAGGCCGCCGTGGGCCGCTGGTCTGCCAGCACGCGCACCACCGTGAAGCCGGCCTGCAGCCGGGTGCTGATCACCGGCCATTCGGCGCGTGCACGGTCCAGGTCGGCACGTTCCACCTGGTGCTGCCAGACCCGGCCCTGCAGGTCGTCCATCAGCTCACCGGGCACGCCTTGTTCGACGATGCGGCCACCGGCCAGGATGGCCATGCGCGGGCACAGGTCGGTCACGTCGTCCACGATGTGGGTGGACAGGATGATCACCACGTTTTGCGCGATCGAGGCCAGCAGCGTGTTGAAGCGGTTGCGTTCTTCCGGGTCCAGGCCGGCGGTGGGCTCGTCGACGATCAGCAGGCGTGGGTTGCCGATCAGCGCCTGCGCGATGCCAAAACGCTGCCGCATGCCGCCGGAAAATCCGGCGATGGCCTTCTTGCGCACATCCCAGAGGTTCACCTGCTGCAGCAGCGACTCCACTGTCTCGCGGCGCTCGCCGCGGCCGGTGACACCTTTCAGCACCGCCAGGTGGTCCAGCAGGTCCCATGCCGTCACACGCGGGTAGACACCGAAGTCCTGCGGCAGGTAACCCAGCGTCGCGCGCAGCTGTTCGGGCTGGGCCACGATGTCGATGCCGTCGAACTGCATGGCCCCGGACGTGGGAATCTGCAGCGTCGCCAGGCAGCGCATCAGCGACGACTTGCCGGCGCCGTTGGGCCCGAGCAGCCCGAACATGCCGGGCGGGATGTCCAGCGTCACGTCGTCGAGTGCACGGGTGCCGTTGGCGTAGGTGTGGGTGAGGTGCTGGATGGAGAGCATGGGGGCACTCTATCCGGCCCGCACGCGCCCCGTGCCCGGGCTGCGATGAAGCACCCGCCGCGTGCGATGAACGGCCTGCTGGGTGGAACAGCCCGGATCAGCCGGGGTCCTCAGCCTGAGTCCTCAGCCGGGCGCGGCCACCTGCTGCGTGATCGCGCCGAACACGCTCTGGCCGTCGCGGCCCAGCGCCTCGATCTTCACCGTGTCGCCAAAGCGCATGTAGCCAGTCTGTGGCGCGCCGCTGGCAATGGTCTCCAGCGCGCGTTTTTCGGCGATGCAGCCGTAACCCCGGCTGGCATCGGCGTTGCTGACTGTGCCGCCGCCCAGGATGCTGCCGGCCCGCACGTTGCGTGTGCGTGCCAGGTGCGCCAACAACTGCCCGAAGTGGAAGTGCATGCCTTCGCCTGCTTCCAGCTGCGCCACGGACTTGTCGTTCCAGGCCACGCTCACGGACAGGTGGGCCCGGCCGCCGCGCCAGGCCTCGCCCAGCTCGTCGGGTGTCACGGCCACCGGCGCAAAGGTGGTGGCGGGTTTGCTCTGCACCAGGCCCAGCAGCTTGTCCAGTTCGGCCGGCACGCGGTGGCGCAGCGTCCAGTCGTTCACCAGCATCAGCAGCCGCACCGATTCCAGCGCCTGTGCCGGCGCCACGCCCATGGTCAGGTCGCCGGTGACCACGGCCAGCTCGGACTCGAAATCGATGCCGTCGTCTTCGGTGCTGAAGACGGCGTCGTCGGTCGGGCCGAGGAAGTCGTCGCTGCCGCCCTGGTACATCAGCGGGTCGCTGCGCAGCGTGGCCGGGATGTCGGCGCCGCGCGAGGCCCACACCCGCTCGGCGTGCGACAGGTAGGCCGAGCCATCGGCCCATTGGTAGGCACGGGGCAGCGGCGCCATGCACAAGCGCGGGTCGAAGTTGAAGGCGTGGCGGGCCTTGCCGTGGTTCAGCGCCTGCGACAAATCCTCCAGCTGCGGCGACAGGAAGTTCCAGTCGTCCAGCAGCTGCTGAAGGCGTGTGGTGATGCCGGTGGCGAAGTGGGCCTGGCTCAAATCGCGTGAAACGACGACCAATTGGCCGTCGCGCGAGCCGTCGCGGTAGGTGGCGAGTTTCATGGTGGCAGTATTGTGCGGTGACCGAACCCCTGGACCGCCTCCCCCACCGTTCGCAACCTGCGCCCCGCTGGCCCGTGGCCGCTGCCATCGGCGTGCTGGTGCTGGCTGGGCATGCCTGGCTGCTGCTGGGCTTGCCACCGGGTCTGGGCGGCGACGCTGTGCCCGGGCTGCGCCCGGTGCTGCAGACGCGGCAGATCGTGGTGGCGCCGCCAGCGGAGCCGATCGCCGCGCCGACGCCAGTGCCCGCGGCCGCGCTGGCCCTGCCCGCCCCGCCGGTGGTGCGCGCTGCTGCGCCGGTGGCCGTGGCCTCGGCACCAACGCCGCGTGCCGAGCCGGCCGTCGAAGCGGTCTACGAAGCGGTCAACGAAGCCGCCTCTGCGCCGGCAGCCGAGGCCCCGCCGATGCTGGCCGAAGCGCCCGCCGGCCCCGCCAGTGCGCCCACTGGCCCACCGGCCGACGCCGGTGGCCAGCAGGTGCCGGTTTACGCCACGCGGCTGCCACCCCCGGCGCGCCTGGTCTACGAACTGCGGCGCGGCCTGCTCAGTGGCAACGGCTTGCTGGTGTGGGCACCCGACGCGCAGCACTACGAGATGTCGCTGGAAGGCGGTGCTTTCGGCCAGACCCTGCTGGCCTGGACCAGCCGCGGCACACTGGACGCGCATGGCATCGCGCCCGAACGTTTCACCGACCGGCGCGGCCGGCGAGCCGAGCAGGCGGCCAACTTCCGGCGCGACGTCGGCAAGATCAGCTACTCCGGACCGACCGTGGAGTACCCGCTGCCCGCCGGCATGCAGGACAGGCTGAGCTGGATGGTGCAGCTGCCCGCCATCCTGGAAGCCAACCCCCACCTGCGCGAGCCGGGCCAGCGCATCGAGCTGTTCATCAGCGGCGCCCGTGGTGATGCCGACGTCTGGACCTTCGTGGTGCAAGGCCGCGCCGACCTGGACCTGCCGGCCGGTGCCGTGCCGCAGGCCCTGCACCTGCTGCGCGCGCCGCGCAAGGCCTTCGACACCCAGGCCGAGGCCTGGCTGGACCCGGCACGTGGCCACCTGCCGGTGCGTGCGCGCCTGAGCACCCCCGACCGGGGCGACAGCACCGACCTGCTGCTGACACGTTGAGCCGCCGCCGGCTCGCAGCTGGCTTGACTTCTGCTTGACTTACGCCTGGGCGGCCCCAACTGCCGTCACAAGGAGTTCCCCCATGCAGATGCTCTACCAGTCGGACAACTTCGTCGTCGTGCAATTCGACGCGCCCGCGGTCGATGGTTCGCCGATGGCGCGCGGCGGTTTCGAGATCGTCGACAAGTCCGCCGGCCGTGAGATCTACCTGGAGGGCCTGCTGGCCGAACACTTCAAGCAAGGCGTGCAGCACCTGGTGGACACCAACCCCACGGAAGAAGCCTTCGACGAGTTCATTGGCAGCTTCAGTGGGCTGGCGCAACAGCCGTTGGCGATGCACTGAGGCACTGACAAGGGCAAATCCCCCGGGGCTTGCCCCCGCGCCCCGCCTGCGCCAAGATCAGCCGCCACGGTTCAGAGCGAAAGGCAGGGCATGCCCAGGGCCTTGACGGAAGCACGTTGTGTGGTCTCCCCCGGACTGGCCGATGCGCCCGTCCTGGACCGGCTGTGCACGCACTTCGTGCTCACGCTCACGCTGCGCCACCCGGGCCGGCTGAACCCGCGGCGCGACTGGAACGGCCTGCTGGCGCTGAGCGCCCGCCACCTGGTTTGGCCGTTGCCGGTGCTGGCGCGTGTGCGCAGCTTCCTCAAGACACGTTGTCGTGGCAACGCCGCCTGGCGTGGCCACGACAGCTTGTCGGATGAGGTCTTCATCGCCCGCCATGGGGTGTGGGCCGGCCCGTATGAAGAAGGCACGCTGTTTTTTTACCTCGACGAATACGTCAAGGAAAGCGCCAAGGACCTGATGGCGGTGCTGGGCGCCACCTGTGACCGCCTGGGCCGGCAGCTGAAGAAGGAATCCAACCTCGTCCAGAAGAACATCGACGCCCTGGCCGGCCTGCTGCAGCTGAACCCGGCCGAACGCGCGCTGCTGCTGTACGGCACGCTGGCGCGTTACCAGCGCGAGCTGCGCGGGCTGCTGGTGGAGTTCAAGGTCAGCAACGCCTGGGAGGCCTACGCGCAGATTGCCGAGGTGGCCGGCGTGAAGGCCGAAGACGTGGCCGAGGCCATGCGCGCCGGCTCGCGGCTGGAGCGCATCGGCATGGTGGAAAACCTGATCTCCGAACACAACATCACCGACCTGGCCGACCTGATGAAGGTCAGCGAACAGCTGCCGCCAGTGTTGATGCGCGAGTACCACGGGCCGTCCGAGCTGATGGCGGTGTTCACGCGCCCGGCGCCGCTGAGCGAGCTGAACCCGGCGGACTTCCACTTCGTGGCCGAGGATGTGGCCGTGTTGACCGCGCTGCTGAAAAACGCCGCCGCAGCCAAGGCGCCGGGTGTCAACGTGTTGCTGTACGGCCCACCCGGTACCGGCAAGACCGAGCTGGCCAAGGTGTGTGCGCGGGCCGCCGGCCTGCAGCTGTACGAGGTGGAATACGCCGACCGCGATGGCAACAGCCTGAGCGGGCGTGACCGTTACCGCAGCCTGCAGATCAGCCAGGTCTTCCTGAAGGGCAGCCCCGGGGTGGCGCTGTTGTTCGACGAGGTGGAGGATGTGTTCCCGCCGATCTCGGCCGACGCGGCGCAGCTGCTGGCGCGGCTGGACAGCGGTGACGGTGGCCCCGGCGGCCTCAACGGCAGCGTCAGCGGCAAGGCCTGGGTGAACCAGATCCTGGAGAGCAACCCGGTGCCCGTGCTGTGGGTGACCAACCGCATCGAGCAGATCGACCCCGCGTTCCGGCGCCGCTTCCAGTACCACCTGCAGCTGCTGTCGCCGCCGCCGGGCGCACGCCGGGCGCTGGTGGCTCGCGCGCTGCAAGGCGTGGCGGTGGACCCGGCGCTGGCCGACAAACTGGCCGAGCGCCGCACGCTCACGCCCGCGCAGATCCGCACCGCGGTGCGTTTTGCGCAGATCGCGGCCGGTGAAGGCCCCGACGCCCCCGCGCTGGCACCGCTGATCGAACGCCAGCTCGGCCATGCCGACAAGGCCCTGGGCGGTGCCGGTGTGGAGCGCGGCGCCCGCCCCGTGGTCACGACGTACGACCTGGACCTGTTGAACCTGGAATGCCGCTTCCCGGTGGCGCGCATCATCGACGCGCTGCAGCGCCGCGGCCACGGTACGCTGTGTTTCCACGGCCTGCCGGGCAGCGGCAAAACCGCGCTGGCGGAACACATCGCCAGCGCGCTGCAGCGCCCGCTGATGATCCGGCAGACGGCCGACATCGCCAGCAAATACGTCGGCGAAACCGAGCAGGCCATGGCCCGCATGTTCGAGACCGCCGAAGCCGACGGCGCCGTGCTGCTGCTGGACGAAGCCGACAGCTTTCTGCGCAGCCGGCGCCGCGCCGAGCGCCACTACGAGGTGACCGAGGTCAACCAGATGCTGCAGGGCATGGAGCGTTTTGGCGGTGTGTTCATCTGCACCACCAACCTGTTCGATGACCTGGACGAAGCGGCGTTGCGCCGCTTCACCTTCAAGATCCGCTTCCATGCGCTGACCGCGCCGCAGCGCGAGCACATGTTCGTGGCCGAGGCGCTGGCCGGTGACGCCGCGTTGCTCACGGCCGAACAGCGGGCCCGGCTGGTGGCGCTGGACCTGCTGGTGCCGGGCGACTTTGCCGCGGTGCGGCGGCAGGTGGACATCCTGGGCACGGCCTTCGAGCCTGACGAGTTCCTGAGCCAGCTGGAAGGCGAACACCGCCTGAAGCCCGAGGTGCGGCAGCGGCGCGGCATCGGTTTCACGCCGGGTTGACGCCGGTTTGCTGCGGGCCGCAGACGGCGGCTCAAGTCTCGCCCGTCGTTGCCGATACCCCGAGGATGAGCGCCGCCGTCGGACCCCACAGCACCCTGTTCTGGGCTGTGTGTGCCTTGGCCTTGCTGGCCTGCGGGGTGGCCACCACCACCGCGCTGCTGTGGTGGCGTGCCCGCCGCCAGGTGGCCGGGCTGCAGCACAGCCTGGACGTGGCCAGCACGCAGGTGGGCGCCGCCGCACCCGGGGATGTGCTGACCGGTTTGCTGCCGCGTGCCGAGTTTGAACTGGCGCTGGACGAAGCCGTGCAGCGCTGCGACCAGCGGCGCAGCAGCCTGTGCGTGCTGTTTGTCGATGTCGACGGTTTTGCCAGCGTCAACGACAGCCTGGGCCACGACGTGGGCGACCAGGTGCTGCGCCTGGTGGCCGAGCGGCTGCACAGCGTCACGCCGCAGAAAACCGCCGCCGCACGGGTCAGCGGCGACGAATTCCTGCTCCTGCTCGAACACGACCTGCCCCAGGCCCAGCAGCTGGCGCAGCGTGTGCTGCAGGCCATGGCCTTGCCGCTGCCGGTGGCCCATGGCCGGCCGCTGACACTGTCGGCCTCGGTCGGCATCGCCGCCTACCCGGTGCACGGCGCACGGGCCCGGCTGGTGGCGCAGGCGCACACCGCGCTGCGCGCCGTCAAGCAGGCCGGTGGCCGCGCCTGGGCCAGCTTCGACCCGCAGATGGCGGTGGACCAGCGCGCCACTGCCGCCCTGGTGGCCGATCTGCGCGTGGCCACCGGGCTGCGCCAGTTCGAGCTGTTCTACCAGCCCAAGATCGACGCCCGCACGCTGCAGGTCACGGCCGCCGAAGCGCTGATCCGCTGGCACCACCCGAACAAGGGTGTCATCAGCCCGGCGGTGTTCATCCCGCTGGCCGAGCGCCACGGGCTGATCGGCGAGATCGGCAACTGGGTGATCGACGAAGCCTGCCGCCAGGCCGGCACCTGGCGTGCCGCCGGGCTGCGCATGCGCGTGGCCATCAACCTGTCGGCCTACCAGATGCGGCAGGACGATCTGGTGCCGCGGCTGGAGGCCGCACTGGCCAGCAACCGGCTGCAGCCCGGGCGTTTCACGGTGGAGATCACCGAATCGCTGGCGCTGGAGAACACGCAGGCCACGCAGCGCACCTTCGAGGCGCTGCGCCGCGCCGGTGTGCACGTGGCTATCGACGACTTCGGTGCCGGCCAGACCAGCCTGGCCTATTTGCGCCAGCTGCCGGCCTCGGAGCTGAAGATGGACATGTCCCTGGTGCGCGACCTGGCCAGCAGCGCCGATGCCCGCGCGATTGCCGAGGCCGTGATCAGGCTGGCCCACGCGCTGGAGCGGCGTGTGGTGGCCGAGGGCGTGGAAACCGCTGCGCAACGCGACCTGCTGGTGCGCATGGGCTGCGACGAACTGCAGGGTTACCTGTTTGCCAAGCCGATGTCGGCCACCGCGCTGGGCCTGTGGGCGATGGACGATGAGTTTTCGCGCCGGCCGGCTTTCAGCGCGTCGCTGTTCCAGGACACCGTGCCCCAGGACTGAGACAATCCAGGGCATGAAAGCCCTTGTCTACACCCGCGGTGCCAACTTGCCGGCGCTGCTTGCCTCCCGCATCGCCATCATCGACGGTGCCATGGGCACGATGATCCAGCGCCACAAGCTGGTCGAGGCCGATTTCCGCGGCACGCGCTGGACGGAACATGGCAAGGACCTGAAGGGCAACAACGACCTGCTGGTGCTGACCCGGCCGGACGTGATCCAGGGCATCCATGCGGCTTACCTCGAAGCCGGGGCCGACATCATCGAGACCAACACCTTCGGCGCCACCAGCATCGCGCAGGAAGACTACGGCCTGGGCCACATCGCACGCGAGATGAACGTCGCCGCAGCGCAGCTGGCCCGCGCCGCCTGCGACGCCGCCAGCACACCCGGGCACCCGCGCTACGTGGCCGGCGCGCTGGGCCCCACGCCGCGCACCGCCAGCATCAGCCCGGATGTGAACGACCCCGGCGCGCGCAACGTCAGCTTCGACGAGCTGAAGGCCGCCTACCGCGAGCAGGCCGAGGGCCTGCTGGCAGGCGGCTGCGACCTGTTCCTGGTGGAAACCATCTTCGACACGCTCAACGCCAAGGCCGCGATCTTTGCGCTGGACGAGCTGATGGAAGACACCGGCGAGCGCCTGCCCGTCATCATCTCCGGCACCGTCACCGACGCCTCGGGCCGCATCCTCAGCGGCCAGACCGTGGCCGCCTTCTGGCACTCGGTGCGCCATGCGCGCCCGCTGGCCGTGGGACTGAACTGCGCGCTGGGCGCGGCGCTGATGCGGCCCTACATCGAAGAGCTCAGCAAGGTCGCCGCCGACACCTACATCAGCTGCTACCCCAACGCCGGCCTGCCCAACCCGATGAGCGAAACCGGCTTCGACGAAACCCCGCCGGTCACCGGCGGGCTGATGGCCGAGTTTGCGAAGAGCGGTTTCCTCAACATCGCCGGCGGTTGCTGCGGCACGACGCCGGAGCACATCGCGGCCATCCGGCAACAGGTCAGTGCCTACCGCCCGCGCACGCGGCAAGACCCCTTGTTCTGTGGGCTGATGGCTGCCTGAGGACTCTGCCTGAAGGCCTGCTGAAGCCACCCCCCTTGAATGGCCTGCCACCGGCGGCCATTCGGGGCTAGCATTGCGCGCACAACAATTTATGCGAGAAGCGACGACATGCAGCCCCAACTGAACCGTCTCACCCAAGCCCTGACGATCGCCCGGTTGGCCGCGCTGGCCGCCGCTTCGGCCCTGGCCGGCACCAGCGGTGCGGCCGTCGCCGCCGAGAACACCGCCGCGTTCCAGCGCGCCGTGGCGCAGATCCAGGCCTTCCCGGGCCGCTCGATGCACGCGGCCGGCCACAGCTACCAGTCGCGCGACGTGGTGGTCGATGCCGATGGCACCGAACACGTGCGTGTGGCCCGCTTCTTCAAGGGCCTGCCAGTGATCGGTGGCGACATGGTCGTGCACAGCAACCGCAGTGGCGCGCTGCTCGATGTCTCCCGCACCCTCAACCAGGCCGTGGCGCTGGACACCCGGGCCCGCCTGGGCGGTGCCGAGGCGCTGCGTGCCGTGCTGGCCCAACGCAACGGCACGCCTGAAGGTGCGCCTAAGTTGGTGGTCTATGCCCGTGGCGAGCGCCCCGTGCTGGCCTGGGACGTGTTCCTCAGCGGCATGCAGGCCGACGGCACGCCCAGCGAAGCGCATGTGATCGTCGACGCCACCAGCGGCGCCCTGCTCGACGCCTGGGACGACATCCACACCCTGCCCAAGACGGGCACCGGCAACACGCTGTTTGCCGGCAGCGTGCCGCTGTCCACCGACCGCCGCTTCAACAACATCGGCAAGTACAGCATGCGGGACACCACCCGCGGCGCCCAGTACACGACTGATCTGAACGGCAGCACCTCTGGTACCGGCACCACCTTCACCGACAAGGACAACACCTGGGGCAACGGCACCACCGGCGACCGCGCCACCGTGGGCGCCGACGCGCACTTCGGCATGACGCTGACCTGGGACTACTTCCTGCAGATGCACGGCCGTTCCGGCATCCGCAACAACGGTGTGGGCGCGTACAGCCGGGTGCACTATGGCAGCAACTACGCCAACGCCTTCTGGAGCGACAGCTGCTTCTGCATGACCTACGGCGACGGCAATTCGCAGATCTATCCGCTGGTGTCCATCGACGTGGCCGGCCACGAGATGAGCCACGGCGTGACGTCCAACACCGCCGGGCTGATTTACTCCGGCGAATCCGGTGGCCTGAACGAAGCCACCAGCGACATCTTTGGCTCGATGGTGGAGTACTTCGCCAACAACACCAGCGACACCCCGGACTACCTGATCGGCGAAGAGCTGTTCCGCACCCCCGGCGGCATCATCCGCAACATGATCCGCCCGAGTGTGGACGGTGCTTCGGCCGATTGTTATTACGCCGGCGTCGGCAACATCGACGTGCACTACAGCTCGGGCATCGCCAACCATTTCTTCTTCCTGCTGGCCGAAGGCACGACCGCCGGGGTGCCCAGCCCCACCTGCGTGGCCGGCAACACCCGCGTCGCCACGGGCACGGGCAGCCTCACCGGCATCGGCCGCGGCAAGGCCGAGAAGATCTGGTACCGCGCGCTGACGGTCTACATGACGGCCAGCACCAACTACGCGCAGGCCCGCACCGCGACGCTCAACGCCGCGGCCGACCTGTACGGCGCCGGCTCGCCGGAAGTGCAGTCCGTCAGCGACGCCTGGGCCGCCGTCAGGGTGCTCTGAGCGCCCCCAGGGCCGGGCTGCGCCCAGCCCACCCCCCGCGGGGGTCAAGGAAACTTGGGGCGACCCTGCGTTTCCTTGAGAGCGGTTCCTGCCCCGGCCGCGGCCGGGACCCGGCGGGCTGTCAGTAACTCGGCAGCTCGCCCGGCGGCGGCGCCACGCCGATGGGTGTGAACGGCCCGCGCCCGCTGGCCGCCGTCAGCAGGCCCAGCACCCGTCCTGGCTCCGGGCCCACCATGGGCCAGTCAAAACGCCAGGTCCAGTTGCTGCCGCCCAGCGTGCCGGGTGTGTTCATGCGGTGTTCGCTGCCCAGGCCCAGCACGTCCTGCAGCGGGCACACCGCCAGGTTGGCCACCGAATTCAACGCGGCGCGCAGCATCGCCCAGTGCACGTCGCCTGCGCCGCAGGCCAGGTAGGTGCCGGCGAAGCGGCGCTCTTGTTCCTTGGCGTTGTCCCACCAGCCACGGGCCGTGTCGTTGTCGTGCGTGCCGGTGTAGACCACGGTGCCGCGCTCGTAGGTGTGCGGCAGGAACTCGTGGTCGCCGCCGCCGCCAAAGGCAAACTGCAGGATCTTCATGCCCGGGAAGCCGCAGCCCAGGCGCAGCGCGTGCACGTCGGGTGTGATGAAGCCCAGGTCCTCAGCCACGATGGGCAGCTCGCCCAGGGCCGCTTCGATGGCATCGAACAGCGCCTGGCCCGGGCCCTTGAGCCAGCGGCCGGTGATGGCGTCGGGGCTGCTGGCCGGGATCTCCCAATAGCCGGCAAAACCGCGGAAGTGGTCGATGCGGAACACGTCGGCCTGCTGCAGCATGCGCTGCACGCGCGCCGTCCACCAGGCGTAGCCCTCCTTCTTCATCTTGTCCCAGCGGTACAGCGGGTTGCCCCAGCGCTGGCCCAGCGGGCCCAGCTCGTCGGGCGGCACGCCGGCCACCACGGTAGGCTGGAAGGCCTTGTCCAGCGTGTACAGGTCGGGCCGGGCCCAGCAGTCGGCGCTGTGGTGGGCGATGAAGATGGGCAGGTCGCCCATGATGTGGATGTCGCGCGCGTTGCAATAGGCCTTGAGCGCGGCGCATTGGGTGTCGAAGCACCACTGCAGCCATTGCCAGAAGCCGATTTCCGCAGCGTGTTCCTTCAGCGCGGCCTTCATCGCCGCAGCCTTGCGGCTGGCCAACGGGGCCGGCCAGGCCCACCAGGGCTGGCCGGCGTGCGCGGTCTCCAGCGCCATGAACAGCGCGTAGTCGGCCAGCCAGGCGGCCTGCGCCTCGGTGTAGGCCGCGAGTGCGGTGCGGTCGGCGTCCGTGGCCTGGGCTTCGAAGCCTTGGTACGCCGCACGCAGCTGCGCCATGCGCCAGGGCACGACGCTGGCGAAGTCCACACGCAGCGGATCGAAGCCATGCTCGGGCAGCGTGGGCGCCGCCAGCCAGCCCCGCTCGACCAGCGGCTCCAGCGCCACCATCAGCGGGCTGCCGGCAAACGCCGAGACACTCTGGTAGGGCGAGTCCCCCGGGCCGATGGGCGTGGTGGGCAGCCATTGCCACACGCGCTGACCCGCGGCCTGCAGCCAATCGGCGAAGTGGTAAGCGCCGGGCCCGAAATCGCCGATGCCGTGCGGGCCGGGCAGCGAGCTGAGGTGCAGCAGCACACCGGCCGCGCGTTGGTTCAAGTCCATGGGGTCTTCAGGCTGGTGTTTCGCGCAGCACGACCAGTGACCACGGGGGCACGGTCAGCGGCGCGGGTGGCACCGGGCCGGGCGGCAGTTCACCACTGCTGTCCAGCGCCAGGTGCCAGGGGTAGGAAGGCAGGCCGAAGGCCTCGGCCCGGTCTTCGGGGTTGAACAGCAGCAGCAGCCGGTGGCTGGGCGCGGTGCCGCTCTGGGGACTGTTCCCGGGGCTGATCTGGCAGGCAAACGCGTGTTCGCCCGGGTCGTGCCAGTCGTGGTCGTGCATGGGCCGGCCATCGGGCGCCAGCCAGACGATGGCGCAGTCGTCCGCGCCGCAGGGGCCGGCGGCGTACCAGCGGTCGTGCCGCAGCCCGGGCTCGGCCCGGCGCAGCGCGATGCAGCGGGCGGTGAAGGCGCGCAGGTCGGCGTCGGCCTGGGCCCAATCGAGCCAGGTGGTGGCGTTGTCCTGGTTGTAGGGGTTGTTGTTGCCACCCTGGCTGTTGGCGATCTCGTCGCCGGCGCACAACATCGGCGTGCCCTGGGCAAACACCAGCGTGGCCAGCAGCGCGCGGCGCACGCGGTCGCGCCGCTGGCGGATGGCCGGGTCGTCGGTCGGGCCCTCGGCGCCGAAGTTGGCGCAGGGTTCGCCGTCGCGCCCATCGCGGTTGTTCTCGCCGTTGGCCAGGTTGTGTTTCTGGCTGTAGCTGGTGAGGTCGGCGAGCGAAAAACCGTCGTGCACCGCGATGAAGTTGATCGACGCGCTGGGCCGCCGCCGGCCGTGGTGGAACAGGTCGCTGGACGCCGTGAAGCGGCGCGCAAACTCACCGCGGCGCACGCCGCGGTGCAGCCAGTAGCGCCGCACGCTGTCGCGGAACTTGTCGTTCCACTCCAGGAAGCGGCCCGGGAAACGGCCGACCTGGTAACCGTCGTAGGCCGCGTCCCAGGGCTCGGCGATCAAATGGGCGCGCGCCAGCACCGGGTCCTGCCGCAGCGCGGTGAAAAACGCGGCGTTCGGGTCGAAGCCGTGGTGCGTGCGGCCCAGCACCGGCGCCAGGTCGAAGCGGAAGCCGTCCACGCCCAGGTGCAGCACCCAGTGCCGCAGCGAATCCAGCACGAACTGCGTCACACGCGGGTGCGCGGTGTTGACGGTGTTGCCGCAGCCGGTGAGGTTTTCGCAGCGGCTCTTGTCGTCGTGCACCAGGCGGTACCAGCTGGCGTGGTCCAGGCCGCGGAAGCTCAGCGTGGCGCCGGTTTCGCCGCCTTCGGGCGTGTGGTTGTAGACCACGTCCAGCACCACCTCCAGGCCGTGGTCGTGCAGCGTGGCCACCATCTGGCGGAATTCCTCGGCCACCGCTGCCGGGTCGTCGCCGACGGAAGAGTGCCGCGGGTCGGGGCAGAAAAACCCGAGCGTGTTGTAGCCCCAGTAGTTGACCAGGCCACGCTCCACCAGCGCCGGTTCGTCGAGTGCGTACTGCACCGGCAGCAGCGACAACGTGGTCACGCCCAGCGCCTTGAAGTGTGCGATGGCCGCCGGGTGCGCCAGCCCGGCGTAGGTGCCACGCAGCGCCTCGGGGATGCCGGGGTGCCGCATCGTGAAGCCCTTGACGTGCAGTTCCAGCAGCACCAGGTCGGCCGTCGCGTGGCGTGGGGCATTGAACCAGCCCGGGGCCGGCACCGGCGGTGCCGGCACACGGGCTTTCAGCGCGATGGCGGCGTTGTCGCGGCTGTCGAAGGAGCGTGCGCCGTCGGGGTGGCCGAGCTCGTAGCCGTGGTGCTCCGGCCGCCAGCGGTGCTGGCCGACGATCTCCGGCGCCCAGGGGTCCAGCAGCAGCTTGTGCGGGTTGAAGCGGTGGCCCTGTTCCGGGGCATAAGGGCCGTGTGCACGCAGGCCGTAGACCAGGCCTGCACCGACGCCGGGCAGAAAGCCGTGGAACACACCGTCGTGCGGGCCGTGCAGCGGGTAGCGCTTCAGCTCGCGGCTGCCCGAGGTGTCGAACACACACAGCTCGATGGCGGTGGCGTGGTCGGAAAAAACGGCGAAGTTGACGCCGCCGTCGCGCACCAAGGCCCCAAAGGGCTCGTGGCGACCAGCATCGATCTGGGGTGGGAGGTTCATGCGGGCACGAAGTAGACCGTGGCCAGCGGAGGCAAGAGCAGTGCCAGCGACTGCGCCCGCCCGTGCGCCGGGATGTCATCCACCACCACATCACCCAGGTTGCCCAGGTTGCTGCCGCCGTAGTAGGCCGAGTCGGTGTTGAGCACCTCGCGCCAACGCATGGCACCTTCAGGCACCCCCAGGCGCCAGCCCGGGCGCGGCACCGGCGTCATGTTGCTGACCACCAACACCGGGTAACCCTGTTCGTCGCGGCGCAGCCACGCAAAGACCGAGTGCGCACGTTCATCGGCCATCACCCACTCGAAGCCCGCGCCATCGCAGTCCAGGCGGTGCAGCGCCGGCTGGTCGCGGTACAGCAGGTTCAGGTCGCGCACCAGGCGCTGCAGGCCGGCGTGCTGCTCTTGCTGCAGATCGCCCCAGGGCAGCTCCACGTCGTGGTTCCACTCGCTGCGCTGGCCCCATTCCTGGCCCATGAAGAGCAGCTTCTTGCCCGGGTGCCCCCACATGTAGCCGTAGTAGGCCCGCAGGTTGGCGAACTTCTGCCAATCGTCGCCCGGCATCTTGCCCAGCAGGCTGCCCTTGCCGTGCACCACCTCGTCGTGCGAGAGCGGCAGCACGAAGTTCTCGCTGAAGGCGTAGACCAGGCCGAAGGTCATCTTGTCGTGGTGCCAGGCGCGGTTGACCGGGTCTTCGGCCATGTAGCGCAGCGTGTCGTTCATCCAGCCCATGTTCCACTTGTAGTGGAAGCCCAGGCCGCCGGCCGACGTGGGCGCCGACACGCCGGGGAAGGCGGTGGATTCTTCGGCCAGCGTGATGGCGCCCGGGCACTCGCTGCCCAGCACCTCGTTCACGCGCTTCAGCAGTGCGATGGCCTCCAGGTTCTCGCGCCCGCCGTGCACGTTGGGCAGCCACGCACCCGCTGGGCGCGAGTAGTCGCGGTACAGCATCGAGGCCACGGCATCCACGCGCAGGCCGTCGGCGCCCAGGCGCTCGGTCCAGTACAGCGCGCTGCCGACCAGGAAGTTGTGCACCTCGTGGCGGCCGAAGTGGTAGATCAGCGTGTTCCAGTCCTGGTGGAAACCTTCGCGCGGGTCGGCGTATTCGTACAGCGCCGTGCCATCGAACTGCGCCAGGCCGAAGGCGTCGGTCGGGAAGTGCGCCGGCACCCAGTCCAGGATCAGGCCCAGGCCGGCGGCGTGGCAGGCGGCCACGAAGCGCTGGAAGCCCGCGGCATCACCAAACCGTGCGGTGGGCGCGTACATCCCCAGTGTCTGATAACCCCAGCTGCCGTCGAACGGGTGTTCGGTGATGGGCAGCAGTTCCAGGTGCGTGAAACCCAGGTCGGCCGCGTAGGCGGGCAGCGCGGCGGCCAGTTCATCCCAGTCGTGGAAGCGCCCGTCGGGGTGGCGCCGCCACGAGCCCAGGTGCACCTCGTAGATGCTCACCGGCGCGTGGCGGGCGTTGGCCTGCGCACGCCCAGCCGGCAGCGGCAGGCGCGGCGGCAGCGGGCCTGCGACCACGCTGGCGCTCTCGGGCCGCACCTGGGCGGCGCGCGCGTAGGGGTCGCTCTTGAGTGGCAGCACGGCGCCGTCGCGCGTGCGGATCTCGTAGCGGTAGCGGTCACCCGGGGCCGCATGGGGCACGAACAGCTCCCAGATGCCGCTGGGCCCGCGCGAGCGCATGGGGTGGCGGCGGCCGTCCCAGCCGTTGAAATCACCCACCACGCTGACGCGGCTGGCGTTCGGCGCCCAGACGGCAAAACGCACGCCGTCCAGCGTGTAGACCCCTTCGCCCAGCGTCACCGGGTGCGCGCCCAGCACCTCGAAGGGCCGCAGGTGGCTGCCTTCGCCCAGGTAGTACAGGTCCTGCTCGCCGATCAGCGGGCCGATGCGGTAGGGGTCGGCCAGCCGGCTGGTGTGGCCATCGGCCCAGGTGACCTGCAGGCGGTAGTCGAAGGGCGTCTTGCGGCGCGGCAACGGCCCTTCGAAGACGCCGTCGGCGTCGCGCAGCGCCAGGGGCGCCACGGCCTTGCCTGTCTTGGTGTCGTGCACCACCACCGCGGTGGCGCCGGGCAGCAGCGCCCGCACCCACAGGCCGCCGTCGGCCGCGCGGTGCATGCCGAGCACCGCAAACGGGTCGCCGTGGCGGGCTTCGAGCAGGGCGTGGAGATCGGGGTCGGCCAGCATCGCGTTTCAGTGGGCGGTGGGCCCCCACACCTGTTGCACGTATTCGCCGATGGTACGGTCCACGCTGAAGCTGCCCATCCCGGCGATGTTGTGCAGCGCCATGGCCTGCCAGGCGGCCGGGTGGCGGTACAGCGCGTCCACGCGCGCCTGCGTCTGCACGTAGTCGGCAAAGTCGGCCAGCACCAGGTAGGGGTCGCGCTGCAGCAGGTCCTGAACCAGGCCGGCATAGCGCCCGGGGTCTGAGTGCCCCCAGGCCTGGGCTGCGCCCAGCCCGCCCCCCGCGGGGGGCAAGGAAACTTGGGGCGGCCCTGCGTTTCCTTGTGCGCGCGAGAACACGCCGCTGCCGATGGCGTGCAGCACCTGCTGCAGCGCAGGGTTCGTGCGCACATGCTGCTGCGGGTCGTACCCATCAGCCTTGATCTGCGCGACGGCCTCGGCGCGGTGGCCGAAGATGAAGAGCCGCTCTTCGCCGATGGCCTGCACCATCTCGATGTTGGCGCCGTCCCAGGTGCCGATGGTCAGCGCGCCGTTGAGCGCGAACTTCATGTTGCCGGTGCCCGAGGCCTCGGTGCCGGCGGTGCTGATCTGCTCCGACAGGTCGGCCGCCGGGATGATGGCTTCCGCCAGGCTGACGCCGTAGTTCGGCAGGAACACGAGCTTGAGCCTGTCGCCCACGCGCGGGTCGTGGTTGACCACGTCGGCCACGTCGTGGATGAGCTGGAT
Organism: Rubrivivax sp.; assembly: GCA_018780805.1. Taxonomy (GTDB): domain Bacteria; phylum Pseudomonadota; class Gammaproteobacteria; order Burkholderiales; family Burkholderiaceae_C; genus Rubrivivax. The sequence continues at coordinate 6,037 of JADMJD010000032.1, read as the reverse complement.
GATCTGCTTGGCCGCCACGTAGGCCGAGGCCGCCTTGCCGGCGAAGATCACGGTGCGCGGTGTCCAGTCCCGCTCGGGCTGCGCGACGATGGCCTGGTAGCGCGCCACCACGTGCAGCAGGTTCAGCAGCTGGCGCTTGTACTCGTGGATGCGCTTGATCTGCACGTCGAACATGCTGGTCGGGTCGACTTGCACGCCGGTGTCTCGCGCGATGCGCTGGGCCAGGGCCTGTTTGCTGGCCAGCTTGACGCGCGCGAACTCAGCGCCCAGGCGCGGGTTGTCGGCCTGCTGGGCCAGCGCAGACAGCTGCGTCAGGTTACGCCGCCAGCCGTCGCCCAGGTGCCGGTCCAGCAGCGTGGCCAGGCCCGGGTTCGCCTGGGCCAGCCAGCGCCGTGGTGTGACGCCGTTGGTCACGTTGAAAAAACGTTCGGGCCACAGCCGCGCGTAGTCGGCAAAGATGGTCTGCACCATCAGCTGCGAGTGCAGCGCCGAGACCCCGTTCACACGCTGCGAGGCCAGGATGGCCAGCGTGGCCATGCGGGCGCGGCGCTCGCCGCCTTGGTCAGCACCCTCATCGATCAGCGACACCCGCTGCACCAGCGCCTCGTCGCCCGGGCAGCGTGCCCGCACCTCGTCCAGGAAACGCCGGTTGATCTCGTACAGGATGGCCAGGTGGCGTGGCAGCAGCTCGGCCAGCAGCGGCACGGGCCAGGTCTCCAACGCCTCGGGCATCAGCGTGTGGTTGGTGTAGCTGGTGGCCTGGCGTGTGATGGCCCAGGCGGCGTCCCAGCCCAGGCCGTGCTGGTCCAGCAGCAGGCGCATCAGCTCCGCCGGCGCCAGCGCGGGGTGGGTGTCGTTCAGGTGCACCGCGTTGTGGCGGCCGAAGCTGGCCACGTCGGGCTGCTCGCGCAGGTGGCGCGCCAGCATGTCCTGCAGCGACGCGCTGACGAGGAAGAACTCCTGCCGCAGCCGCAGCCGGCGGCCGGCGTGTGTGCTGTCGTCGGGGTAGAGCACCCAGTTCAGCGCATCGGCCTCCTGCTTGTGCGCAGCGCTGGCCTGGTGCGCCCCGGCGCAGAAGGCGGCAAAGTCGATGGGCCGCGACGCGCGCGCCCGCCATTGCCGCAGCGTGCTTACACGCGGTGTGCCATGGCCCGGCACGATGAAGTCGTTGGCCTGGGCCAGCACCGTCTCGGCCGGCAACCAGCGCGGCCGGCCGGCGTCGTGCGACACCGTGCCGCCAAAGCCCACCACGTAGACCAGCTCCGGCCGCACGAGCTCCCAGGGGTGGCCGTGCTCCAGCCAGGGGTCGGGCCGTTCGACCTGGCGGCCACCTTCGATGGCCTGTGCAAACATGCCGTGTTCGTAGCGCAGGCCGTAGCCGAAGGAGGGCAGGCCCAGCGATGCAAACGCATCCAGGAAACACGCGGCCAGCCTGCCCAGGCCGCCGTTGCCGAGGGCAGCGTCGGGCTCCTGGTCCAGGATGGCCTGCAGTGCGGGCGCGCCCGGCCCCACGGCGGCCAGCACCTCGTCGCGCAGGCCCAGGGCCTGCAGCGCGTTATCCAGCGCGCGGCCCATCAGGAACTCCATCGACAGGTAGTGCACCCGCCGCTGCCGGCGCTGCGCGTCGGCCGTCTGCGCGTCGGTCGTCTGCGTGGCCGCCCAGCGCTGGGCCAGCAGGCCGCGCACGGCCACGGCCACGGCCTGCAGCGCGGCGGCGGGGTGCGTGCCGTCGCTGCGCTGTGCCAGCTCGCGCCGCACGGTGCGGCGGAATTCGTCCAGTTCTTGTTCGCCCAGTGTGCGGGGGCGGTGGTCCAGGGTGGGGGTGTCCATGGGGGGGGCTCTCCTTGGAGCGGAAGTATCGCCACAGCCCTGGTGTTTGTGTAGTTGTACTACATGCGTAGTTTGTCTATTTCTTCTAAGTTATTGATTTTCAATGAATCAACTGTCTCGTTCTGGTGGAAAACCCGCTGTCGTGGCCGACCAACGTTTGTATATTCTCTACATCCTGGGCGGCAAAACAGGCGGTGTGCGGTGGCGGACGTGCGTTTGGTAGGGGTGCAGAAGGCCTACGGCGACGTGCCCGTGCTGCGGGACATCCACCTGCACATCCACGACGGCGAGTTCATGGTCTTCGTCGGCCCCTCGGGCTGCGGCAAGAGCACGCTGCTGCGCACCATCGCCGGGCTGGAAGAGATCACCGGCGGGCAGATGTTCATCGGCGCACAGGAGGTGAGCCAGGTGCCGCCGGCCGAGCGCGGTGTGGCCATGGTGTTCCAGAGCTACGCGCTCTACCCGCACATGAACCTCTACGAGAACATGGCGTTCGGCCTGAAGCTCGCGAAGATGCCCAAGGCGCAGATCGACGCCGCGGTGCAGCAGGCCGCGAAGATCCTGCACATCGAGCACCTGCTGCAGCGCAAGCCCAAGGACCTGTCCGGCGGCCAGCGCCAGCGGGTGGCCATCGGCCGCGCCATCGTGCGCCAGCCCGAGGTGTTTTTATTCGACGAGCCGCTGTCGAACCTGGACACCGCGCTGCGCGTGAAGATGCGCTACGAGTTCGCCAAGCTGCACGAGCAGCTGAAGACCACGATGGTCTACGTCACGCACGACCAGGTCGAGGCCATGACGCTGGCGGACCGCATCGTGGTGCTGAACGCCGGCCGCATCGAGCAGGTGGGCGCGCCGCTGGACCTGTACGAACACCCCTGCAACCTGTTTGTGGCGGGTTTCATCGGCTCGCCCGGCATGAATTTCATCCCGGCCGAGGTGCTGCAGGCTTCTGCCGAGCAGGTGGGGGTGCGCCTGCCCGATGGCGCAGAGCTGCACTGCGCTGCCGACGGCCGCGCCTTGCAGCCCGGCCAGGCGCTCACGCTCGGCCTGCGGCCCGAGCACCTGGTGCTCGGCGGCGCCGACAACCGGCTGCAGGCGCAGGTGAACTTCGTCGAATCGCTGGGCGGCACCACCTTTGCCTATGCGCAGTTTCCGGGCATGAATGACGACGACGCGCTGACGGTGGAGCTCGACGGCGCGATGCGCCTGAAGGCCGGCGACGCGCTGGCGCTCAGCGTGCCGGCGCACCGCACCTATCTGTTTGACGCGCAGGGCCGCGCCGTGCCGCGGTTGGTCGACACCGCGCAACGCCAGGCGGCCTGATGCGGCGCTGGTGCATCGCGGCGCTGATCGCGCTGGGCGCTTCACAAGCCGCCGCACAGGCGCCGCAGCTGCTGGTGTGGATCAACGGCGACAAGGGCTACAACGGCCTGCAGAAGGTGGGCGATGCCTTCAGCGCCGCCACCGGCGTGAAGGTGGTCGTGCAGCACCCCGAGGGCGCGCCCGACAAGTTCCAGGCCGCGGCCGCGGCCGGCAAGGGGCCGGACATCTTCTGCTGGCCACACGACCGCGTGGGCGAGTGGGCCAAGTCCGGCCTGATCGTGCCGGTGCGGCCCGGGCCGGCGGTGCGCGAGCAGATCGAAGATTCCGCCTGGCAGGCCTTCACCTACCGTGGCCGGCTCTGGGGTTACCCGCTGGCCATCGAGGCCGTGGGGCTGATCGTCAACACCCGCCTGGTGCCCGAGCCACCGCGCACCTGGGACGAGGTCTTTGCGCTGCACAAGACGCTGAGCGCCCAGGGCAAACGCGTCATCCTGTGGGACTACAACAAGTCCTTCTTCAGCTGGCCGCTGCTGGCCGGGCCGGGCGGCGAGGTGTTCGCGCGCGATGCCCAAGGTGATTTCGACCCGCAGCGCGTGGGCGTCAACAATGCCGGGGCGCTGGCCGGCGCGACGCTGCTGCGCCGCCTCATCGACGAAGGTGTGATGCCACGTGGCGCGCGTTATTCGGACATGGAGGCGCAGTTCGCCAGCGGCCAGGTGGCGATGATGATCAGCGGCCCCTGGGCCTGGGACAACGCGAAGAAGGCCGGCATCCCGTTCGCCGTCGCGCCGATTCCGGCGTTGGGCGAGCGGCCAGCCAAACCCTTTGTCGGTGTGCTGGGCTGCATGATCGCCGCGCCCAGCCGCGTGAAGGACATCGCGCGCGAGTTCCTGGAGCAGCATGTGCTGCGTGTCGAGAGCCTGAAGACGATCTCTGCGGATGTGCCCTTGGGCACACCCGCCAACAAGGCCTACTTCCGCGAGCTGGCGGGTGATGCCGCCATCCGCGCCACGATGGCCAACGCGCTGGCCGGCGTGGCCATCCCCAACATCCCCGAGATGCAGCGCTTCTTCCCGGCGATGGACGCCGCGCTGGAGGCCATCACCCAGGGCCGGCAAAGCCCGAAGGACGCGCTGGATGGCGCGGCGGCGCGCATGGTGTCGCGGTGACCGGGCGGCTCGTCACCGGCATCGCCACGCTGGCCCTGCTGTGGTTGGTCTACAGCAGCTACCTGGCGGGCCAGGGCTTTGCCGCGCTGGGCCTGCTGGTGCTGGGCGGTGCCGCGATCACGGTCTACGCCACCGCGCGCAGCCTGGCCTGGAAGTACCTGTTCCCCGGCGTGGCGGCGATGCTCGTGTTCGTGGCCTTTCCGCTGCTGTACACGGTGCAGATAGGCTTCACCAACTACTCGGCCAGCCATTTGCTGGGCGAGGCGGCGGCGCGCGCCTACCTGCTGGACCAGCACAGCTTCGACGAGAACCGGCTCTATGCCTTCACGCTGCACGCCGGCGGCAGGCTGCAGCTGACGGCGCCCGACGGCACCCGCCTGGCGGCGACGCTGGACGGCGGGGCGCTGACGCCCGCCACGGGCGACCCGGGCCCGGCACTGCCGCTGCGAGACGTGATCGCCCAGCGCAGCCGCCTGCTGCCGCTGCAACTGGCCCTGCCTGATGGCAGCATGCTCACCTACGCCGGCCTGCGCGAATTCGGCCTGCGCCAGCCGCTGTGGCAGCCTGGGGCCGATGGCGCGCTGGTCGAGCCCGGCACCGGCACCGTCTACGCGCCCAACCGCGAGACCGGCTTCTTCCAGAACGCGCAGGGCGATGCGCTGCAGCCCGGCTTCCAGGTCAGCATCGGTTTTGCCAACTACCAGCGCATGCTGCTGGACAGCGACATGCGTGGGCCTTTCGTCAGCATCTTCGGCTGGACGGTGGTTTTCTCGGCGCTCACCGTGCTGTTTTCCACCGCCATCGGCATGACACTCGCCGTGGTGCTGGAGTGGCCGGCGCTGAAGGGCCGCGCTGCCTACCGCACGCTGCTGTTCCTGCCGTATGCGGTGCCGGGTTTCATCAGCATCCTGGTCTTCAAGGGCCTGTTCAACCAGAACTTCGGCGAGATCAACGCCATCCTGGATGCGCTCTTCGGCATCCGCCCGGCCTGGTTTGCCGACCCCACGCTGGCGCGCACGATGCTGCTCATCGTCAACACCTGGCTGGGTTACCCCTACATCATGATCCTGTGCACCGGGCTGCTGAAGTCGGTGCCGTCCGATCTGTACGAGGCCTCGGCGCTGGCCGGCGCTTCGCCCTGGGTGAATTTCTCGCGCATCACGGCGCCGCTGATCATCCGGCCGCTCACGCCGCTGCTGATCTCGGCGTTTGCCTTCAACTTCAACAACTTCGTGCTGATCAGCCTGCTCACCGACGGCCGGCCCGATTACCTGAACACCAAGCTGCCGGCGGGCACAACCGACATCCTGGTGTCCTACACCTATCGCATCGCCTTCACCGACGCCGGCGCCAACTTCGGCCTCGCCGCCGCGATCTCGACGCTGATCTTCGCGCTGGTGGCGGTGATGGCGCTGGTGCAACTGCGGTTGATGCGAACGCGTTCGGGCGGGGTGTGACGTGACGGCCTTCGGCTCTTTGCGGACGTTCGGTCTGGCTGCGTGCGTTCTCGTGCAGAGACCGCACGCCCGGCCGGTGGCGGGGCCGGTGGGTCGGGCTGAACCCGCGGTCCGGCCTGCGGCCGGACTGCTCTGCGCTGCTCGCCCGCACGGACCCGGCGCTGAACTCGCGGCGTTCGCTGCGCTCACTCTGCTCAGACAAGCGCGCCGAGTCAGAGCACGAAGCGCGCTGCGCGCGCGGTCCGCGCGTTCTGCGCT
>JADMJD010000017.1 GCA_018780805.1 Rubrivivax sp. | reverse complement strand
GGCAACCCCAAGGGCTCGGCGCTGTTCCCGTACACCAGCCCGGCGCTGTTCTCGATGACCATCGCCTTCGTCAGCATCTGGCTGTTCAGCATCCTGGACACCAGCGCCCGTGCCAAGAAGGACCGCGCGGGTTTTGCCGCGCAGCAAGTGCGGTCGGAGACGGGGCTGGGCGCGTCGGGCGCGTCCGGTCACTGATCACCGGTTGACGGACAACCCTCGGCCTCGCGCCGAGGGTGCGGCGGCAGAATCGCTGGATGCGCTGCCGCCGTCTTCCATGAAGCCCCCAAGCTCACTTTGTTCGCTGCACCCCGAGGGGTCGCGTCAGTCCCTTCGGGCGGCCGTGCGGTGCTGACATGAGCCCCACATGAGCCCCCGCCTGGGCCGCCAGCGTCTGCTGGCCTTGTTTGCCGCCGGCCTTGCCGGCCTCAACTTCCCGCTGCTCGCGTTGTGGGACCATGGGGCCAGCGTGGCCGGCGTGCCGCTTTTTCCGGCCGCCCTGTTCATCGTCTGGGGTTTGTTGATCGTGGCCCTGGGGCTGCTGGTCGAACGCCAGACCGATTGACCCGACACACGCGCACATGCTGAGCCCGCCGCTGGTCATCGCCGCATCGCTGGCCTACCTGGGCCTGCTGTTCGGTGTCGCGGCCTGGGGCGACCGGCGTGCGGCACAGGGCCGCTCGGTGGTCGGCAACGCCTGGGCCTATGCGCTCTCGATGGCGGTGTACTGCACCGCCTGGACCTACTTTGGCAGCGTCGGCCGCGCGGCCACCACCGGTGTCTGGTTCCTGCCGATCTACCTGGGGCCGACGCTGGCCATGGTGCTGGCCTGGATGGTGCTGCGCAAGATGATCCGCATCGCACGCCGCGGGCGCATCACGTCGATTGCCGACTTCGTGGCCGCACGTTACGGCAAGAGCCCGCTGCTGGCCGGGTTGGTGACGCTGATCACCGTGGTGGGCATCGTGCCCTACATCGCCTTGCAGCTCAAAGCCATCGCCTCCGGCTATGCGCTGATGACGGCCACGCCCGCGCCGCCGGGCGCCTGGTGGCAGGACGGCACCTTCTACGCGGCGCTGCTGCTGGCCGGTTTCACGATGATGTTCGGCACCCGCCACCTGGACGGCACCGAGCGCCATGAAGGCCTGGTCGCCGCCATCGCCTTCGAGTCCATCGTCAAGCTGCTGGCCTTTCTGGCCGTGGGCCTCTACGTCACCTGGGGCCTGTTCGGCGGCCCGGCCGAGTTGTTTGCGCGGGTGATGGCGCGGCCGGATCTGGCGCGGCTGCTCACGTTGGGTGACAGCAGTGCCTTCGCGTGGGGCCAGTGGTTGGCGTTGACGTTGCTGTCGATGTTGTCGGTGATCTTCCTGCCGCGCCAGTTCCAGGTGATGGTGGTGGAGAACGTCGACGAGCGTCACCTCAAGCGCGCCGTCTGGGTCTTCCCGGCCTACTTGTGGCTGATCAACCTGTTTGTGCTGCCGATCGCCTTTGGTGGCCTGCTGCACTTCGGCTCGGCGGCAAATGCCGATGCCTTCGTGCTCTCGTTGCCCTTGTCGCAGGGCGCGCTGTGGCTGGCGCTGGCGGTGTTCATCGGCGGTTTGTCGGCGGCCACCGGCATGGTGATCGTCGAGGCCATCGCGGTGTCCACGATGGTCTGCAACGACCTGGTGATGCCGGTGCTGCTGAAGCGCGCGCACTTCCGCTCGCGCCACGGCGGCGACCTGACCCGTCTGCTGTTGAACATCCGCCGCGCCGCCATCCTGGTGGTGCTGCTGCTGGGGTACCTGTACTTCCACCTCGCGGGTGAGGCCTATGCGCTGGTCAGCATCGGCCTGATCAGCTTTGCCGCGGTGGCGCAGTTCGCGCCCGCGGCGCTGGGCGGCATGTACTGGAAGGGTGGCACGCAGCGTGGGGCGCTGGCGGGTCTGCTGGCGGGTTTTGGCCTGTGGGCCTACACGCTGATGCTGCCGTCCATCGCCAAGTCGGGTTGGTTCCCGGATGCCTTCCTGCACCACGGGCCGTGGGGCCTCGCGCTGCTCAAGCCCGAATCCTTGTTCGGCCTGCAGGGCATGGACGGCCTGACGCACTCGCTGTTCTGGAGCCTGCTGGCCAACGTGGCGGCCTACGTGGGCGTGTCGCTCTGGCGCGAACCCAGCGCACGCGAGGCCAGCCAGGCGGCGCTGTTCGTCGATGTCGGGCTCGATGCGAGCGATGCGGCGGGCGCCCCCGGCAGCCCGGCCTTCTGGCGCGGCCAGGCGGCGGTGGCCGACCTGCTGCCCTTGGCGGTGCGCTTCCTCGGCGAAGCCAAGGCGCAGGTGCTGTTTGCCGACTGGGCCCGGCGCACGCGGGTGGCCGGCATCCAGCACATCCGCGCCGACCCGGCGTTTGTGCAGTTCGTCGAGACGCAGCTCGCGGGCGCCATCGGCAGCGCGTCGGCGCGGGTGGTGGTGGCCGCCAGCGTGCAGGAAGAAGCGCTGGACCTGGCCGATGTGGTGCGCATCCTCGACGAAGCCACGCAGCTGCGCGCCGCCAACCAGCAGCTGCAAAGCCTGGACCGGCTGAAGGACGACTTCATGTCCAGCGTCACGCACGAGCTGCGCACACCGCTGACCAGCATCCGCGCACTGGCCGAGATGATGGCCGACGACCCCGGCATGCCACCCGAGCAGCGCCAGCAGTTCAACACCATCATCGTCGCCGAGACCGAGCGCCTGAGCCGGCTGGTGAACCAGGTGCTGGACCTGGCCAAGATCGAGTCGGGCCACGCCGACTGGCAGCACCAAGACCTGGACCTGGCCGCGCTGGTGCGCCAGGCCGCCACGTCGATGGCCGAGGCGCTGCGCGAGCAGGGCACCACGCTGACGCTGGACCTGGCCGAGCCCATGCCGCCGCTGCGCGCCGACGCCGACCGCCTGACCCAGGTGCTGCTGAACCTGCTGGGCAATGCGGCCAAGTTCGTGCCGCGGCCGGGCGGGGCCATCCGCGTCACGCTGCGGCACGACGCCAGCGGCCTCACGCTGCAGGTGCAGGACAACGGCCCGGGTGTGCCGGCCGCGCAGCGCACCCGCATCTTCGACAAGTTCCACCAGGCCGAAGCAGGCGGCCGCCGCCCGGCCGGCACCGGGCTGGGCCTGCCCATCAGCCGGCAGATCGTCGAACACCATGGCGGGCACATCGTGTTGCGGCATGACACCGGTCAAGAAAACGCCGGGCCGCCCCAAGTTTTCTTGTCCCCCTCGGGGGGCGGACGGGGCGCAGACCCGGCCAGGGGGCGCCTCAAAGGTGCATGCTTCGAGGTGCAGCTACCGTGGGCAGGGCCGGCCCAGAACAACGAATCTTCCGGAGACAAGCGATGAGCATCCCGATCCTGATCGCCGACGACGAACCCAACATCCTGGTCTCGCTGGACTTCCTGATGAAGCGGGAAGGCTACGACGTGCACCTGGCGCGCGATGGCCAGGAGGCGCTGGACAAACTGCGCGAGGTTCGCCCGCGCCTGCTGCTGCTGGACGTGATGATGCCGCGCAAGACCGGCTTCGAGGTCTGCCAGGAGGTGCGCCACGACGACAGCATCAAGGACACGCTGATCCTGATGCTCACCGCCAAGGGCCGCGAGACCGACGTCGTCAAGGGCCTGGCCCTGGGCGCCAACGCCTACATGACCAAACCCTTCTCCACCCGCGAGCTGGTGCAGAAGGTGCGTGAGCTGCTGGGGACCGCCGATGAACCGTGAGCAGCAGCGTTTGCTGGTGCTGGCTGGTGGCGCCGTGGCGCTGGCCGCGGTGCTGGGCCTGTGGGCCTGGGGTGCCATCGCGCTGATGCTGTCGGAATTCGACTTCGAGCAACGTGCCCGCGTGGCCGAGTGGTTCGGCCCGCGCCTGCCCATCGGCGTGCTGGCGCTGCTGGTGCTGGCCGGTGGGGGCGCGGCGTTGCTGAACCTGGCCTGGCGGCGCTGGGTCGAAGCCCCGGCGCGTCTGCTGGAGCAGGCCCGGGCGCAGCTGGTCGTGGACAACCCGGCGCCGCTGGCGCCCACCGCCGGCGACACCACGCTGCGCGAGCTGGCCATCGTGGTGGATGCGCTGCTGCAGAACCGGCGCCGCCTGCGCGACGACGTGGCCGCGCAGGTGGCCGCCGGCAGCGCGCGTGTGGAGCAGGAGCGGGCCCGCCTGGCCGCGCTGATGGCCGAGCTGACGCAGAGCGTGGTGGTCTGCAACCTCGACGGCCGCGTGCTGCTCTACAACCAGCGCGCGCGGCTGCAGTTCAAGGCCTTGTCCGACGCGCCGGCGCTGGCCGGCGGTGCCGAGCTGATGGGCCTGGGCCGCAGCATCTACGCCGTGCTGGACCGGCAGCTGGTGGCACACGCGCTGGAGCAGATCCGCGGCCGGCTGGCGCGTGGCGCGGCGGCGCCGTCGGCGCAGTTCGTCACCGTCACGCGCAGCGGGCAGCTGCTGCGCGCGCAGATGGCGCCGGTGCGCGACGCGGCCCTGGCCGGTGCGCCGCTGAGCGGCTTTGTGCTGCTGCTGGACAACATCACACGCGACTACGAACGCGACGCCGCGCAGGACACGCTGCTGCTGGGCCTCACCGAAGGCCAGCGCGCGTCGCTGGGCAACCTGCAGGCCGCGCTGGAGCTGCTGGACGACCCGGCGCTGGCGCCGGCCCAGCGTGAACGTTTCCTGGCCATCGTGCGTGATGAATCGAGTGCGATGACCCGCCGCCTGCAGACCCTGGCCGCGCAGAGCACCGAAGGCCTGAAAACCCGCTGGCCGCTGGAGGAGATGCTGGGCTCGGAGTTCGTCAGCGCTGCGCTGCGGCGCATCGGCAGCACAGGCGTGCGCACCGGCTGCCTGGAGATCGACGCCGCGCTGTGGCTCAGAGTCGACAGCTTTGCGCTGATGCAGGCCCTGGCCTACCTGGCGCACCGGCTGGTCGACGAGTTCGAGGTGCGGGCGCTGCTGCTGCGCCTGCGCGCGGTGGACGGCCGCGCACAGCTGGACCTGGTCTGGACCGGCCAGGCCATGAGCCCGTCCGGCCGCCCGGAGGGCTCATACCGGAGTGCGCAGCACGGAGGCCTTTCTGTCAGCACCGAGACCGTGATGAGCTGGGAGAGCGAGGCCATGCGCTTTGGCAGCGAATCCAGCGCGCTCAGCGTGCGCGACGTGCTGCAGCGCCATGGCGGCGAGTTCTGGTTCGAGCGCGACCGCGCAGCGCACCAGGCGTTCTTCCGTTTCCTGCTGCCCTTGGCCGCCGATGTGGCGGCGGCGGAAACCGACGACACGCTGCACGCCGACAGCCGCCCCGAGTACTACGACTTCGACCTGTTTGCGCAAGGTGAACAACACCACGCGCTGGACGACCGCCGGCTGGTGGACCTGGCCTGCACCGTGTTCGACACCGAGACCACCGGCCTGCAGCCGGCCGCTGGTGACGAAATCATCCAGATCGGCGCGGTGCGCATCGTCAACGGCCGGCTGCTGCGGCAAGAGGCCTTCGAGCAGCTGGTGGACCCGGGGCGGTCGATCCCCGAAGCCGGCATCCCCATCCACGGCATCCGGCCCGAGATGGTGGCCGGCCAGCCGCGCATCACCGAGGTGCTGCCGGCTTTTCACGCCTACGCGCAGGACACCGTGCTGGTGGCGCACAACGCGGCTTTCGACATGCGTTTCCTGCAGCTGAAGGAGGCCGCCACCGGCCTGCGCTTCGAGCAGCCGGTGCTGGACACGCTGCTGCTCTCGGCCGTGGTGCACCCCAACCAAGCCAGCCACAAGCTGGAGGCGATCGCCGAACGTTTTGGCATCACCGTGGTGGGCCGGCACACGGCGCTGGGCGATGCGATGGTCACGGCCGAGGTCTTCCTGAAGCTGGTGCCGCTGCTGGCCGACATGGGCATCCACACGCTGGGCCAGGCGCGTGTGGCGGCGCAGAAGACGTACTACGCACGGGTGCAGTACTGAGCGCCCCGTGGGGGTCGCAGCGCCGCTGGCATCATCGGCCGCATGTTGTTGCGCATGATTCCCGGCGTGGCCGCCGCCGCCGCGCTGCTGTGGGCGGTGCCGCTGGCCGCCCAGACCCTGAGCCTGGACGAGCTGCCACGCCACGCCGTGCCGCCGCCCGAACGAGGGCCGGTGGTGCCCGAGCAGGTGCAGCGCTGGCGCCAGGAGGCGCTGGCGCTGGAGCATGGTGACGCCGGCGCCGAGCGCGACCCGGCGCGCGCCGCCGAGTTGTACTGCCGTGCCGCGCGTTATGGTGATGCCGAGGCGCAGTTCAACCTGGCCTGGATGCTGACCAACGCCCGCGGCATCCAGCGCGACGACGCGCAGGCGGCGCACCTGTTTGCCGCCGCGGCCGAACAAGGCCTGGTGCAGGCGCAGAACATGTTGCGTGCGATGGGCACCCCGCGGGGCGCGCCGCCGCCTTGCCTGCGCCCGCCCGACAACGACGTGGTGGATGCGCCGCCGCCGCCCCGCATGGCGGCCAAGCCCGCCGCACCGCTGCCATGGCCACCGCCGCCCGACAACGCCCCGCTGCCCATCGTCAACTTCGTCAACCTGGTGGCGCCCGATTACAAGCTGGCGCCGGCCTTGGTGCTGGCCATCGTGGCCACCGAGTCCAACTTCGATGCGTCGGCCGTGAGCCCCAAGAACGCGCAGGGCCTGATGCAGCTGATCCCGGACACGGCGCGCCGCTTCGGCGTGCGCAACATCATGGACCCGGCGCAGAACCTGCGCGGCGGCATGGCGTACCTGCGCTGGCTGCTGGCGTTTTTTGAAGGTGACGTGGCGCTGGCCGCGGCCGCCTACAACGCCGGTGAACGCGCCGTGGAGCGCTACCGTGGCGTGCCGCCCTATGCCGAAACGCGGCTGTATGTGCGCAAGATCCTGGCCCGGCTGGGCGGCCGGCGCGAGCACCCCTTCGACGCCAGCGTCACACCGCCTTCGGAGGTGCTGCCTTTGATGCGGGGGCCTCAGCGGTGGCGTTGATCAGCTCGTCGCGTCGGCCGCCCGCGGCAGGCGCAGCGTGCAGCAGGTGCCGGTGCCCGGCTCGGAGCTGATCTCCAGCGTGCCGCCCATGGCCTGCGCCAGGCCGCGCGCGATGCTCAGGCCCAGGCCGTGGCCCTGGATGTGCAAGCGCTCGGCGCCCAGGCGGTTGAAGGGCTCGAACAGGTGTTCCAGCTGGGCGGCCGTCATGCCGATGCCACCGTCCACCACCGCCACCCAGACCTGTTGTGCATCGGCGCCGGTGCGCAGCTGCAGCCAGCCCCCGCGCACGTTGTACTTGATGCCGTTGCTGACCAGGTTGTTCAGCACCTCGCGCACGCGCCGTGCATCGGCCAGCGCCACTGCGGGTGGCCCGGTCTCGGGCTCGAAGCGCAGCGCCACATCCTGGCGCTGCGCGGCGGGTTGCTGTAGGTTCAGCACCTCCTGGATCAGCGTGGCCAGCGCCACCGGGGAGGTGTCCAGCTTCAGCTGGCCGGACTCGGCCTGGTTGATCTCCAGCACCTCGTCCACCAGCGCCAGCAGGTGTTCGCCGGCACGGCGGATGTAACCGATGCGTTCGCGGCTTTGTGCGGCCAGCGGTTCCGCCTGGGCCAGCAGCAGCTGCGAAAACCCGAGTACCGCGTTCAGCGGGGTGCGCAGCTCGTGGCTCACCCGCGACAGCAGCTGCGTCTTGGCCTGGCTGGCCGACAAGGCCCGGTCGCGCTGGTGTTCGGCCGCCTGCGCCATCTCGCGCGCACGCTGGGCTTCCACGCGTGTGGTGCGGTCGCTGAACACACACAGGAAACGTGCCGACCGGGTGTGGGCCGCACTGCCGGCCGGGCCGAAGTCGGGCAGGCGCGTGAGCCGCAGGTCGGCCCAGCGCGGCTCGCCACCCAGCGTGCGCAGGGCCACGTCGTCCAGCCCTTCGGTGGGCCCTTCGGTGGGCCCGTGGGCGGCCCGCGCCAGCATGGCCAGCAGGCGCAGCTCAGCTTCGGGCGTGCTCATCAGCCGGCGCAGCGGCACCGGCAGCGTGCGCAAGGCCTGGCGCAGACCCAGTTCGTCCATCGCATGGTCGTTGGCGTCGGTCACCCCGCCCTGTTCGTTCACCAGCACCGCGGCCACGGGCAGGGCGCGGAACAGGTGGGTGAACCAGTCCAGCGCCTGTTCGGTGCGGTGCTGGCTGTCGCGCAGCTGCGTGGCCTGGGTTTCCAGCTCGCTCTGGTAAAGCCGGAAGACCTGGTCCAGCGTCAGCGTGCGGCCGTGGTCGGCATCCACCACACGTTGTGCTTCTTCGAGGTTGCCGTGCCGGATGGCGTCGAGCGCACGGCTGCGCATCAGGTTTTCCTGTGCGATGCCGGTGGTCTGGCGCTGGGTGTCAGGCATCGTTGTCCTCCGACAAGGGTGCGGGTGCCGGGGCCGTGCCCTGTACCCAAGGGGTCACGTCCAGGTGTGTGACCACGGCGCCGCGTTCGGCCTCGGCATCCACACCGGCCAGGGGCGAAGCGTGCAGCACAAACCAGCGCTCGCCGTCCGGGCCGTGGCAGGGGTAGGTGCGCCGCAGCTGGGGGCGGCTGCCGTCCAGCACCTGCTGCAGGCCCTGCAGCAGTGCCATCGCGCCAGGGTCGTCGGAGCGTGCCAGCGCGCTGAGGTAGTTGCTGCCGACCCCGGTGCTGGCGGCCTGGCCGCCATTGCAGCGCGCAAACTCGGTCCAGGCGCGGTTGACCTGCTGCAGTGTGCCGTGGCGGTCCAGCAGGGCCACATGTTCGGGCAGCGAGTCGATCAGGCGCTGCAGCCGCTCGGCGTCGTGCAGGCGGGACACGTCGATCAGGCTCAGCACCGCGCGCCGCGCACCCGGTCGGCCATAGCCGATGACCCGGGCCAGGTAGCGTGTCTGGTCCGCCGCTTGCACGGTGCGCTCCACCGGGCCACCGCCGGCCAGCGCGCGCCGCAGGTCCTGCGTCAGTTCGGGGTAGTCCAGCCGCACGTTGAAGTCGGTCAACGGGCGCCCCACGTCGGCTGGGCGCAGCCGGAACAGGCCCATGGCCTCGGGCGTGAAACGCACCAGGGTCAGGGCCTCGTCGACAAACAGCGTGGCGATGCCGGTGGCCTGCGACATGCCGTCCAGGTCGTCGTTGAGCGCACTCACCAGCGCCAGCTTGGCGTTGTATTCGGCGTTGACGGTGTACAGCTCTTCGTTCACCGACTGCAGTTCTTCGTTGGTGCTCTGCAGCTCTTCGTTGGAGGACATCAGCTCCTCGTTGGCGGCCTGCAGTTCTTCGTTGGCGGCTTCCAGTTCCTCGATGCTGGTCTGCAGCGTCAAGCGGGTTTCAGCCAGCTCGCGCTCCAGCGCCGCCACGCGGTCCAACTGCGCCGGGTCGGCCAAGGCGCCGGCGCCGGGCTGGCCCGGTGGCGGACCTTCTTCGAAGCTGATGAGCACGGCCGCCGGGTCCGCCCCTTCGCCTGGCAGGCTGCGCGTGACCACGCGCACGCTGACGACCTGGCCGTCCAGCTCCAGCACCACCGGCGGCTGGGCCTGCTCGCCGGCATCGCGCAGGGCCGTGTGCAGCGCGTGCCCGGCCACGGTGCCCAGGCGCGGGGGCAGCAGGCGCAGCACGTCCAGGTTGGGCTGGCCCTGCGGCAGCCTCAGGAAACGTTCGGTTGGGCCCCAGGCGTGCAGCAGCTGGCGCTGTGGTGTGACCAGCAGCGACAGCGGCACATAGGCCTGCAGCAGCCGACGCTCGCCGGTGTCCACCGCCGACGACACCGGCGCGGCCGGTGCCCCGCGCGCCACGGCCCGGTGGCGCAGGCTCAGCGTGGAGCGGCCGAAACCTTCACGCACCGCCAGAGCGGTGAGCACCGGCCGGGTCAGCCGGTAGAGCTTGCGGGTGCTGTCCAGCACCTGGAAATCACCCTGCAGCGCGCCCAGCGATTCGCTGCCGCCCAGGAACAGCAGGCCCTGCACGTTGAGCGCGTATTGCAGCCGGCGCATCACCCGCTCCTGCGCTTCGGCCTGGAAATAGATCAGCGTGTTGCGGCAGACCACCAGGTCCATCTTGGTGAAGGGCGCGTCCTCCAGCAGGTTGTGGCGCGCAAAGAGCACCATCTGGCGCAGCTCGGGCTTGACCTGCAGCCGCTCGTCCTGGCGGGTGAAAAACTGCGCCAGGCGGGGGGGCGACAGGGTGTCGGCCGCACCCGCCGGGTAGCTGCCGGCGCTGCCCACGGCCAGAAAACGGGCGTCCACGTCGGTGGCAAACACCTTCACCCCCGGCCAGCGTTGGGTGGCGTGGCAGGCCTCCAGCGCCAGCATCGCCAGCGAATAGGCCTCTTCCCCGGTGGCGCAGCCGGCGCACCAGATGCGCAGCGGCTGGTTGGCCGGATGCTGGCGCAACTGCGCCTGCAGCAACTCGCCCAGGGCCTCGAAACAATCCGGGTCGCGGAACAGACCCGTCACCGGAATCAGCAGTTCGCGCCGCAGCAATTCACATTCTTCCTGCGACTGCGCCACGCGGTCGGCGTAGTCAGACACCGATGCGCAGCCCAGCACGCCCATGCGGCGTTCGATGCGGCGCATCACGGTGGGCAGCTTGTACTGGCCAAAATCGATGCCCGATTGTTCGACCAGGGCCTCGAACAGGCGTTGCAGTGCGGGCTTGGTCGCGGCCTCGCCCACCATGTCGCCGTTGAGGGCCCGGCTGCTGCGGCCATCGGTGAGCTGCTGCACCTGCTGCGCCAGGTCCTCCGGCGCCAGCACGGCGTCCACCAGGGCCGCGGCGATCACGCTGCGCGGCATGCTGTCGAACTTGGCGCTCTCCGGGGTCTGCGCCATCACGTAACCGCCGGCGGCACGCAGCGCGGCGGCACCGGCCGAACCGTCTGAGCCCGAGCCGGAGAGGATGACGCCGATGGACTGCTCGGCCATCGAGCCGGCCAGCGAGTGCAGGAAGGCGTCGATCGGCAGCGACAGGCCCTGCAGCGGACGCGGTGCAAACACCAGGTGCGCGTGTTCGATCGTCATCAGCACGCCGGGTGGCATCAGGTACACACGCTCGGCCTGCAGCGACTCACCGGCCGCGGCCTCGTGCACCGGCAGCGTGGTGTGGCGCGCCAGCAGCTCGGCCATCATCGACCGGTGGTCGGGCGACAGGTGCTGGATGACGACGAAGGCGGCGCCTGTGGGCCCGTTCAACGCGCCGAAGAAGCGCTGCAGCGCCTCCAGCCCGCCGGCCGATGCGCCGATCGCGACGATCCACGGGCGGGCTTCTGCCACGCCGTGGTCGGCCGCCAGGCGGGCGGGGGCATCACTGCTGTACTGCATGCAGCTTCCTGGCAGGACTCCGGGCAACGCGGGATGAACGCGCCCGAATTATGAGTGCGTGCGCAAACTTATTTGCGATTTTTCAAGACGGGTTCAGAACCGCCCGGCCTGGTAGCGCTGGCCCAGCACGTCCTGCAGCGTCTTCACCACGCTGAAAGCGTCCTTCAGCTGCTGGCGCTCGAAGTTCGAGAGATCTTCCAGCACCAGGTGGTTGTCGGCCGCGTGGCCGGCGGCCAAACGCTGCGCCTGGTGGCGGATGCGCAGCGAGGCCAGGAACTCCAGCGCGTCGCGCAGGTCGTGCGCATCCTGCGCGTTGATCTCGCCGCTCTCGGCGGCGTGCATCAGCCGGTCCTGTGTGTTCACCGCGTCGTGGCCGGCAGCCAGCGCGCAGATGCGGGCCAGGTCGATGATGGGCACGATGCCGTTCATCTTCAGGTCCACGCGGCCCTTGTGCTCGCCGCTCGCGATCGGTCGGATGCCGCCGAACAGGCCCAGCGGTGGCTGGCGCGAAAGCGCGTTGTTCACCAGGTGGGCCAGGAACAGCCGGTTGCCGCGCGTGCGCTGCAAGACCTCGGCACGCAGCGTGTCCAGCAACTCGGCGCGGCCGAAGACGGCGCGCACGTCGAAAAACACGCAGGTCAGCATCAGCGCCGTGGGCTCGGGGCGGTCCACCCAGCCGTGGAAGTAGTCGGCCCACACCCGCCGCGGCTGCCGCCAGCGGTCGGTCATGGCCATCATCTCGCCCGGGCAGTGCACATAGCCGCAGGCGGCCAGGCCGTCGCAGACCTGACGCGCCAGGGCCTGGAAGTAGGCGCCATGGGCCACAGGATCGTAGGCGTCGTCCAGGACCAGGCAGTTGTCCTGGTCGCTCTTGGCCGTCTGTTCGTTGCGGCCCTGCGAGCCGGCGGCCACCCACACATAGTCCACCGGCGCCGGGCCCAGCTCACGTTCGGCCAGCTGCAGCAGCCGGCCGGTCAGCGCGTCGGCCATGGCGGTGACGATGTGGCCGGTGCTGTAGGCGCTGGCGCCTGCGTTGGCCAGGTGGCGCTGCAGCCCCTTCACCTTGGCCGCAGCCACCACCAAGCCGTCGAGCGCGGGCTGTTTGTAGATGTCGCCCACCATGTAGACGGCCGAGGTGCTGTGCTGTTCGGTCAGGTCGCTGGCGGTCAGCATGCCGGCGATCTGCGCGCCATCCATCACCGGCACGTGGTGGATGTTGTGGCGCGCCATCAGCAGCAGGGCCTCGAAACCCGGCGCGTCGATGGGGATGCACAGCGGCGCCACGGTCGCGATCTCCAGCACCGGCAGTGCCGTGTCCAGCCCGGCGGCCACGGCGCGGTTGCGCAGGTCGCGGTCGGTCACCAGGCCGAACAGGTGGCCTTGCTCAACCAGCAGCACCGACGACACACGTTGGTCGCGCATCAGCTCGGCCGCAGCGCGGATGGACACCGTGGGCGGCAGCACCACCGGCGCACGCTTGAGCAGCGCCCGCACGGGCGTCGTCATCAGGTTCAGGTGCGGGTCGGACGCGGTGGGCGGGGGCAGGTCCATGGGCTGACCGGGTGGCCGGTGCGTTCAGGGCGCGTGGCGGACGTAGACATCGGTGTCCGGCAGCGCGCGCCGCAACACCTGGAACGTGTCTTCCGCCAGCAGCTGCGACGGGCCGCAACGGCGGGGGAAGCTCAGCGTGAGTTCCACCTCGTCGGGGCTCACACGCAGCGCACTGAAACGCCGGGTGTCGACCAGGTTGCCCTCGGCGTCGGCCACCTGCCGCAAGGCCAGCAGCACGGTGGCCAGGCGGGACGGGTCACCCGCCAGCGCCGGCTGTTCGCAGCGCGTGCCCTGCAGGGCCTGGCACGCGGGCAGACCGGCCGACGGTGTGCAGCCGCCGCAGCCTTCGGCTTCACCGGGCGCGGTCACGGCCTGCAGCCAGACGGGGTGCTCGGAATGCGCCATGACCGCAGTGTGCAGCGGCGGGCTGACACCGGGTTGACCCCGATCAACCGGCGAACAAGCCCCTGTGTTCGTCCCGCAACAGGTTCTGCCGCACCGCGCCACCCGGCAGGCGCGCCAAGTCGGCGCTGTCGGAGCCGCTTACAAATGCACAGGCACTGCGGGCGCAAGTGTTTGATTCATAAGGATAAAGAGGTATGGCATGCACATTGCAAGTCACTATCGCCTATTTATTTGTAGTTGGGAGTTATGTGATGAATTGCCGAATCAACAGCATCCTGTCCGCCGGCCTGCTGGCCCTGGGCCTCACGGCCACGGCCCAAGCCGGTGTGGTGACCGTCCACACGGTGGACTCTGTGGTGCATGCCGTTTTGCCGTCCGTGGCCAACACGCCGCTGGCCACCGGCCCGCTGAGCACCGGTGTGCAGGTCAGCATCGGTGACACCGTGACGATCAGCACGGGCGCCACCGACCGCTGGAACATCAACAACGTCCAGGTCACCGCCGCCGGCTTTCCCGATGGCTACGGCGGCGGCTCGCACAACAACTACGACGCACCCGGCCTGAACGAAATCTCGCCCATCGACTACGGCGCCCTGGCGTTTTCGTTGAACGGCACCGACTGGGCGGGGGCCTACAACTACAACACCCTGGCCACGACCTGGACCTTCACCGCGACGAGCGCCGGCACCCTGCTGCTGGCGATGTGGGACTCCAACGTGTCCGACAACGGCACGAACAAGATCGGTCAGGAAAGCAACATCCTGACCGTGTCGGTGGACCTGACCCCTGGCGCAGGCACGGGCAACGACGTGCCCGAGCCGTCGACGCTGGCCCTGCTGACGCTGGCCCTGGGCGGCCTGGCCGCTTCGCGCAAGCGCAAGACGGTGTGCTGATGACGTGCTGATCCGGCGCTGACAGCCTGCCGGGGCGGCCCACGCCGCCCCGGGGCCGGATCAACCGGCGAACAAACCCTTGTGTTCGTCCCGCAGCAGGTTCTTCTGCACCTTGCCCATCGCGTTGCGCGGCAGTTCGGCCACCACGAACACCCGTTTGGGCACCTTGAAGGCCGCGATGCGGCCTTTCAGCGTGGCGATCAGCGCCGACGGGTCTGGCGCCGGCACACCCGGGCGCGCGACGACCACGGCCACCACGGCCTCGCCAAAATCGGGGTGCGGCACCCCGACCACGGCCGATTCGGCCACACCCGGCATCTCGTTGAGCACACTTTCGATCTCGGCCGGGTAGACGTTGTAGCCGCCGGAGATGATCAGGTCCTTGCTGCGGCCGACGATGTGGATGTAGCCGTCGGCGTCGAACTTGCCGACGTCGCCGGTTTTGAACCAGAGGTCGCTGGTGAACTCGTCGGCGGTTTTTTCCGGCATGCGCCAGTAACCCTTGAAGACGTTCGGGCCCTTCACCTGCAGGTGGCCCACCTCGCCGGCGGCGAGCGTCAGGCCCTGGTCGTCGACCACGCGCACGCCCACGCCTGGCAGCGCAAAACCCACGGTGCCGCCTCGCCGCTGGCCGTCGGCCGCGCGGCAGGGGTTGGAGGTCAGCATCACGGTTTCGCTCATGCCGTAACGCTCCAGGATGGTGTGGCCGGTGCGTTGCTGCCAGTCCTGGAAGGTTTCGATCAGCAGCGGCGCCGAGCCGCTGACAAAAAGCCGCATGTTCTTGCAGGCCGCGGTGTTCAGCCCCCGCTCGCCCAGCAGCCGCACGTACAGCGTGGGCACGCCCATGAAGACCGTGGCCTCGGGCAGCCGGGCCAGCACCGCGGCGGGGTCGAACTTGCTGAACCAGATCATCTTGCTGCCGTTGAGCAGCGCGCCGTGCGAGGCCACGAACAGGCCGTGCACGTGGAAGATGGGCAGCGCGTGGACCAGCACGTCACCAGGCTGCCAGTCCCAGTAGGCCTTCAGCGTGCGCGCGTTGCTCAGCAGGTTGCCGTGCGTGAGCATCGCGCCCTTGCTGCGCCCGGTGGTGCCGCTGGTGTAGAGGATGGCGGCCAGCTCGTCCGGCCGGCGTTCGGCGGGGGTGTGCCGGTCGCTGTGGAAGGCGGCGCGCTCCAGCAGCGTGCCGTTGCGCTGGTCGCCCAGCGTGAACACGTGTTTTGTGCCGGCGGGGAAGGCGATCTGGCTGACCCAGCCGAAGTTCTGCGGCGCGCACACCACCACCGCCGGCTCGGCATTGCCGATGAAATACGCGATCTCGGCCGACTGGTAGCCGTTGTTCAGCGGCAGGTAGACATGGCCGGCGCGCAGCACGGCCAGGTACAGCACCAGGGCCTCGACACTTTTGTCCACCTGCACCGCCACCCGGCTGCCGGCCGGCAGCGCAAGCGAGTCCAGCAGGTTGGCCATCATCGCGCTGGCACGGTCCAGGTCGCGCCAGCTGTAGTGCAGCGGCGCGCCTGGCCCGTCGGCGGTTTCGATGGCGGTGCTGTCGAGCGCGGCCGGGAAGGCCTGGCGCAGCGCAGTGAACAGGTTCATGTCGGGTTCCGGGAGGGTTTCAGTTCCGCACGGCCGTTCCGAAGGAACTGAGCTCCCCCTCGGGGGGAAACGAGCGTCGCGAGTCAGGGGGCCGTTTCATGTCAGTCCAGTTTGGCACCCGAGGACTTGACCACCGCGGCCCAGCGCTTGACCTCGTTGGACACAAACGTGCCGAAGGCCGCGCCATAGGTGTTGGGCGTCTCGGTGCCCAGGCCCGTCCACATGGTCTTCAGCTCGTCGCTGCCCATGGCCTTGCGCATCTCGGCCTGCATGGCCTCCACCGCCGCGGCGGGCGTGCCCTTGGGGGCCCACAGGCCGTACCAGGTGGCGACCTTGTAGTCCTTTTCGCCGGCTTCGGGCGCGGTGGCCACGTCGGGGAAAGCCACCGCACGTTTGTCGGCCGCCACCGCGATGGCGCGGATGCGGCCGCCCTTGATGTGCGCGGCCGACGAGCCCAGGCCGTCGAACATCATGTCCACCTGGCCGGCGATCAGGTCCTGCAGCGCCGGGCCGGCGCCGCGGTACGGGATGTGGGTGATGAAGGTCCTGGTCTGCAGCTTGAACAGCTCACCGGCCAGGTGGTGCGAGGTGCCGTTGCCGGCCGAGCCGTAGTTGAGCTTGCCGGGGTTGGCGCGCAGGTAGGCCAGCAGCGATTTCAGGTCGGTGGCGGCCACCTTGCCCGGGTTGACGACGATGACCTGCGGCACGCTGGAGATCAGGCCCACGGGCACGAAGTCGGTCTCGATGTTGTAGTCGAGCTTGGGGTACATGCTGGGCGCGATGGCGTGGTGCACGGCGCCCATGAAGAAGTTGTAGCCGTCGGGTGCTGCCTTGGCCGACAGCGACGCACCCAGCGTGCCGCCCGCGCCGCCCTTGTTGTCGATCACGAACTGGCGGCCGGCGTTTTTGCTCATCAGCGCAAACAGCGGGCGCGCGAAGGCGTCGGTGCCACCCCCGGGCGGGAAGGGCACGACGATGGTCACCGGCTTGGTGGGCCAGCCCTGGGCGCGCACCCAGGGCGCTGCCAGCGATGCAGCGCCGGCGATCAACAACTGGCGGCGGGGAAGGGTGGTCATGGCTTGTCTCCTGGGGTGTGTGCGGGGTCAGAGCAGGGCCGACACGGCGCGTGAACGCGCCACCGTGCCGCGGCGGAATTTGTCGTGGCTGGCCTCGATGCGGTCGAGATCGTAGAGGTAGTTCACCATCATCCCAAACGCCTGGCGCAAGCCCTTGGGGGCCATGTTGCCACCCGGGTTCAGGCGCTCCAGCCGGGCGCCGTTGTCCAGGTGGAAGCGGGCCACCGGGTCGCCGGTGGGCAGCGTCGAGACATGGCCCAGGTAGGCCGCCGCCAGCGTGGTCAGCGCGGCCTGGGCCGGCTCGGGCAGCTGGGCGTGGCGCAGCGGGTTGTGCAAGGCGTCCAGGTCGCCGCCACAGGCGTCGAGCAGGGTTTGCTGCGCGGCCTGCAGCCGCGTGGCCACGCCGCGGCCCAGGCCGGGCAGGGCCGCCAGATCGGGTGCGCTGCGCAGCCAGACCGCAAAACCAGGCAGCGGCGACAGCGTGCAGAAGGTCTTCAGCCGCGGCCACTCACGCTGCAGCTGTTCGGCCACCTGCTTGATCAGGAAGTTGCCCAGCGACACACCACGCAGCCCGGGTTCGCAGTTGCTGATGCTGTAGAAAGCCGCGACGCGGAAACGCTCCGGCGCCAGCGGCGTGCTGTCCTTCTGGATCAGCGGCGCGATGGCGTCGGGCATCTCCGGCAGCAGCGCCACCTCCACAAAGATCAGCGGTTCGTCGGGCAGCTGCGGGTGGAAAAACGCGAAGCAGCGGCGGTCGGGCTGCAGCCGGCGGCGCAGGTCGTCCCAGCCGTCGATGGCGTGCACGGCCTCGTGCAGGATCAGCTTTTCCAGCAGCACGGCAGGCGAGTTCCAGTCCACCCGCTTCATCTTCAGGAAGCCGGGGTTGAACCACGAGCCCAGCAGGTGGCGCAGGTCGGCGCTGAGCGCCAGCAGGTCGTCGCGCTGCGGCAGTCGCTTGAGCAACGCGCGGCGCAGGCGCAGCACGGCCGCGGTGCCGCCGGGGCTGCGGTTCAGGCGCCGCAGCAACTCCTGCCGCGGCGATTCGGCGGCTTCGGTCAGCGCGATCAGGTGCTGCGCCGTGGGCTGCGCGGCATAGGCCTGGGCGCAGCGCAACACGGTGGCGGGGTCGGGGTCGAGGTCGTGCGCCAGGTGGTCGAAGAAGGCGTCGAGCTGGGCGTCGTCCAGCAGGTCCAGGCGTTCGATCAGGTCGCGCGCCAGCGGCACGCCGTTCATCTCGCCACGGGCCGACAGCAGGCGTTTGGTGCCCAGCTTCAGCAGCGCCAGCGTGCGCGCCTGGCGCTGGCGTGCCGCGGCTTCGCGCAGTTCATCGAGCATCGGGGATTCCTGTGCGCCCCCAGGGCCGGGCTGCGCCCAGCCCGCCGCCCACGGGGGGCAATGAAACCTGGGGTGGCCCTGCGTTTCCTTGATCGGCGCGCAGTTTCTGCCAGGCCGCCAGCTGGGCCATCAAATGGTCGTGCATGGCACGGCCGGCACGTTCGGCGTCGTGCTGCAAAAAGGCGTCCATCAACACGCGGTGTTCGTTCAGCGAGGCCTCGATGCGGCCCGGCAGCGCCAGCTGGCGCCCGCGCATCAAACGCATGAAGCGGCGCAGGTCGCCGGTGGCGCGGTCCAGCCAGCGGTTGGCGGCCAGGCGCTGCACGGCGCAGTGGAAGTCGTGGTTGACGCGGTAATAACCGTCGATGTCGTCCTGCGCGGCGTGGTGTTCCAGCGCGTCGTGCAGCTGTTGCAGCCGGTGCAGGTCGGCCGGCCCGGCCTTGGCTGCAGCCTCTTGTGCGCAGCGGCCTTCCAGCAGCGCCATCACCGGGAACAGGGCCTCGGCATCGTCGGCGCCGAGCTGGATGACCCGGCAGCCGCGGTGCGGCACCAGGTCAACCAGGCCTTCGGCGGCCAGCACCTTGAGCGCTTCGCGCAGCGGCGTGCGGCTCACCTGCCACTGCTCGGCCAGGGCTTTTTCGTCGATCCAGCTGCCCGGGGCCAGGCGGCCGTCGAACACCAGGCTGCGCAGCCGCGTGGCCACGCCGTCGTGCAGCGAGGTGCCGCGCACGGGGTCGGTGTCCAGGTCGGCGAGCAGCATGGCCCGACGATAACTCTGTAATTACGTGATGAGGAATCCGGGTTGACCCGTGCAGGGGCGGGCCGGGCGCTGCACGGCCCGGGCGGGTTCGTTCACACCTTCTCAGTTGACGAACCCGGCGATGGTGTCCACCAGCTTGCCGCCGAGGGCGGCTTCGAACGACGGGATGTAGTGGTCAGCGTTTTTCACGACCATGTAACGGATGCGGTCGGCACAGTTGTTCCAGGTGTTGCCGGCAGCGCTGAGGTCCGCGCCCGACAGCGCTGTGGTCTCGCTGCAGACCGTGCGGCTGCGGTCGCCGTGGCGTGTCCACTCGGCCACCAGGTAGCCGCCGGTGAGTCCCGCGGCAGACTGTTCCGGGGTCGGTGCAGGCAGGTTCGGGTTGTAGCCCGGCAGCACAAGGTCCTTGTCGCCCAGCAGCACAAAGTACGGCGCCGGCACGGCCGGTGTGCAGGTCACGCCCCTGCCATTGCCCGACATCATGGGGCCGGACACCGACACAAAGGCCTTGTACGCGCCGCCCGCCTCGCACCAGACGCGCGCGGTCATCCCGCCGCCGGCCGAATAACCCGCCAGCGACACGTCGGCCATGCCGTACCGGCTCTTCACGTTCGAGGCCAGCGCCGTCAGGAAGGCGACATCGTCCTGGCCGGATTGGGTGATGTAGTTGCTCCAGGTGCGCAGGTTCGTGCCTGGCGCGGCCTGGCCTTGTGGCAGAACGGCGATCACGCCGTTCTGGCTGAGCCATTCCCAGTTGACCGATCTGTTCGACGGAAAGCCGCTCCTGCTGAAACCCAGCGTGTAGGCCAGCGAGCCGGAGGTGCCGCCGTTGCCGTGCAGGAACACGATGGCGCGGGTAGCGCCGGCCGGACGGTAGACGTCGACCTTGTGCGGGAAACCGGCGATGGTGGTGCCGAGTTCCAGCACATGGCCGCCGGTGTCGGCGCCCGGGGCTGGCGGTTTCACCTGCCCGCTGCGTTTGGCAGCCAGCGGGTCGACACGGGCCGCGGTGGTTTGTGCATCGGTGGCCACGGGCTCGTCGCCGCCGCCGCCGCAGGCGGCGAGGGTCGCGCAAAGAACGGCGCACAGAACGGCGCAGGAGATCGGCGGGGTGTGGCGGCGCGCAGCCGCAAGGGTCGGGTTTGTCATGCCAGGACTATCGGCCGGCCCGCGGCGCGCCCAAGCCCTGGAGCGTAAGCGGCGGCTACCGATTGCAACCGGCAGCAGGTGGTTCGCGCGGCGCTACAGTGCCGCATGCCCGCCCCGGATCTGCCCACCCTGCCGTCGTTGCCGCTGGACGCCGACCGCGTGCTGGAGCTGGCCGCGCGCAGCATGTTCGACACCTTTGCCCGCACGGCGATGGGCACCATGGTGGTGGACCGGCAGCACCGCATCGTCTGGATCAGCGAGGGTTACAAGCAGTTCCTGCCGGCGCTGGGCCACGACGAGCAGCACTTCGTCGGCCGGCGGGTGGAAGAGGTGGTGCCGAACACGCTGATGGCGCATGTCATCGACACCGGCCAGCCCATCCTGATCGACCTGCTGAGCAACCAGGCCGGCACCTTTCTGGTCAGCCGGCTGCCGCTGCGTGACGAACGTGGCGAGGTCATCGGTGCCTTTGGCATGGTGCTGCTGGACCACCCGGAAACCACGATGCAGCCGCTGATCGCCAAGTTCGGCCGCCTGCAAAAGGAGCTGGACGCGGCGCATGCGCAGCTGGCCGCGCAGCGCCGGCCGCGTTACACCATCGCCGGTTTCATCGGCACCAGCCCGCCGGCGCTGGAGGTCAAGCGCCAGGCGCGTCGCGTGGCGCAGACCGATGCCACCGTGCTGCTGCTGGGCGAAACCGGCACTGGCAAGGAGGTCCTCGCCCAGGCCATCCACGCCGCCAGCGCGCGTGCTGCCCAGCCGTTCGTGGGTGTCAACATCGCGGCCGTGCCAGAGAGCCTGCTCGAAGCCGAGTTTTTCGGTGTCGCGCCCGGCGCCTACACCGGTGCCGACCGCAAGGGCCGCGACGGCAAGTTCAAGGTGGCGCATGGCGGCACACTCTTCCTGGACGAGATCGGCGACATGCCACTGGGCCTGCAGGCCAAGCTGCTGCGCGCGCTGCAGGAGCAGGAGGTGGAGCCGCTGGGCAGCAACCGCGTCGAGCGGGTGGACGTGCGCGTGCTGGCCGCCACCAGCCGCGACCTGGCGGCGATGGTGGCCGACGGCCGTTTCCGCGCCGACCTGTACTACCGGCTCAACGTGCTGCCGATCCGGCTGCCGCCGCTGCGCGACCGCCTGACCGACCTGGAAGCGCTGGCCGAGGCGCTGATGGACGACATCGCCCGCCGCAGCGGCCTGGCCGCGCGCAGCCTGGCGCCTGACGCGCTGGACTGGCTGGCCCAGCAGCCCTGGCCGGGCAACATCCGCGAACTGCGCAACACGCTGGAACAGGCCGCACTGATGAGCGACGACCGCGTGCTGCACGCGCGTCACTTCGGCGGCAGCGAGACCGTGCTGCGTGCGCTGCCGACCCCAACCACTCTGTCGGTGCCGGTGTTCCGCCCGCCCGAGCCGGCCCCGCGCACGCTGGCCGAGCAGGTGGCCGAGCTGGAGCGCCGCGCCATCGCCGAAGCCCTGGCCGCCACGGCCGGCAACCGCACCGCCGCGGCACGCCGGCTGGGCATGCCACGGTCGGTGTTCTATGAACGCCTGCAGCGTTACCCGGAGCTGGACAACACGCCATGAACACGCCCCCCATCGTTCTGGTGCACGGCGCCTGGGCCGGTGCCTGGGCCTGGCAGCGGGTGCTGGCGCCGCTGCGGGCCGCCGGCCACGCGGTGTTCGCCGTCACGCTCAGCGGCTGCGGCGAGCGCCGGCATGGCCTGCGGCGCGACATCACGCTGCACCAGCACATCGACGACGTGCTCGGTGTCTTCGAGGCCGAAGAACTGTGTGGCGCCGTGCTGGTGGGCCACAGCTACGCCGGCACCGTGATCACCGGCGTGGCCGACCGGCTGCTGGCGCAGTGCCCGGCAGCGTTGCGCCAGTTGGTCTACGTGGACGCCGGCATCCCGCTGCCCGGCGAAGCCTGGGGCTCCGCCCACGCGCCCGAGGTGCAGGCGCAGCGCATGGCCGCCGCGCGCGCCAGCGGCCTGAACGTCTTGCCGCCGCCAGATCCGGCCGGTTTTGGTCTGGTGGGCGACGACGCCGACTGGCTGCGCCGCCGACAGGGGCCGCACCCGTTCAACGCGTACATGGAGCCGCTGCACTTCAGCGCCGAGCGCCTGGCCTCGGTGCCGCGGGCTTTCATCGACGCCGTGTCGCCGGCCTACCCCACCATCGCCATGGCCCGGGCGCGGGCCCGCAGCTTGCCGGGCTTCACCGTGGTGGAGATGGCGACCGGGCACTATCCGCAGATCCAGGACCCGGCGGGCTTCGTGCAGACCCTGTTGGGATTGATCGACTGAAAATCGGACGATTGATGTGTCCTGAAATCAATCGAAGATTTCGCATAACGTCTGTTTTTCAGTCGCTCTTGGCCCACCAACGGCCCCAGAACTGAGGGTTAGCACTGATCTGGTGCGCCTGGCACGGCGGTTGCGATGGACATCCATCCAACACCGACCCGGAGACCCGCCCATGAAGCGCCGCCAGACCTTTGCCCTTGCCGCCACCGCGGCCGCCCTGCTCGCCCTGCCGATGGCGGCCGGCGCTCAGGCCAAGGGCGAGATCAAGATCGCCATCATCGCCAGCAAGACCGGTCCGCTGGAGGCGTATGCCAAGCAGACCATCACCGGCTTTCAGATGGGCCTGGAGTACGCCACCGGCGGCACCATGATGGTGGCCGGCAAGAAGCTGACCGTGATCGAGAAGGACGACCAGGGCAAGCCCGACGTGGGCAAGGCGCAGCTGGCCGCCGCCTACGGCGACGACAAGGTCGACATCGCGGTCGGCCCCACCGCCAGCCCGGTCGCGCTGGCCATGCTGCCGGTGGCCGAGGAGTACAAGAAGATCCTGCTGGTGGAGCCGGCCGTGGCCGACAGCATCACCGGCGACAAGTGGAACAAGTACATCTTCCGCACCGGCCGCAACAGCAGCCAGGACGCCGCCGCCAACGCCGCCGCGCTGGACCTGCCGGGCAACAACATCGTCACGCTGGCGCAGGACAACGCCTTTGGCCGCGACGGCGTGAAGGCCTTCAAGGAGTTCATCAAGAAGGGCAAGTTCGTGCACGAGGAGTTCCTCGCGCCGGGCACCGCCGACTTCACTGCCGGCCTGCAGCGCATCATCGACAAGCTCAAGGACCAGCCGGGCAAGAAGTACGTCTACGTGTACTGGGCCGGTGCGCCGTCGCCCTTCAGCAAGTTCGCCGAGCTGGAGCTGAAGAAGCGCTACGGCATCGAGATGGCCACCGGCGGCAACATCCTGCCGGCGATGGTGGCCTACAAGGCCTACCCGGGCATGGAAGGCGCGCTGTACTACTACTTCGCGATCCCGCAGAACCCGGTCAACCAGTGGCTGGTGGCCAACCACTACACCAAGTTCAAGAGCCCGCCGGACTTCTTCACCGCCGGTGGCATGAGCGCGGCGATCGCGGTGGTCGAGGCGCTGAAAAAGACTGCGGGTGACACCAACACCAACAAGCTGATCGCGACGATGGAAGGCATGAGCTTCCAGACGCCCAAGGGCACGATGACCTTCCGCAAGGAAGACCACCAGGCGATGCAGGACATGTACCACTTCCGCATCAAGGACGACCCGGCCTTTGCCTGGGGCGT
The DNA here is from genome assembly GCA_018780805.1 of Rubrivivax sp. Taxonomy (GTDB): domain Bacteria; phylum Pseudomonadota; class Gammaproteobacteria; order Burkholderiales; family Burkholderiaceae_C; genus Rubrivivax. The sequence goes on along the minus strand of JADMJD010000017.1, from coordinate 22,007 downwards.
GCCGGAGCTGGTGCGTGAGATCAAGGCCAGCGACATGGTCATTCCGATCCGCAACAAGCGCTGACAGAGCGCACGCGGCTGCGCGCCGCCTGGAGACAAACATGCTCGCAACCCTTCGCCGGGCCGCCGTGGCGGCCCTGGCGTGGCCCGTGTTCGCCCTCGCGGCGGACCCGCTGCCCACGCTGGACATCGACCCCGCCCGGATCACCGTCTCCGGCCTGTCGGCAGGCGGTTTCATGGCCCACCAGCTGGGCGTGGCGCATTCCGCCACGTTCAGCGGTGTGGGTGTCTTCGCCGGCGGGCCGTACATGTGCGCCGGCCATGCCAACTACACGTCCTGCATGTACAACGCGACGATCACGTCGGCGCGGCTGTCGACGATGCAGGGCGACATCAACAGTTGGTCCGGGTCGCTGATCGACCCGAAGGCCAACCTGGCGCTGATGAAGTGGTTCCTCTTCGTCGGCAGCAGCGACACCACCGTGGGCCCGAACCCGATGGCGGCGCTGCGCACGCAGTTGCAGAACAACGGCGTGCCCGCGGCCAGCCTGGTGTACGTGCAGCGCAGCGCCACCGCGCACACCTTCCCGACCAACTTCGACAGCACCGGCAACAACGCCTGCAACAGCACGGCGTCGCCCTACATCAGCAACTGCGGCTATGACGGCGCCCAGGCCCTGCTGAGCCACCTGTACGGCCCGCTGAACGCGCGCAACAACGCACCGGCTGCGGCCAACTACCGGCAGTTCGACCAGACCGAGTTCACCAGCAACCCCGGCATGGCGGCCACCGGCTGGCTCTACGTGCCGGCGAACTGCGCCGCCGGCGCCAGCTGCAGCCTGCACGTGGCCTTGCACGGCTGTGTGCAGGACATGGCCCGCATCGGCGACAAGTTCGTCAAGAACACCGGCTACACACGCTGGGCCGACACCAACAACATCGTCGTGCTGTTCCCGCAGGCCAAGACCGACAACACCAGCCGGCCGACGGCGGCCAGTGGCAACCTGCCCAACCCCAACGCCTGCTGGGACTGGGTGGGCTGGTATGGCAGCGACTTTGCGCGCCAGAGCGGCACCCAGCAGGCCGCGATCATGGCGATGGTGCAGCGCGTGGCCGCAGGCGGGGGCGGGGGTGGGGGCGGTTCCCCGCTGCCGGCGCCGGCCGGCGTGGCCACCTCGGGCGCCACAAACAGCACCATGGCCATCGCCTGGGGCGCCGTCAGCGGTGCAGCGGGCTACCGCGTCTACCGCAACGGTGCGCTGGTCACCCCCAGCGCCGTCACCGGCACGACCTACACCGACACCGGCCTGGCCGCCGCCACCACCTACAGCTGGACCGTGGCCGCGGTCGATGCGGCGGGTGCCGTGGGTGCGCTCTCGGCACCGGCCACCGGCACCACCACCGGCAACCCCGCCACCTGCTTCACCGCCAGCAACTACGCGCACACCGCGGCCGGCCGCGCCTACGCGCTGTGGGGCACCACCTACGCCAACGGCTCCAACCAGGCCATGGGCCTGTGGAACATCTACGTGACCACGACGCTGAAACAAACCGGTCCGAATACCTATGTGATCGGGACTTGCCCCTGAGATGCTGGAGACCCTTGACTTGACGATCCGGTTCGGCGGCCATGTGGCCGTGGACCATGTCTCGTGCCGCTTCGAGCCCGGCACGCTCACCGCCATCGTCGGCCCGAACGGCGCGGGCAAGACGACCTACTTCAACCTCATCAGCGGGCAGCTGCCCGCCAGCGAGGGGCGTGTGCTGCTGGACGGCGAAGACATCACGTCGCTGCCGGCACCCACACGCACCCGGCGTGGGCTGGGCCGGGCCTTCCAGCTGACGCAGCTGTTCCCCAACCTCACGGTGCTGGAAAACGTGCGGCTGGCGGTGCAGGCGCGCTGCGGGGGTGGGCTGCAGCTGCTGTCGGTCTGGCTGGACCGCAAGCAGTGGATCGACGAAGCGGAGAGCCTGCTGCGCCAGGTGCAGCTGGGCGACAAGCTGATGCAGCCCGCGGCGTCCCTGCCGCACGGCGACCAGCGCAAACTGGAGGTGGCCTTGTTGATGGCGCTGGACCCCAAGGTCTACATGTTCGACGAACCGACCGCGGGCATGAGCGTGGACGACGTGCCCGTGGTGCTGGACCTGATCCGCGCGCTGAAGGCGCGCAAGGACCGCACCATCCTGCTGGTCGAGCACAAGATGGACGTGGTGCGCGAACTGTCGGACCGCATCGTCGTGCTGCACAACGGGCAGCTGGTGGCCGACGGCGAACCTTCTGCGGTGATCGCGTCGCCGGTGGTGCAGCAGGCTTACCTGGGCATGGCGGCGGAGGACGAGCCCGGACTTGCGCCAGTCCCTGCGGACTGGCGCGAGCCTGGCGAGTCGGAGCGGCCTGCAGGCCGCGACGTGGGGGCGGCATGAGCGCTGTCTTGACTTTGCAAGGCGTGCACACGCACATCGGCGCGTACCACATCCTGCACGGCGTGGACCTGCAGGTGCCCGAGGGCGAGGTGACCATGCTGCTGGGCCGCAACGGCGCCGGCAAGACCACCACGCTGCGGACCATCATGGGCCTGTACGCGGCCAGCCGCGGCGAGATTGCCTTCCGCGGCCAGGCCATCCACGGCCACGAGACGCCCGACATCGCGCAGCGTGGCATCGCCTACGTGCCCGAGAGCATGGGCATCTTCACCGACCTGACGGTGCAGGAAAACATGGTGCTGGCCGCGCGTGCGGCGCGCCACGCGGGTGAGCTGGATGCGGCGCGGCTGGACTGGATCTTCGGCCACTTCCCGGCGCTGAAAAAATTCTGGCTCTACCCGGCTGGCAAGTTGAGCGGCGGGCAGAAGCAGATGCTGGCGGTGGCACGTGCCATCGTCGAGCCGCGCGCGCTGATCCTGATCGACGAGCCCAGCAAGGGCCTGGCGCCCAGCATCGTGGCCAACCTGATCACGGCGCTGCGCGAGCTGAAGGCGCAGCGCACCACCATCCTGCTGGTGGAGCAGAACTTCCAGATGGCCAAGGCCCTGGGCGACAGCGTGGCCGTGATGGACGACGGGCGTGTGGTGCACAGCGGCCGCATGGCTGAACTGGTGGAAGACGAAGGCCTGCAGCAGCGGCTGCTGGGCTTGTCACTGGGAGCGCACCAATGAACACCGCGGTGGTGACGCAGGTCGCGTCAGAAGCCATTCCCAAGGCCAGCTTCGACTGGAAGCCCATCGCGCTGGTGGTGGCGCTGATGTTGCTGGCCATTCCGGCGGTGGGCAGTTCCAGCACCTGGCTCACGCTCACCGTGGCCGGCCTGGCGATGGGGCTGATCATCTTCGTCATCGCCTCGGGCCTGACCCTGGTCTTCGGCCTGATGGACGTGCTGAACTTCGGCCACGGCGTGTTCATCGCGCTGGGCGCCTTTGTGGCCACCAGCGTGATGGGCTTCGGCACCGGCCAGGGCTGGCATGGTGTGCTCAGCGTGTTCGCAGCGATGCTGGTGGCCATGCTGGTGGCCGGCGGCGTGGGCCTGGCCTTCGAGCGCATCATCGTGCGGCCGGTGTATGGCCTGCACCTCAAGCAGATCCTGATCACCATGGGCGGCATGATCGTCGGCGAAGAGATCATCAAGGTGATCTGGGGCCCGCTGCAGATCGCGCTGCCGCTGCCCGATGAACTGCGTGGCGCCTGGCTGATCGGTGATGCCGCCATCGAGAAGTACCGCGTGCTGGCGGCGGCCATCGGCCTGCTTGTCTTTGCGGCCCTGGTCTTCACGCTCAACCGCACCAAGATCGGCCTGCTGATCCGCGCCGGCGTGCAGGACCGCAGCATGGTCGAGGCCCTGGGTTACCGCATCCGGCGGCTGTTCGTGGGTGTGTTTGTCGCCGGCTCGGCACTCGCCGGCCTGGGCGGTGTGCTCTGGGGCCTGTACCAGCAGAGCGTGACGCCGCAGATCGGCGCGCAGGTCAACGTGCTGATCTTCATCGTCATCATCATCGGCGGCCTGGGCAGCACCTTCGGCTGTTTCATCGGCGCGCTGCTGGTGGGTCTGATGGCCAACTACACCGGCTTCCTGGCGCCCAAGGTGGCGCTGTTCTCGAACATCGCGCTGATGGCCGCCATCCTGTTGTGGCGGCCGCAGGGCCTGTATCCGGTGACGAACCGATGAGCTGCTCCAGCGTCATCGGGGCAGGTGCCGCGTGCGCCGAGGTCGCCTGGCCCCCTCTCCCTTCCATGTCCCCCGGGCCGGGCTCCGCCCGACCCTCCTCCTTTACTTCCAGGGAGAGGGGACCAGACGCCCCCGGCCAGCACCGGCAGTGGCGAGTCCTGGCGGCGCGCCACGCCTGGTGCCTGCGCGGTCCGGTGGGGCGCTGGGCGACCGCAAGTAAAGGAGGAGCCGCCGGCCGCAGGCCGGTGGCGGGGGAGAGAGCCCGGACACAAACAGTCCGGGGGACTGTTTGTGCCTGGCGAGCGCTCGGGGCCTTGGCCCCGAGCATGGAGGGCGCCCAGTGCCCCGCCGGACCGCGCTGGAACGTCTCACAACAGACAAAAACATGATCGACCGCCTCCTCTCCCACGACCGCCCGCGCAGCCCCTGGCTCGCAGCCCTGCTGCTGGCCATCCTCGTCGTGCTGGCCATCGCGCCGTTCCTGTTCCCGGGCGCCAAGTCGATGTCGGTGGTGGCCAAGATCCTGGTCTTCATCCTGCTGGTGGCCAGCTACGACCTGCTGCTGGGTTACACCGGCATCGTCAGCTTCGCGCACACCATGTTCTTCGGCATCGGTGCCTACGGCATCGCGATTGCGAGCGAAAAGCTCGGCGCCGGCTGGGGTGCGGTGGGCCTGGGGTTGCTGGGCGCCATCGCCGTGTCGGTGCTGCTGTCGCTGGCGGTGGGCCTGTTCAGCCTGCGCGTGAAGGCCATCTTCTTCGCGATGATCACGCTGGCCGTGGCCTCGGCCTTCATGACGCTGGCCTCGCAGCTGAGCGAGTTCACCGGCGGCGAAGACGGCCTCACCTTCCGCAACCCCGAGTGGCTGAGCCCCAGCTTCGAGCCCTTCGAGACACCGGTCCTGGGCCTGCTGATCGACGGCAAGGCCATCACCTACTGGCTGCTGTTCTTCACCGTGCTGGCCTTGTTCCTGCTGATCCTGCGCATCGTCAATTCACCCTTCGGGCGGGTGCTGCAGGCGATCCGCGAAAACGACTTCCGGGCCGAGGCCATCGGCTACCGCACCGTGGTCTACCGCACGCTGAGCAACGTGCTGTCGGCGCTGTTTGCAACCATCGCCGGCGCACTGCTGGCGCTGTGGCTGCGTTATGTGGGGCCGGACACCACGCTCAGCTTCGAGATCATGCTGGACATCCTGCTCATCGTCGTCATCGGCGGCATGGGCACGCTGTACGGCGCGGTGATCGGCGCCGTGCTCTTCGTGCTGGCCCAGGCCTATCTGCAGGACCTGCTGACGGTGGGTGCCACGGCCGTGCAAGGCATCCCGGTGCTGCAGAGCGTGGTCGCGCCCGACCGCTGGCTGCTCTGGCTGGGTGTGTTGTTCGTGCTCTCGGTCTACCACTTCCCCACCGGCATCGTCGGCCGGCTGCGGGCGCGGGCGCTGAAGGTCAGGCCATGACGGAACCGAGCTCCCACTACCTGGTCTGCGAAGGCCGCGAGATCCACTACACGCAGTGGGGGGCCGAGCATGACGAGGTGGTGATCGCCTGGCACGGCCTGGCCCGCACCGGGCGCGACATGGACGCCATCGCACCCGTGCTGGCGCAGCGCTGGCGTGTGATCTGCCCCGACACGCTGGGCCGTGGCCTGAGCCAATGGAGCCCCGAGCCGCAGGCGGAGTACTGCCTGGCCTTCTACGAAAAACTGGCGGTGGCGCTGCTGGACCAGCTGGGCATTGCCGACTGCCTGTGGCTGGGCACCTCGATGGGCGGCGCCATCGGCCTGAAGGCCGCGGCCGGATCGCTGCGTGGCCGCATCCGCCGGCTGGTGCTCAACGACATCGGCCCGCAGTTGGCCGACCCGGCGGTGCAGCGCATCCGCAGCTACGCCGGCAACCCGCCGGCCTTTGCGACGATGGCCGAGCTGGAGGGCTTTTTCCGCACCGTCTACGCGCCGTATGGCTGGCTCCCGGACGATCAATGGCGGCTGCTCACCGAAACCTCCGCGCGCCGATTGCCGGACGGCCGCTGGACACCGCATTACGACCCGGCGATGGTGCAGCAGTTCATCCACCACCCGCAGGACTACGACCAGTGGACGGCCTGGGACAGCCTGGACATCCCGGTGCTGTGCCTGCGCGGCGAACACTCCGACCTGCTGCTGCCGCAGACCGCCGAGGCCATGCGCACCCGCGGCCCGCGCGCCGTGGTGGCCACCATCCCCGGCTGCGGCCACGCACCGGCGCTGAACACCGAGGCGCAGATCGGCCTCGTCGAACGGTTTTTCATCGGCGGCTGAAGAGCCGCTTCGCCCGCTTGACCACCATCCCCAGGAGACAGGCATGAAGAAGACTCTGACGCTGCTGACCACCTTGCTGCTCACCGCCACGGCCCAGGCCGCAGGCACGGTGGGTACCACGTTCCCCGCCGACTTCCCGGTCATCGAAGACGCCACGCTGCAGAAGCCGGTGATCGGCTTCGGCGCGGCCGGCCCGGTCGCCCGCGTGCCCGTGATCCTGCTGCACGGCAACAACGACGTGCCCTACGCCACACCCTGCAGCGCCACCAATGGCAAGATCCAGGCGCTGGCGCAGTACCTGGCCGACAACGGCTACACCCCCGGCGAGCTGTGGGGCCTGGGTTACCAGGGCGACCAGTGCGATCTGGCCGGCGACAACACACGCCGCGCCCGCATTGGCCATACCAACCAGGCCAACGTGCCCGACCTGCGGCGTTTTGTCGCCGCCGTGCTGGCCTACACCGGCGCCACGCAGGTCGACATCGTCGGCCACAGCCTGGGCGGCACGCTGGCGCGCGAGTGGATGCGCCAGGACCGCGCCACCAAGACCGTGCGCCGCCTGGTCAGCATCGACAGCCCGCACCACGGCATCATCAACTGCAGCCCCGACCCGGCCAACTATTACCAGCTGCCCGATTTCGGCGGTTTCACGCCCAGCTCGGACGTCTGCCAGGAGCTGGGCTCGCCGAACACGCCTTTCCTGCAGCAGCTCAACGGCCCGGGCGGCGCCGGTGAACTGGCCGGGTCCACCAAGACCCTGGTGATCCGCAACGCCGACACCAGCTTTGTCTACTTCTCGGCGCAGGACGGTTTTTTCACGCCCGTGCCGGCGATGGACAGGGACGGGCAGCCGAACGACTTCAGCGGCAGCGCGTTGTTGAAGGGTGCCAAGACGGTCAACCTGACCGGGCAGGGTGCCTTCGACCCGGTGCTGGGCAGTGCGCACCTGGGCATCCTGAATTCACCCGCCGCGTGGCAGGCGACGCTGGACTTCCTGAAACGCTAACGGACGAACTTGCCGCTGGACCCGATGATCGAGAGGTCGACGAAATCCAGCCCGGTGTGGTCCTTGGCCGAATAGCCGAGCTCGATCCCGCCCAGATCGAGCCGGTTCAGGCCGTTCAGCGCCTTCTGCAGGCTGTCGCGCGTGACGGGTGAGCCGGCGCGCTGCAGGCCGGCCACCAGCACCTTGGCGGCGGCAAACCCTTCCAGCATGGCCGGGCTGAGCTCGATGTTCTTGGCCTTGGCCAGCTCGGCCGCCTGCTTCACGAAGCCGGTGGCCATGGAGCGTTCGAACGGAAAGACCTGGGCCACGATCACACCGCGGGCGTTGGCGCCCAGCGACTGGATGAAGCCGCCCGAGGCGTTGTTGGAGAAGGTGACGATCTGCGCCGTGACGCCCTTGGCGCGCAGTGCGGTGATGCCGTCCACCACCGCCTTGCCCGAGCCGATGAACAGCACCGCCTGCGGGTTGGCCTGCGCCGCGATGGGCGCGACGTTGCTGAAGTCGGGTTTGCTGCGGTCGAACTTGGCCACAAAGGCCGGGCTCAGCTTGGCGGCCTCGAAGCCGCGGCGTGCGCCGGCCAGCAGGTCGGCGCCGAAGCTGTCGTCCACGTGCACCACGCCGATGCGGGTGACGCCGATCACGTTCAGGTGCGCCACCGCACGTTCCGCCTCGCGCTGGTAGGTGGCGCGCACGTTGAAGACCCAGGGGTGCACGGGCTCGTGCAGCACCATGGCGCCGGTGGACGGGCCCACCAGCGGCACGCCGTACTGCGTGAGCAGCGGCATGATGGCCTGGGCATGCGGTGTGCCGCGGGTCAGGAACAACGCCACCACTTTGCGTTCAGCGATCAGGACCTTGGCGTTTTCGCCGGCCTTCTTCGGGTCGAAGCCGTCGTCCAGCGACACCAGTTCGATCTTCTGGCCGCCGATGCCACCGTCGGCGTTGATGGCGTCGAGGTAGAGCTGCGCGCCGTCGGTCGTTTCCTTGACACCTGCAGCCACCGCGCCGCTGAAGCCGGCGGTCTGGCCGATGAGGATCTGGGCGTGGGCGCCCAGCGTGGCGCACAACAACCAGACGGCGAACAGGCATGCTTTCACAGGAGGTCTCCACGCATCAGGGTCATCCCTGAGTGTCATGCGTTGGCATGACGCCGGTGCCACGGAATCACCCGGATTGACGTTGCAATTCCTCAAATGAACCCAGCCGCCCCAGCACTGCGCTGGCGGCCACGGTGGCCGGGCTGGCCAGCCACACCGCGCCCGGGCCGGAGCGGCCGGGAAAGTTGCGGTTGATGGCGCTCACCGTCACCTGCTCGGCGGCCGTGGATGCACCCGGGCCGCAGTTGGCACAGGCGCCGCAGGCCGGCTGCAGCAGCTGTGCGCCGACGGCGTGGAAGGCGGCCAGCCAGCCCTGTGCCGCGCAATGGGCCGCCACGTCGGCGGTGCCGAACTGCAGGTACAGCGTGGTATGCGGTGCCACGGTCAGGCCGCGTGCAGCAGCCCAGGCCAGCACCGCGTGGTACTGGGCGAAATCCTCGCGTTTGCCGGCGGTGCAGCTGCCGCCGTAAGCGATGTCCACCGGCGGGCGCTGGGCCAGGTCGGCCAGCGCCACCCCCAGGCCGGGGTCGCCGGGGCGGGCCACCATGGGCGACAGCGCTGCTGCGTCCACCGTGATCACATCGGCATACGGCGCGCCGGGGTCGCTGCACATCCACGCGTCGATCTCGACGTCGAGGCCACGCCGTTCGCGCAGGAAGCGCTGCGTCTCGGCATCGGGTGCCACCAGGCCGGTGAAACCGCCCAGCTCGGCCGTCATGTTGCACAGCGTGGCCCGTTCGTCGGTGCCCAGTGCCACGATGGCCGGACCGGCGAACTCGAACACACGCCCCACGCCGGCACCGGCGCGCAGCGCGGGCAGGGCCAGCAGGTGCAGCACCAGGTCCTTGGCGCTCACACCCGGTGGCAACCGGCCCTGCACCTCGATGCGCAGCACCTCGGGCATGCCGCAGCGCACGGCGCCGGTGACGAAGGCGTTGGCCATCTCGGTGCTGCCCACGCCGAAGGCCACGCAGCCCAGCGCACCGCTGTGCGGGGTGTGGGAATCGGTGCCGACGATCAGCTCGCCCGGCAGCGCATACCGCTCGGTCATCAGCGCGTGGGAGATGCCTTGCGCACCGTCGCCGCCTTCACGGCAGTCGTTCGGCCCGTGGTCGAGCAGGCCGTGGCGGGCCACGAAGTTGCGGTGCGCCTGGCCCAGGCGCCGTGCACCGCCCACCAGCCCCTGCGCCACATGCACCGGGCTGCGGTCCACATAGGCCAGGTGGTCCTCGAAACACAGGATGCTGGCCGGGTCGTGCAGCGTGTAAGCCGGCCCGAAGTGCGCCGCCAGCAGGTGGTCGCACATGCCGGTGTAGTACTCGTGGATGAAGCGCCGGTCCACGCGCACGAAGCCGGGGTTCAGCGTGTGGCGCTCGATGATCTTCTGGAACAGGGTCTTCGGGCCCTCGGCGGGTGCCGGCGCCGGCAGCGTGGGGCCCGTGCCGAAGGCCAACAAGCCACCGGCCCGCAAGATGGCCGACGCTTGTACATCACGGCCGGCCAGCACCTCCTCCAGCGTCACCGATTCGCCGCGTTCCAGGCGCAGCAGCAGGCCCAGGTCGGTGCTGGTCCACAGGCCCAGGTTGTCGGCGTTCTGGCGGTAGATGCGCTCGAAGCTTTCCGCCACCACCAGCCGGATGCCGGCGGACAGCTCGGCCAGCGGGCTGTGTTCACGCGAACTGCCCTTGCCATAGCGCCGGCCGCCCACCAGCACCGTGACGCCTGCCTGCTGCAGCGCATCGCGTGCGATGGGGCGTTCACCGCCGGCCGTGAACCCAGTGTGGGCAAAGCGGCCCAGCGTCGCGTCAAAGTGCACCATCGCCGGCAGCGGCGAGATCTCGTCGGTGGAAATGTCGTCGCGCCGCGGGCCGGCTTCGGCCAGCGTCAGACACTGGCCGGCCAGCTGCGCCCGTACCCGCGCCGGGTCGGCGCTGAGGTACAGGAGCCGCCCGGCGCCGGGCCGCCCCAAGCCGGGCACTCCTCCCCGGGGGGGCGACGCCGCAGGCGCCTTGGGGGCGTCTTCGTTCACTGCGCCTCGACACCCGCCTTCTTCACCAGCGCCGCGTACTTGGCCATCTCGCTGCGGAAGAAGGGCATGGCCTTGTCGACCGGCTGCACGTTGATCACGTTGCCCATCTTGTCCATCGTGGCCTTGACCTCGGGGTCGGCGAAGGCGGTGACGACGGCGGCGTGCACACGTTGCACCTCGGCCGGCGGCAGGCCCTTGGGGCCGACAAAGGCAAACCAGGCTTCCATCACGTAATTGGGCAGGCCTTGTTCGACGAAGGTCGGGATCTCCGGCGCCGCGCCGGCACGCTGTGCGGTGGCGATGCCGATGGCCTTCAGCGTGCCCGCCTTCAGGTGCGCCTGCACACTGGGCAGCGCCGCGGTGGCAAAGTCCACTTGGCCGCCGATCAGGTCGGTCAGCATCGGGCCCACACCCTTGTACGGGATGTGGCGTGCGGCGACACCGGCTTCGTCCAGGAACATCGCCGAGGCCAGGTGCAGGATGGTGCCGTTGCCGCCCGAGGCGTAGTTCATCTCGCCATTCTTGGCCTTCAGCAGCGCGATCAGTTCCTTGGCGTTGTTGGCCGGCACCTTGGCGTTGACCACCAGCACGATGGGCGTGTAACCCACCACCGAGATCGGCGTGAAGTCGGCCGGCATGTCGAACGGCATCTTCTTCAGCACGCTGGGGAAGATGACGACGTTGTTGGACACCACGCTCAGCGCCAGGCCATCGGCCGGCGAGCGCACCAGCTGCTGCAGGCCGACGATGCCACCGGCGCCGGGCTGGTTGTCCACGATGATGGAATGGCCCAGCGCCTTGGCCAGCGCCGGCTGCACGCTGCGGGTGATGGCGTCTACGCCCGAGCCGGTGGCGTTGGGCAGGATGATGCGGATGGTCTTGTCCTGGGCCGTCGCGCTGGCCGCCAAGGCCAGCGCGACGGCCGCGATCAAGGCGCGTCGGGTGAGTTGGTTCATGTTCGTCGTCTCCGTTTTCAGGCCACCGCGGCCTGTTGTCTGCTCAGGCCACCACGGCCTGTTGTCTGCTCAGGCCACCACGGCCTGTTGTCTGAATTGGTCGATCTGTTCGTCAGCGTAGCCCAGGCCTTGCAGCAACGCGGTCGTGTGGGCACCGAAGGGCGGCGGCTGCAGCCGCACACCCAGGCGCTCGCCGGCCATCGTGATCGGGAACAGCGTGGTCTTCACGGTCTCGCCAGCGCGGTCGCCGTCGGGCAGGGTGATGTCGCTCAGGCCGCCGGTGGCCAGCAGATGCGGGTCGTCCAGCAGGTCCTCGGGCCGGCGGATGGGCGCAAACGGCAGGCCGGCGGCTTCGAAGACCGCCGCCAGCTCGGCCGCCGGCCGGTGCGCCAGGCGTTCACGCAGCGTGGCCAGCAGCTGCGGGCGCAGGCGCACCCGATCATTGTTGGTCTGCAGCAGCGGATCGGCCTTCAGGTCGGCAAAACCGAGTGCATCGCACATGGTCGCGAACTGGGCATCGCTCACCGCGGCCAGGAAGATCTGCTCGCCGTCTTTCACCGTGAACACGTCGTACACGGCCCAGGGGTTGTCACGCGCCGGCATCGGGTTCGGGTGCTGGCCGGTCATCGCGTACTGCAGCATGTGCTGGCCCATCAGGAACACGTTGTTCTCGTAGAGCGCGCTTTGCACCTCCATGCCACGGCCGCTGATGCCGCGCTGGATCAGCGCGCCCAGCGCACCAATGGCGCCGAACAGACCGCCCATGATGTCGTTGACGCTGGTGCCGGCGCGCAGCGGGTCGCCGGGGCGGCCGGTCATGTAGGCCAGGCCGCCCATCATCTGCACCACCTCGTCCAGCGCCGTGCGGTGTTCGTAGGGGCCGGGCAGGAACCCCTGGTGGCTGACGTAGATCAGCCGCGGGTTGGCCACGTTCAGGCTGTTGTAGTCGAGGCCGAACTTCTTCAGCGCACCGGGTTTGAAGTTCTGCGCCACGACGTCGGCACTGGCGGCCAGCCGGCGCGCGACCTCGGCACCTTCGGGTTGCTTGAGGTCGACGCCGATGCTCTTTTTGTTGCGGTTGAACATCGGGAAAAAACCGGCGCCGGCACCCAGCAGGCGGCGTGTGCCTTCACCTTCGATCGGCTCGACCTTGATGACCTCGGCGCCCAGGTCGGCCAGCACCATGCCGCAGGTTGGGCCCATGACCATGTGGGTGAACTCCACCACGCGGAGCCCTTGCAGCGGCTGAGGAGCGGTCATGCGGCCTCCTTCATCGTCTTGGGCAGCCCGGCGCGGGCGATGGCGCCGTGTGTGGCCTCACCTGCCAGCCACTGCACCACCTGGCTGCGCAGCGCGATCAGCGCGTCGAAGTCCAGCCCGGTGGGCACCCCCATGCTGGCGAACAGGTAAGCGACGTCTTCGGTGGCCACGTTGCCACTCGCACCCGGTGCATGCGGGCAGCCGCCGATGCCGGCCAGGCAGGCGTCGAAGCGGCGCACACCCACCTGCCAGGCCGCGAACACGTTGGCCAGGCCGAGGCCGCGGGTGTCGTGGAAGTGGCCGCAGGCCAGGCGATCCCCGGCGACCTTAAACGCTCGTTCGAACAACCGCCCCACCTGCAGCGGATCGGCATAACCCACGGTATCGGCCAGGCCGACACGCTCGGCACCTGCGTCCAGCACGGCCTGCAGCAGGCGCAGCACCTCGGTCTCGTCAACGCGGCCCTGGATCGTGCAGCCGAAGGCGGTGCTCAGGCCCACCTCGATCAGGCAGCATGAGCCGCTGCTGTCGCGCAACGCGCGGATGCGGCCGATCTCGGCCACCACCTCGTCGGGTGTCTTGCGCAGGTTGGCCAGGCTGTGCGCGTGGCTGGCCGACAGCGGCAGCAGCATCGCATCGGCGCCGCTGTCCAGCGCGGCCTGCGCACCTTTCAGGTTGGGCACCAGCACCGAGGTCACCAGGCCGGGCAGTGTGCGCGCCACGGCCACCAGCTCGGCGGTGTCGGCCAGCTGCGGCAGCAGCCGCGCCGGCACGAAGGAGCCGACCTCGATCTCGCGTTGGCCCGCCGCATGCGCCGCGCGCAGCCAATCGAGCTTGTGGGCGGTCGGCAGGGTGCGGGCGATGCTTTGCAGGCCGTCGCGCAGGCCGACCTCGCGGACTGTGACAGGGGTGACGGGGGAAGGGGTGTCCATCGCCGCACTGTAGCCATGCCCGATGGATTCCACGAATGGCCAAATTTCAGGTTTGACGTTCCAATCCGGAATGTCACCTCAAACACCGGCATGACCCGCCCGCTCGACCCCGTCTCTCTGCAACTCTTCGTCAGCGTCTGCGAAGAAGGCAGCCTGGCCGCCGCTGCCGCGCGCGAATCGCTGGTGGCTTCGGCCCTGAGCAAACGCATCGCCGCGCTGGAGGCCGAGCTGGGTGTGCCGCTGCTGCTGCGCCGCCGCCGCGGCGTGGTCCCTACGCCGGCCGGTGAAGCGCTGCTCGGCCGCGCACGCGAGGTGCTGGCCGCGCTGGAGCGTGCCCGCGCCGAGCTGGGTGCGTTTGGCCAGGGCGTGCAAGGCAGCGTGCGCGTGCTGGCCAGCCCCTCGGTGCTGGCCGAACACCTGCCCGAGGACATCGGCCGCTTCCTGTCCCACCACCCGCGCCTGCGGGTGAGCCTGGAGGAGCGTGTCAGCCCCGACATCGTGCGCAGCCTGCACGAAGGCGCCGCCGACCTGGGTGTGTTGTGGGACCACACCGACCTGGCCGGCCTGCACCTGGTGCCTTACCGCAGCGACCACCTGTGTGTGGCGATGGCGCCCAGCCACGCGCTGGCGCGCCGGCCGTCGCTGCGTTTTGTCGACACGCTGGACCAGGTCAGCATCGGCGTGGCCACCGGCGGCCTGATGGACCAGTTGCTGCGGCGCCAGGCCGCACTGGCCGGGGTGGTGCCGGCGCACCGCATCCAGGTCTCCAGCATGGACGCGGCCTGCCGCATCGTGGCCGCCGGCCTGGGCCTGGCCATCCTGCCGCGCGAGGTGGCGGTGCCCCATGCCGGCGCCGGCCGCCTGGCCCTGGTGCCGCTGGCCGAACCCTGGGCCGAGCGCCGCTTTGTCATCGCCAGCCGGCCGGAGCCGCTGCGCTCGGGCAGCGCGCGGCTGCTGACCGAGTACCTGCGCGCGGCGGCGCGTTAGGCCACCGCCACCGCCGGTGCGACCGGCGTGTCCACCTTCTCCATCGTGTTGATGCTGATGTGCGGCCAGCGGATCAGCCCGGGTGAGCCGTCACGCGTCGCAAAGAAGTCGAGCAACACCACCTGGAGGTACTGCAGGCGCAGCTTCGGCTGGCCGTGGGCGTCCAGTTCCGCCAGCTCCTGGATCCAGAAGGTCGAGCGCATCGTGGCCGCGTTGGCCTGCTTGACGACAAACGGGATGTTGAGGATGCCGCCGGTGGGCACGGTGCTGTCCGTGTGCAGCGTCGTGGTGCGCACGATGTTCACGCCGGTGTTGGCGGCGACCAGCAGAGCTTCGGGTTCGGTGGGGTCGAACAGGTTGAGGAAGGGCTTCTTGTGGAACTCGTCGTACGGTGCCAGGTAGGGGTTGGTCAGATCAGCGGTCACCCCGACCGGAAAACCGTTGGTGTCGGGGATCACCGGCGGGCCGTCGGCGACCGTGCCGTTGCCCAGCGCCAGCACCGAGTCGCCGTGCGGGATGGTCGCCAGCCGGGCCAGGTCGAAGGCCGGGTCGGCTTCGTTGGTCATGAACAGGAACAGCCCGGGCTCGTGGTGGATCGCCAGGCCGGACGCACCCGCCTTGCCACTGACGGGAAAGTCGGCCGCGGCGATCTGCTGGATGGACTGTTCGTAGTCGAGCGCGACGACAAACTGGTCGGTATCGACCGACACGCCGTTGACGCGGCCGATGCCGCGGTTGGCCACGGCCTTGTCGACCAGGCTGAACCTCAGGGTTTCGTTGTACTGGTTCAGCAGCAGCCGGTAGTTCAGCCGGCTGCCCGGTTCGGTGGCAAAGGGCAGGGCGATCATGTTCCAGCCGCGGCCGGGCAGGTTGGGCAGGTTTTGCCAGGTGCCTGGCAACAACTTGAGGGGGCCGAGTTCTTCGTCACCTTCGACGGCGGTCTCGATGTGCCGGCCCTTGGCAGACATCGCGTCGACCTGGTACTGCTTGAGCATGGGCTTTCTCCCGGGGTGGTGCAGCGGCGCTGCAGAGGCCGGCAGATTGCGCCGGCCGGCCTGGACCGGCATCCGCAGGGTGCACGACGGCGGGCCGCCGTTTTCCACCCGTCGACGGATCAGGACAGGCGGATCGGCCGCCGCTGCGTGAGCCGCCGCAGGTGCGCCGCCTCGGCCATGATCTGCTGCGCAAACTGCGCCGCGCTGCCGCCCTGCGGCAGGTTGTTGGCCGCCAGCAGGCGCTCGCGCAGCGCGGTGCTGGCGGTGGCCTGGCGCAGCGCGGCGTTCAGCCGCTCCACCAGCGGTGCCGGGGTGCTGCCCGGCGCAAACACGCCGAACAAGGACTGGAGGTTCGCGTCCGGGTGGCCGGCTTCGGCCAGCGTGGGCACACCCGGCAACGCCGGCAGGCGCTGGGCGGCGCCCACGGCCAGCGCCTTCAGCCGGCCCTGGCGCACGAACTGCAAGGTGGCCGGCGCGACGTTGCTGGACAGCACCTCGAACTGCCCGCCGAGGGCATCGTTGAGCTGCTGGCCGCCGCCCTTGTAGGGCACGTGCACGATGTCGACGCCGGCCGACAGCCCCACCTGCTCCAGCACCAGGTGGCCGGTGGTGGCCAGGCCCGAGCTGGCCCAGCGCAGCTGCCCTGGCCGCGCCCGGGCCAGCGCCAGCAGGCCATCAAAACTGTCGGTGTTGAGCGCCGGTGTGCCCAGCACCAGCACCGGCGTGGCCATCACCGCGGCCACGGGGCTGATGTCGCGCTGCGGGTCGAAGGCCGTGGGCCCCAGCAGCGGCAGCAGGGCCAGTGGCGTGACGGCGCTGAAGACCAGCACCGAGCCGTCGCCCGGTGACCGCGCCAGCAGCTCCATCGCCAGCGCGCCACCCGCGCCGGGGCGATGTTCCACGCGCACCGGCCGGCCCAGCGCGGTGGCCAGCGGCTCGGCCAGCGCACGGGCCACCTCATCGCTCAGACCGCCGGGTGGGTAGGCCACCACGAGACGCAGCGCCGTGTCGGCGGCGAAGGCTGGCGCGGCGGCCCAGGCCGGGGCCAGGGCCAGCAGCTGGCGCCGCTTCATGGGGCAGTCTTTTCTTGGGCCATCGTGCGCGCCAACGCCACGAAGGTGGCCACCGGCCCGACCGCGGTGTTGTCGCGCCAGACCAGGGTCAGTGGCGCGTCCAGCCGCACGCCGTCGGCCAGCGGGCAGTAGACGATGGCGTCCGGGTGGGCGCCGCGCATCGACGCCGGCACCACCGACACGCCCATGCCCGCGGCCACGAGGTTGAGGTTGCTCATCATGCGTTCCACCTCGGCCGCGATGCGGGGCTGGAAACCCGCGGCTTCGCACAGTGCCAGCAGGTTGGCATACAGGCCGGGCGCGCCGGGCCGGCGCACCAGGATCAGCGGCTCGTCGCGCAGCTCGTGCAGTGCCACCGGTCGGGGCTGGCCGCCGCTGGCACGCAGCAGCGGGTGGTCCACCGGCAGCGCCAGCAGCGCCGGTTCGTCCAGCAGGGCCAAGAACTGCAGCCCGGGCGGGCGTGCGACCGGCACCCGCAGCAGGCCGGCATGCAATCGGCCGGCGACCAGGCTGTCGGTGATCTCGGCGGCGCTGCTTTCGCTGACCTGCAGCGCGATTTCGGGGTAGCGCCGACGGCATTCGCGCAGCAGGCGCGGCGTGTAGGCATGGGCCGCGGCCGAGCTGGTGAAGGCCACCTGCAGCAGCCCACGTTCGCCGCGTGCCACCCGCTGCAGCCGGGCCTGCATCGCGGCCACGTCGGCCAGCAGGCGGCGTGCTTCGTCCAGCAGCTGCACCCCAGCGTCGGTGAGGTGCACACCCTTGGCGTGGCGCTGGAACAGGCGCAGTCCCAGCTCCTGCTCCAGCGCCTTGATCTGCTGGCTCAGCGGGGGCTGCTGGATGCCCAGGGCCTGGGCGGCCCGGGTCATGTGGCCGGCTTCTGCCACCGCCACGAAGTAACGCAAGTGCCGCAAGTCCATACGTCAATCATATCGACATGGCCGAATCCAGATATTGGACACGAGGTCCTCTCGGCCCTATGGTGCGGCCCACAACAAAACCTGGAGACAAGACCATGACCTTGCGCACATCTTGGCTAGCGCTAGCGCTGGCGGGCGCCCTGCTGGCCCCGGCGGCCCACGCCGACCCCATCACCGTGCTCTTTGTCGGCAACAGCTACACCTTCGGCCGGGTGGACCCGGTGATGTCCTACAACACCGGCCGTGTGAACGACCTCACCGAGGCCATGTGGCTCAGCAACCCCAGCGGCAGCAACGTCTACGAGCCGCACCCCTGGGGCGGTGTGCCCGGCATCTTCGAGCGCCTGACGGCCCAAGCGGGGCTGGACTACCAGGTGTCGATCTCGGCGCGCAACGCGGCCTCGTTGCGCGGCCAGTTGCTCAACACCAACCCGGCCGGCTGGGACCTGCGCGGCAACATCGGCAGCCAGGCCTGGGACCAGATCGTGCTGCAGGAGCAGAGCAGCGAAGCGCTGCCGCGCCAGCCGGGCCTGAGCTCCAACCCCGAGTACACCCAGCTCTACACCGACCTGATCGAAAACTGGGCCCACCAGGGCGCGGCCAAGACCTACCGTGAGCGCGACTACATCGGGGGCACGCAAGAGGCCTGCATCGCCATCGGCTACAGCAGCGGCGCCTGCAGCACGGTGCGCAACCTGCCGGCCAATGCCAACGCCAGCGTCGACACCCAGGTCTACCTGTACCAGACCTGGGCCCGGCCCAACCTGGTGGACGGCGCGTTTGTCACCAACACCGACGAGGTGACCGGCCTCGTCACGCGCACCGACACACCCGCCACCACCGTGTTCGACAACCTGGAGCAGATGACCGATCAGCTGCGCGTGGCCTACGAGGCTGCCGCCTTGAACGCCGCCGCCGACGGCAGCGGCGGCCTGGCCGGCATCGCGCCGGTGGGGCAGAGCTTTTTGCGCGCGGTGACCGAAGGCATCGCCACCCGCGACATGTGGGCCGACGACGCCGGCACCGACGGCCTGATCGACCTCTGGTTCGACGACGGCACGCATGCCAGCACCTATGGCAGCTACCTGAGTGCGCTGACGCTGTACGGCACGCTGACAGGCCTGGACCCGGCGCTGTTTGGCGCCGGCGAACTGGCGGCGCAGGAGCTGGGCATCAACGCCACCGATGCCGTGGCGCTGCAGCGCATCGCCAGCGCACAACTCGGCTTCACGCCGCCCGTGCCGGAACCCGCCACCGCGCTGCTGGCGCTGGCCGGGCTGGCCGTCATTTCTCGCCGTCTGCGGAGGTCTGTCTGATGTCTCGCCGTTTGTCTGGCCGTTTGTCTGACCGTTTGTCTCGCCGTTTCTTTCTGCTGGGCAGCGCTGCGCTGCTGGGCGCCTGCGCCCAAGCGCCTGTCGCCCCCGTTTCCACTGAAGCCGCACCCACCGCCCAGGCCTGCCCCGACAGCGTGCCGGCCGGCACCCGCTGCTGGTTCGGCCGTGACAGCGCCGGCGCGCACTACCTGGTGGCGATGCCGGCGCAGTGGAACGGCACCCTGGTGCTGCACGCGCATGGCGGCCCGACGCTGGGTGAGCCCAAGCCGGACCGTGCACTGGAAGACCTGAAACGCTGGAGCGTCTGGGTGCGCAGCGGTTACCTCTTTGCCGCCAGCACCTTCCGCCAGGGCGGGGTGGAGGTGCGTGCCGCGGCCGAGGACACCGAACGCCTGCGCCGCATCGTGCTGCAGCATGTGGCGCAGCCGAAAAAGACCATCCTGCACGGCCAATCCTGGGGCGCCGGTGTGGCGGCCAAGGGCGCCGAGATGTTCACCGAAGGCAAGCCGTACGACGCCGTGCTGCTGACCAGCGGCGTGCTGGCGGGTGGCTCACGCGCCTACAACTTCCGGCTCGACCTGCGGGCGGTTTACCAGTACTACTGCAACAACCACCCGCGGCCGACCGAGCCGCAATACCCGCTGTGGATGGGCCTGCCGGCGGGGGCGAAGATGAGCTCGCAGCAACTCACCGAACGCACGCGCGAGTGCATCGGCCAGGGTGTGCCAGCCGCTCAGCGCACACCCGAGCAGGCGAAAAGACTCGCCACCATCGCGAAGGTGATCCGCATCCCCGAAAGTTCGGTGCACGGCCACCTGAACTGGGCCACTGGCCACTTCCAGGACACGGTGCAGAACCGCACGGGCGGCCTCAACCCCTGGGGCAACATCGGCGTGCGTTACACCGGCTCGGACGACGATGCCGCACTCAACGCCGGAGTGGCGCGTTATGCCGCCGACCCGGCTGCGGTGGCGCGCATGGTGGCCGACACCGACCCCACCGGCCGCATCCCGGTGCCGGTGCTGACGCTGCACGCGGTCAAGGACGCCACGGCCTTCGTCGAGATGCAGTCGGCCTTCCGCGAGACCATGCATCGCGGCGGCAGCGGTGAGCGTCTGGTGCAGGTGTTTGCCGACCACAGCGAACACAGCTACCTGGCCGACCCGCTGTACGTGACGCTGGCCGAGGCCGCGCTGGCCTGGGCCAGTGGGGCTGCCAAACCCACACCGGCCGGCCTGGCGCAGCGCTGCCAGGCGCTGGAAGCGACCTGGGGCGCGGGCTGCAAGCTGCTGCCGACCTTCCAGCCGCCGCCGTTCGACAGCCGCGTGTACCCGCGCTGAAGCGCCGTTGAAGTTCCGCTGAAACCGGGATCGCCCCGGCGCCACACGGGCCGGGGCGGGCTGCTAGCATGGTCGTTTGGCCTGAGGCCGGGACCCTTCCACAGCAGTCATGGGTGTCATCCGAATCCGCGGCGCACGCCAGCACAACCTGAAGAACCTGGACCTGGACATCCGCACCGGCGAGATGACCGTGGTCACCGGGCCCAGCGGCTCGGGCAAGTCCAGCCTGGTGTTCGACACGCTGTACGCCGAGGGCCAGCGGCGTTACGTCGAGACCTTCAGCGCCTACGCCCGCCAGTTCCTGGACCGCATGGACCGGCCCGCGGTGGACCGCGTGGACGGCGTTCCGCCGGCCATCGCCATCGACCAGACCAACCCGGTGCGCACATCGCGTTCCACGGTCGGCACGATGACCGAGCTGAACGACCACCTGAAGCTGCTGTTTGCACGCGCCGGGGCCTTGTTCGACCGTGTGACCGCGCTGCCGGTGCGGCACGATTCGGCCGAGACCATCTTCGCCGATCTGACGGCGCGGGCGGCCGCGGCGGGTGATCCTCGGCTGGTGTTCACCTTCCCGGCCGAACTGCCGGGCGACACCACGGCCGAACAGCAGGCGCAGTGGCTCGCCGCCAGTGGTTTCACGCGCGTGCAGGCCGAACGTTTGGAAGGCCCGCGCAAGATCCTGGACGTGGTGGCCGACCGGCTGCGCCTGGCCAACACCGAACGGGTGCGTGTGCTGGAAGCGATCGAACTCGCGCTCAAACGCGGCGGGGGCCGATTGACGGTGCATGTGGGCGACGACGGCACGGTCTGGAAGTACAGCACCGGCCTGCATTGCCCGGAGAGCGACCTGCGCTACGCCGATCCGCAGCCGGCGCTGTTCAGCTTCAACTCCGCCTACGGCGCCTGCGAGACCTGCCGTGGCTTCGGGCGGGTGATCGGCGTCGACTGGGGCCTGGTGGTGCCCGACCACCGCAAGACGCTGCGCAACGGCGCGATCAAGCCGATGCAGACACCGGCCTGGAAGGACTGCCAGGACGACCTGCTGAAGTACGCCGGTGAAGCCGGCATCCCGCGCGACACGGCCTGGACGCACCTGACGGCGAGCCAGCACCAGTGGGTGCTGGAGGGGTCGCCGCATTGGAAAGGCGACTGGAACAAACAGTGGTACGGCGTGCGGCGCTTCTTCGAGTACCTGGAGAGCAAGGCCTACAAGATGCACATCCGGGTGCTCTTGTCCAAGTACCGGAGTTACACCCCCTGTGGTGCCTGCGGCGGCGCACGCCTGAAGCGCGAGGCGCTGCTGTGGCGCATCGGCAGCAAAGCGGACGCCGATGCCCAGCTGCCACCGGCCAAACGCCATCTGCCGGTGGGTGTGGACTGGTCGCGTGAGCAGTTGGAAGCGCTGCCCGGCCTGGCGCTGCACGACCTGATGCAGCTCTCCATCGAGCGCCTGCGCCGTTTTTTCGACGGCCTGGTGCTGCCGCAGGACGACGAGGCACTGGCGCTGCTGCTGGACGAGATCCGCACGCGGCTGAAGTACCTGTGCGACGTGGGCCTGCACTACCTGACGCTGGACCGCCAGAGCCGCACGCTCAGCGGCGGCGAGGTGCAGCGCATCAAC